>CAZNOT010000058.1:0-1526 GCA_964574865.1 uncultured Candidatus Saccharibacteria bacterium | reverse complement strand
ACGCCACCCGTCAAGGACTAGAACGCGCCGCCCGACGATTTTCACGGCGCCCAGAGGCGCGCCGCGTTGATCCGCATCTGCAGCATTAGCTTCGACGCCGCGTTGCGGACGCGAATGAACGGGTTGTCGATGGGCGCGCCGGTGCGCGGGTGGAACACGACCGCGCCGTGTTCGTCGATGTTCGCCTGCGCGGCCTGGTACTCGAGGAAGGCGTCGGCGTAGATGACGATCTTCGGCGCGAGCTGGCGGCTCGGGTTGTCCTCGCGCAGGATGCGCAGGACGTCGTCCTTGGTGCGCGGGGTCGGCGGCGGGGTGGATTTGGCGGATGTCTTGCTCATTTGGCCCAGACCTTGAGGTGGGAGAAGAGGGCGAGCGTCTCCTTTTCGAAGGCGTCGCCCACGCGGGTTGCCTTGTAGGCTGCGGCGCCGGGGCAGTTGTCGGCGAGGACCGGGAGCTCGTTCTCGATCTGGCGCACCAGGTCGAAGTCGGGGCCGCCTTCGGTCACGTCGAGTTGCTCGAAGCGCGGGTTGAAGTTAAGGTTCATCGAGCCGCGGAGCAAGACGTGCCGCCCGCCGCCCTCGACGGTCGCGATCTTGGCGTGGTTCAGCACGTAGCGCACCGACTCGGAGCCGAAGGACGCCTGCCACGCTGCGATGAGGGCACGGTTCTTGTTCCGCGCGCCATGGTCGATGACCAGCCGCCCATCGGTGATGCGCCCGTCGCGCATGAAGTCGGAGAACACCTGGATCTCGTAGTCGGCAATCGTCCACGTCCAGATCGACACACGCGAGGGGCCGAGCTCGGAGAGGACGTGTAGCACGGCGTCGAGCATCGAGAACTGGCCGCGCGTCACCGCAAAGATCGACACCCCCGGCTCGATGGCCCCGAGGCACTCCGCGGCGGTCTTGAAGCTCTCCGCGGCGCGGGCGCGGCGCGTTGACGGGGCGGAGGCGCGGCGAACGGCGGTCGGGGGGGCGCTCATACGCCCGAAGCCCCGGGGCTCGGGGCCTACCGGGGCGGGGCGGGGCGGAGCGGCCGCTACGCGCACTTAGCTAGGGCGGGGCGCACGCCTGGCGCGGGGAAGTCGGCGTGCTCGCGGGCAAGCTGGACGAACTTGCGGCCGGTCTCGTCGGGCAGGTAGCCGCAGAAGCGCGGCAGGGCGGTCCGCGGGTCGGGGTGGTCGTAGACCTCGACACGGGAGTCGACGCCGAGGCACACGAACTCGAGGCGCGCCGCGCCGACGGTGACATAGGCGCAGAGGAACGGGCGGACGCCGAAGGTCACGGACTCGAAGGCGAGGTCGGGGGTGTTCATTGGCGACTCCTTGGTGGACAGGTTCGGACTAGGCAGCGAGGCGGGCGCGGAGACTTGCGACGGACGACTCGAAGAGACTGCCGCGTGCGACCATCGCCTCGGCCTGCTTGAGCCAGGCGCAGTCGTCGGCGCGACGGGCGGCGCGGTAGGACTCGGTCGCTCGGAGGCGGAGCACGCGGCGAGCGGCGCGCGCCGCCGAGGGGCCTGAGGCG
>CAZNOT010000057.1:0-1530 GCA_964574865.1 uncultured Candidatus Saccharibacteria bacterium | reverse complement strand
GCGTCGGGGGGTTCCCGGGGGCCGGGGGGCGGGGGGTGTTGCGCGGTTTTTTCGGTTTGGGTTTAAAAAACATGGGGCCGCCCCGGGGGGCGCGCCCGATTCTTTTCCCGTACAATGCCGCGCGTGAATCCCTCTGGCTACTACCGCGCCAAAGCTGCCGGGCTGGCGCACCCCGAGGCGCGGCTCGCCGAGCGCCCCTCGCTGCCCGAGAGCCCGAAGCGAATCCACATCGTGGGCGTCTGCGGGACGGCAATGGGATCGATGGCGGCAATCTTGAAAGACGCGGGTTTGGAGGTGGCCGGATCGGACACCGGCTGCTACGAGCCGATTTCGGGCCTGCTCGCGGCGAAAGAAATTAAAGTGTTGGAGCCGAGCCTGGCGAACATCGCCGGCGCGGATTTGGTCGTGGTAGGGAACGCGGCGGGACCGGGGCACGTCGAGGCTGAGGGCGCGCGGAACGCGGGGAAGCCGTACGGGTCGGTCGCGGACGCGCTGCCGCTCGTCTTGGGCGGCCGCCGTTTGCTCGCGTGCTGCGGCACGCACGGCAAGACCACGACGACCGCAATGCTCGCGACGGTCTTGGAGGCGGCGGGGGAGAATCCCGGCTACCTGATCGGCGGCGTGCGGCGCGACACGGGTGACTCGAGCCGGCTCGGGGCGGGTCGCTTCTTCGCGGTCGAGGGCGACGAGTACGACACCGCGTACTTCGACAAGCGGCCGAAGTTTCTGGCGTACGCGCCGTACGCCGCGCTCGTGACGTCGGTCGAGCTCGATCACCTCGATATCTACGACGGGCTCGAGGACTACCGCCAGGCGTTCCGTTTCCTCGCGGCGGGGATGCCGAAGGACGGCGTCCTGGTCCTGAACGTCGACAATGCAGAGGCGAACGCGCTCGCCGAATTTTCATCTTCGCGCGTCGTCCGCTACGGCTTCGGCGCGATGGCCGACTGCCGCGGCGCGAACCTCGCCGCGGCGGGCGATGACGCGCAGACGTTCGAGGTGGAGTGGCGTGGCGGGAAGCTGGGCGACATTCGTTTGCCCGCGTCCGGCCGGCACAACGCCGAGAACGCGCTCGGCGTGTGCGCGTTGGCGATGTCGGTCGGGATTCCGTTCGGGGCGATCCAGAAAGGCTTGGCACGATTCGCCGGCGTGAAGCGGCGGCAGGAGCCGATTTTCGAAGGAGAGTTCGCGGGGAAGTCGTTGACCGTCCTCGACGACTTCGCGCACCACCCGACGGCCGCGCGTGAGACGATTGCGGGAATTCGCGCGCGCTACCCCGACCGTCGATTGCTCGCGTGCTTCGAGCCGCGCAGCAACACGAGCCGACGGAAAGTTTTCGAGAAGCCGTACGCGGAGGCGCTCGCGCTCGCCGACGCGCTTGTCTTGAAAATGCCCGCCGCGCGTCACAACGACACCGCGGAAGATTTCATCGACGGTGGCGCAATCGTCGCGGCGACGGGGAAGGATTCAAAGCTCGCCAACTCGGCCGACGAAACCGTTGCTGCCGTTCTCGACACGCTCCGCGCCGAC
>CAZNOT010000056.1:0-1641 GCA_964574865.1 uncultured Candidatus Saccharibacteria bacterium | reverse complement strand
CTCGACGATGAGGAGGGTTTTTGACATTAGCTAGGGCATTCTATAGCGCACATCTATAGCGGAGGGCAAACGGCGCACTAAGGCGGCGGTAAGGGGCACGTCGCGCTTCGGAGGCGCGACGTGCTCCGGGGGCAAGACGGAAGCCTCGAGAATAAGAAAAGCCGCGGGTTAGGCGGCTGTGGGGTTGGCGGCGTAGCTCTCGATCTTGCGGGCGATTTGCTCCGCTGTCCGGCGTGGCGCCAAGCTGCACTTTTCCTGGAACCGCCGCTTCGCGGCGAGGTATACTTCGCGCAATGAATCGGTCTGTCGCTGTGGTCGCTCTGGCCCTTTCGGCGCTCGCGTTTCCTGCCACCGCGAGCGCCTGCATCGGGCGCCCACCTCCGCTCTGCGCGCTTCTTTCCGCTGATGGCGCTCTGGCGTCCGACTGCGAAGACACAGATCTCTGGCCGCCGATCGAGGGGTCGGTAGCTGTCCTGCAAGGGCCGGCCAAGTACTACCAGAATGGCCAAGAGTACTGGGGCGGCTTGCCTCTGGTTGCCGATCTCGTGCCAGACCTGTCGGGCGATTCCTGTGCCGGTGTGAGCCGAGGCTCTGTCTATATCCGCCGGGACACAGTTTTTCTTTTCTGGCTCCCTAAGTTTCTTGCGATTCAGGCTGTCGAATTTTTTGATGCGGCAAACGACCTTGGTGCGCAGGTCCTATTCTGGCCGACTATCGATGTGCCGGTAGGAGGGGCGCTTACCTTCGTGGCGGTAACCGTTGTCGCCTGGTCTAGGCTCGGGTTCTGGCGCGCCGCGTTGTGGGCGGCTGTCTTCCTGGGGGAGTGTGCGCTTCTCCGTCTCGCCGCATTCCCGTGGTCGCTGGGTGTCTTCCACCTGCGAGGGGTCCTGGATGTGGCGTCCGGGCTCTCGGCAATCTGTTTATCGATTCTCTTTGCGCGCGCTCTTCGTCGAGGCCGTCATCCTGGCAGCGGTCAGTGACCCATCTGCAGACGGGCCGACCGCGGCTCGCAATGCCGCACGAGCCCACCTGATTCACTGGCGAGGCCGTGGAGCTCGAGCGTGGCGAGGGCGACGGCGAGGCGGGAAGCGGGCCAAGCGAGACGCTCTATTAAATCGTCGCGGGAGGGAGAGTCGTCGAGCGCGGCGAGGAGGAGAGCCGCGTCGGGGTCGAGGTCGGGCGGGGGAGCGAGAGCTGAGGTTTCATCCGGCACTCGCGGCTCGATGCCGACCGCTCTCAAAATATCCTCCGCGTTCCGCGCCGGCGCCGCGCCCCACGAGAGGAGCCAGTTCGCGCCCTCCGAGCGCGACGAGAAAATTGATCCTGGAACGGCGAGAACTTCGCGCGAGTAATCGAGCGCGAGCCGCGCGGTAATGAGCGTTCCAGATTTTTGCTGCGCCTCGACCACGACGACCGCGTCCGCGAGTCCCACCAAGATTCTGTTCCGCCGAGGGAAGCTCCACGGCGCGGCGCGCTCGTCCGGCGCCATCTCCGAGAGCAGACACCCGCCGCGCCGGAGAATCTTTCGCGCGAGCGGCAGATTCGTGCGCGGGTAGAGTGCCTCGTCCGAGAGGCCAGAACCCGGTAGCGCGAGCGCGGGTAGCCCAACCTCGACCGCGGCCGCGAGCGCGGCGGCGTCGA
>CAZNOT010000055.1:0-1779 GCA_964574865.1 uncultured Candidatus Saccharibacteria bacterium | reverse complement strand
CGGACGTGCTCGCGGAGGTCAGCGGCGGAACGGATGCGGGGCATCGGGCAGCTCCTTCCGGCCGCCGCGATGGGGCGCGACCGGTGGAGCATTACTACAACGCGCGTTGTGGTCGGTCAAGTGTTCGTTGTGGCGCCCACGAACGAGGGACAGCTAGGCAACGTCGTCGACAGCGAGGACGACGCGCTCGGGACGGTCGCGGAGCCTCGTGCGCGTCAGGCCCGGGCGGCGATCCCTCGATGCGGCAAGGCGGCGTACGTCGGCCACGTCCGCGCCCCACACCCAGGGCGCCCCGCGGAAGAACACGAACGAGCGCGTGACGACCGCACGCGGGCGACCGGTCACCTCGGCCATGCGCTTGCCCCCGCATCGTCCCACTTGTGCGCGCACAAGACAACAAGGGCTAGACTTGCAACAACGCGCGTTGTAGTGTGCCGCCGTGGACGACCTCACGAAGACCTCGGACGGCGCCCGACGGCTGCGGGCGTTCTTCTCCCCGCCTCGGATGACGCAGGCCGACCTCGCGAAGGCGCTCGGCGTCTCGCAGCAGGCCGTGTCGATGTGGGTGACCGGGCGGTCGCGCCCGAGCGCACACCAGCGCGAAGCCATCGAGCGGATCGCCGGCATCCCGGCCACGACGTGGCTCACGGACGTCGAGCGGCGGCACGTCGAGGCGGCGAGCGAGTCGGTCAAGCGCAGCGGAACGGACGGCTGACCCATGCCCCCCTCTACGCCGCCCGTCGCCGATCTCGATCCTGCACGCGCGTCCCGTGAGGCGCGCCCCGAGCCGCGTCGCGTCCCCGCCGCGCACTGGGTGCTCGACTCGAACCACGGCGTCGACGAGCCCATCCCCTACGCGCCCGTCGACCCGACGAGGGCGCGCTCGTGACCGGCGCGCGCTCCTCAGACCCGCTGCGCGCGGGCCTGGCCGCGTGGCTCCGCGAGCACGACGACGACGCGCTCGTCGACGAGGTCGCGCCGGACTACCTGCGCCGGCGGCTCTCGTCGCTGGTGCTCTCGCTCGGCGCGCCCAGCGCGCCCACGATGACGACGGGGGCCGGGGTGGGATCCGGCCCTGGGGACGAACCAGCGCGCTCGCGCGCCCTCGACGCCGCGCAGGTTCCCCCCGCGCCCGTCGTGCCCGTCCCCGTCGAGGCGGCCGCGGTCTCTCCGGGCTCTCCCGCGGCCGCCTCGACGTCGCAGGGGGCGCGCACCGCGCGCGCCTCCTCGAACGCCGGAGCCGCCGCGAAGGCCGCGTTCGGCGCGCGGCGCCGCGAGCAGATCCGCGCGTTCGTCGTGGCGCACGGCCCGGTGTCGTCGACGCAGGTCGCCGAGCACCTCGGCGGCGGCCACACGACCGCGGCGGAGCACCTGCGCGCGCTCGCTGCCGAGGGCGCGATCGCCCGCGGCACGAACGGCGGCGCGCCGTGGTCGACCCGCTACGCGGCGACGCAGGCGCAGGCCGACGCGGCGGCGCGCAGCGCGCGACCCGGCAACAGGACTCTGGCGGAGGCCCGTACGAACCTCGCGGGCCAAGGGGCAGAGGCTCCCGAGGAGGGCGCTGCATCGCCTTCCGAGGACGACGAGCGCCGACCCCTCGGGGCGGCCGCGGGTGCTCGCGCCGCGGCCGCCCCGCCGCCGACGGTCTCGGACGCAGCCCGCCGCGCCGCGATCGCGGCGCGCGTGTCCGTGCCCGCGCCGTCTGCCGTCCGCGGACCGCTCACGGAGCCGCCGAAGCGGCCGCGGGGTGCGAAGTGACAGCCCCCGACGACGTCACGC
>CAZNOT010000054.1:0-1780 GCA_964574865.1 uncultured Candidatus Saccharibacteria bacterium | reverse complement strand
GAGACGGTGGTGCACGAGCTGCTCCACCTGCACTTCGCGCCGTTCGACAACACGGCGCCGGCCGAGGTCGCGGCCGAGGAACAGGCCGTGTGGTCGATCGCCGAAGCGATCGTCACGGCGAAAGGCTCGGGGCGAGAGGCCCTGATCGCGCGAGCCATGACGGCCCGCGTCTGCCCGTCGCGGGTTCGCCGCGCAGGAGGAACCATGGATCCGAAGATCGTGGCCGCCGCCATCGCGGCCATCAAGTCGGGAGACGGCGAAGGCGCGCTCTCGATGCTCGAGAAGATGCTCGTCCAGGCGGCCGGCGGCCACGCCGAGCCCGACGGCGACGAGGCGCCGCCCCCGGCGGCCGCCGCCGAGCCCCCGCCCGCCGGCGAGCCCGACGGCGACGAGAAGAAGGCCCCGCCGGCGATGGCCGGCGAGGAGAAGAAGCCCGAGCCGGCCGCGCAGCGCGCGAGCGCCGTCGAGCTCTCGCTCGCGGCCCGCGTGCAGGCCCTCGAGGCCGAGCGCGCCGCGCGCATCGAGTCGGACGAGCGCGCCAGGCTCTTCGCCGAGCGCCCCGACTTCTCGAAGGAGGTCCGCCAGGTGCTCGAGCGCGCCCCGCTCGAGACGCTGCGCGACGCGGTGAAGACGTTCCCGCGCGTCGGCGCGGTGCGCGCCGCCGTCGCCTCGCCCGCGCCGGCCCGCGCCCCGACGCGCGGCGAGGGGCAGGGCGCCGGCGACGCGAGCCGCCTGCCCGCCGAGGAGCGCCGCGCGCTCGACGAGGCGATGGGCCTCCGCCCGCGCGCCACGCCCATCCGCATGGAGGGCACCCGCCAGGTCCTGGGCGTCATGACGCCCGAGCAGGCCCGCGCGTACCGCGCGGCGCAGAAGGAGAACACGCGATGACCGCTCTGAGCACGGCTCGCCGCATCCGCGAGGAGCGGTGGTCCTACAAGCAGTTCCCGCTCGCCGCCGTCGCCGTCTACCAGGGCGGCGCCGCGGTGATCGACACCTCGACCGGCTACGTCACGAAGGGCGCGGCGTCGACGACGCTGAAGCCGATCGGCACGTTCGCCGAGAGCGTCGACAACTCGGGCGGGTCGGCCGGCGACAAGTCGGTCAACGTCAAGCTCGCGGACGAGGTGGTCCTGTACCGCTTCGTCAACGGCTCGGGCGCGGACGAGATCGTCGCGACCGACATCGGGAAGGCCTGCTACTTCCTCGACGACCAGACGGTCTCGATCGTGGCGACCAGCCACTCGATCGCCGGCATCGTGTGGGACGTCGACGCGACCAAGGGTGTCGCGGTGCAGCTGGTGGTTCCGTTCCCGGTCTCGCTCGCCGCGGCGCCGACGATCACGGACTACACGAGCGCGACGCACAACCACACGGGCACGACCTCGGGCGGGCTCCTGAAGCTGGCGACCGGCGCGACGCTCTCGTTCACGGCCGGCGACTGCGCGATCGCGACGCCGAGCCGGGACACGCACTACAAGGTGCCGGCGACGGCAGCCAACTCGACGATCTCGCTCGGCACGACGGGCGCGACCCGCGGCGACCAGATCGTCTTCACGGCCGACGGCACGGACAACGGCCACACGGTCACGTACCGCGACGGGTCGACGGCGATCAGCGCCGCGGCGGCCGCGTCGAAGCGTCACACCGCCATCTGCACGTTCGACGGCAGCGTCTGGACGTGTGCTCTCAGCGTGGGCCCGTGAGCCGGGCGCAGGAAGGAAAGGCCTAGACCATGCCCGCTCTCACTCCCTCGTTCCTGTTCGACCTCGAGTCGAACCTC
>CAZNOT010000053.1:0-1836 GCA_964574865.1 uncultured Candidatus Saccharibacteria bacterium | reverse complement strand
GGCAACCGTCGCGTGGACGACGCCGTCCTTGTGCTCGGGCGGCGCGTAGAGCGTGTAGAGCTTGAGGTCGACGACGCTCGTGTTGCGAATGTTGTGGCGCGCGCCGGCCGGGACGAGGATGGACCAGCCGTCGGCGATTTCGGTCGTGACGCCGTCGATGACAGCCTCGCCCGCGCCGGCATCGACGCGCAGGAACTGGTCGCCCGTCTCGTGGACCTCCTCGCCGATCTCGCCGCCGGGCGGAATCGACATGAGGACGAGCTGCAGATTTTTGCCGGTGTAGAGGACGCGGCGGAAATCTGAGTTCCCGACCGTCTCCTGCTCGAGGTTCACGATGTGGCCTTTCATTGGTGTTTCGTTAGCGGGTAGCGCGGGCATTGTATACGAGCGCGGCGCCCTCCGGGCGCCGCGCTCGAGAGACTAAAACTTTGGGCTAGCCCTTGAAGTAGTACGCCGGCGCGTCCTCCGGGAGCGGCGAGCCCGGCGGGACGACGATGACGCTGCCGTCGGCGGCGGTGTACGTGGTCGTCGCGGTCGTGCGGGTCGAGCTGGCGGCGAAACCATCGCCGACCGTGTCGGGAGAGCTCGGCGCGGACGCCTTGCCGAACAGGAAGAACAGGGCGAGCGCCACAGCCACAATCACGGCCAGGATAATCCATGTGTTTTTCATAGGACCTGTTCTACCACCAGCGGGGGGCGACGCAAGCGCCCGAAGCTTCCGGAGCGCCCGAAAGTTTGAAGAGTGGGGTCGCGCCGTCGCCGGGCAGCGGCTCGGGCGTAAGCTCGCCCGAGCTTCGAAAAAGTGAGGTCGGGCCGGCACCCCGCGAGGGGTGCCGGCCCTTTGATTTGCGGTAAGGAACCCTCCCCCACCCCGTCCTAACTTGGTACGAGACCCCACGCGCCCGGGCGACTATCCGACGGTAACGAGAACCCATGAAGCAGCCGAAGAACCTGGCCGACCTCCTCATCCTGAAGCTCCAGGCGCTCCTCGACGTCGAGAAGCAGCTCGCGAAGGCTCTGCCGAAACTGGCGCGGGCGGCGACCGACCCTGACCTCAAGGGCTTGTTCGAGACCCACGCCGCCGAGACGATCGGCCACATCGAGCGCCTCGAGTCTATTTTTCGGCTACTCGGCGAGCAGCCGAAAATCATGAAGTCCGCGGGTATCCGCGGCATCACGGAGGACGGCCTGTGGGCCGCGAAGCGCGTCAAAGACGTCTGCGTGCGCGACGCGATCCTCGCCGCGGCGGCGTCCTTCGCCGAGCACTACGAAATCGCCGGCTACCTCGCGGCCATCCGATGGTCCAAGCGGCTCGGCCACCGCGCGGCCGTGACCACGCTCTCGACGACGCTCCAGGAGGAGGCGAGCATGGACGAGCGGCTCGACACGTTCGCGCAGGGCAAACTCGACTACCGCGCGGAGCACCCGAACGAGAGCTAGCGGCGAGAGACGGGTTCGGGTGCGACGGGTAAAAACTAAGCGAAACACATGGTTACAATCGTGAGCGGCCCGAGGAACGACGACGGAATGAGCGGCGGCGCGGGCGTCGTGATCGGCGCGGCGCTGGTGGTTCTCGCCCTCCTGGCGGCAATCTTTTACGCCGCGCCCTACGTCCGCGAGCAGTTCGACGCGATGCGGAACCCCGGCAACCCGACGATCAACGTGCAGCTACCGCTGCCGACGGCGCCGGCTCCGGGCGACACCGGCACGGCTCAGTAGGCCAAAGAAAAATCCCCGGGCGGGGATTTTTCTTTGGCCTACCGCGAGGTGTCGCGAAGCTCCTTTCTGCTAGAATTTCCCCGTTAACCAATCACCCTTAGCGCCGAAACAAATGCG
>CAZNOT010000052.1:0-1837 GCA_964574865.1 uncultured Candidatus Saccharibacteria bacterium | reverse complement strand
ACCATAAATTTAGAAATTTACAAGATTTTTATAGGGAGCGGGAACGATGGAGGGGCTCGGTCACGAGTCACTAAGTCTTTTGGCGTTCTCTGATTCTCGAACGAACGCCAAAAGCCAAAGTGCTCGCGACCCCGGCTCGCGACCCGCCGCGGCCAAGCCGCGCGGCGGGACCCCGCTCCGCCTTTCGAGCCCTCACGCAAAGGTGGGTCTCCACCTTTGCTCATCGTCCACAAAAAGAAACCGCCCCTAAAGGGCGTAGGTTTCTTTTTGTGGACGATGGAGGGCTCGAACCTCCGACCTCGCCAGTGTGAGTGGCGCGCTCTAACCAACTGAGCTAATCGTCCGAAAGGGGCGTCGGGCCGAGAATTATTAGCACACCCGACCGCCGCCGTGAACTAGGCTAGAGCGACGCGTCGCAGACCGAGACCGGCCCGCCGAGCTTGCGGGACAGGTACGCGCGCGCCTCGCGCAGGCCGCCGACCTCGTCGGTGAGGCCGGCCGCGAGCGCGTCGCGGCCGTACATCGAGCGGCCGTCGGCGAGCCCGGCCACCTCTTCGGCGGACATGCCACGCGACTCGGCGACCGCGTCGACAAACATCTCGTGGAGCTGGTCGACGGATTTTTGCAGGTACTCGTAGTCTTCCGCCGTGATTGCCTTGTCCGGGTTCCCCGCCTCCTTGTACGCGCCGGACGAGACGTCGACAAAAGTGTAGCCGTTCTGCTCGTTGTAGCGCGAGTAGTCGACGTAAGAGCCGGTCACGCCGATCGAGCCGACGTCCGAGACCGGCGAGGCGACGATCCAGTCGGCGCCGGTCGCGGCCCAGTACGCGGCCGAGGTGCCGACCTCTTTGATAACGGCGACCGAAGGCTTGCCCAAGCGCTCGAGCGCGGTGCGGATTGCGTCGCCCGCGTACGGCGACCCGCCGGGCGAGTCGATCTCGACGATGACGCCGCGCACCGACTCGTCCGCGGCGGCCGCATCGAGCGCGCGCACGACCTCGTCGGACGATGACACGAACGAGCGGAGCGCTTCGCCGTCGGAGGGCGCCGAGCTATCGCCGTAGTAGTAGGACTCGCCCGAGCCGGCGTCGTCGTCCTTGGCGACGAAGCTGTAGAGCTCGCCGTAGAGGCGCACCGTCGCGACGTCGCACGACGGCTCGGGCGGGACGACCGCGCGGTCGAGCGCCACCGCGCCGCCGCAGACTAGGCCCCCGGCGAGCGCGAGCGCGGCGAGCGGGAGGAGGAAAGATTTCACGTCCCGAATGCTACCACCGCCCGCGCGCGGAGGTGGAAAAAACCCACAGGCTAGGCTAGTATCCCTGCCGTCCGGTCCGGAGCCTCCAGACGGGATGTGGTGTAACGGTAACATTCACGATTCGGGTTCGTGAGACTCAGGGTTCGAATCCCTGCATCCCGACACAAGGGAAAGGCCCCGCGCGACGCGCGGGGCCTTTCCCTTGTGTCGGGATGAGCGAGGCAACTGCTTGCCTCGCGTCAGGGATTCGAAAGGCGCAGCGTTACGAGGCGTTGCGCCGAGTCGCGAGCCGGGGTCGCGACCGAGGCGAGCGACGGCGAGCCGAGAGTTGTGACCGAATCCCCGCATCCCGACGATTCCAGAATCGCCAATCCGATTAGTGACTCGTGACCGAATCCCGACGTCCATTCTTTGTGCTAATCTCCCCTCCGTCCGCCAATTTCGGGCCGTCGTATAGTGGTAGTATGTGCCCATGGGGTGGGTACGGTCCGGGTTCGATTCCCGGCGGCCCGACCGAAAAAGAAACCAGCGCCGCGCGGCGCTGGTTTCTTTTTTGCGGTCATGGGCCGCCGGGACTCGAAA
>CAZNOT010000051.1:0-1924 GCA_964574865.1 uncultured Candidatus Saccharibacteria bacterium | reverse complement strand
GTCGAGCTCGAAGCCGAACTCGTCGCGCTCGAACGAAATGGCGCCGGCGGCGGCGTTCTCTTTGTCCATGCGCTTGGCCCAGGCGTTGAGGGTGTCGAGCTCCTCCTTGTACGGCCCGTCCTGCTTGCCGTCGATGACGTCCTGCGCCTCCTCGTACGTGAAGCGCTTGAGGCTCTTGATGATCGAGCGGCCGAACCACGGGTTCGCCTCGTCGATTCTGCCGTCGGCCGAGACGTCCCACATCGCGGAGAACGCGCACTTGGCCTCGTCGGGGTTGATCGAGCAGAGGTCGTTGGAGAGCGTCTCGGGGAGCATCGGCACGGTGCGGTCGACGAGGTAGACCGAGCACTGGCGCTCCACGGCCTCCGCGTCGAGAGCGGTGCCGGGGCGCACGAAGAACGCGACGTCCGCGATGTGGACGCCGAGGCGCCAGCCGCCCTCGGGCTTCTTCTCGAGCGAGATCGCGTCGTCGAAGTCCTTGGCGGTCTTGGGGTCGATGGTGAAGAGCGGGATGCCGCGGAGGTCTTTGCGCTTGGCAACTTCCTCCGCCGGGATGGGGGAGTACGCCTTCTTGAGCTCGGCGGCCTCTTCCTCGCACTTCGCGGGGTGGCCGGTCTGGAAGCCGCGCTCGAGCACGATGGCGCGCATTTCGGCCTCGTTCTCGCCCTTCCGGCCGAGCACCTCGAGGATGCGGCCGCGGGGCTCCTTGGCGTCGGCGGCCCACTCGGCGATTTCGAAGAAGATTTTGTCGCCCTCGCGCGCGCCGAGCGTCTCGTTGGGGTTCACCGAGAAGAGCGTGTACATGCGGCCGTCGTCGGCGCGGAGCGCGGGCACCTTCTTCTCGTCGTAGCCGAACTCGCCCGCGAAGCGGGTCTTGGCGCGCGACGCGATCGAGAGGACCTTGGCCTCGGGCGAGCCGAAGCGGTCCATCTTGCCGGTCAGCTGGTAGCGGACGGTGTCGCCGTGGAAGGCGTGGCCGAGGTCGTCTTTGGGGACGGTGGCATCGCGGCCGTCGGGCAGCTCGATGAAGCCGAGGCCCTTGCCGATGACGTTAATTTTAGCTTCTCCGGGAACGTTGGCGTTGTCTGGGGACGGGGCGGGGGACTGAGGCATTTGCTTGTGCTTTGGGGTGTTTAGTGGGCGCATACTAGCGCGGCCGCCACGGAACGGCCAGGATGGGCCAATCGGCTAGACATTGACCTGTTTTTAACCCTCTGGTAGATTGCCCCGGCCAAAACAAACCACATGTTGACTATCCGCCTCCAGCGCGTCGGCCGCAAGCACGAGCCCACCTTCCGGGTCGTCGTGACCGATTCTAAGACCGCCGCTAAGAAGAACCGCCGCTTCCACGAGATTGTCGGCTCGTACGACGCTCGCGACAAGAACGTCACCGCCCTCAACGCCGAGCGCATCAAGTACTGGCTCTCCGTCGGCGCCCAGGCGTCCGGCACCGTCCACAACCTCCTCATCACCAAGGGCGTGATCACGGGCAAGAAGATCAACGTTCTTCCCCAGAAAATCGCGCCGAAAAAGGAAGAGGCCACTGCCTAGGTCGCGCCTGAAGCCTACCTGCTTCGTTGCCTCGGCTCACGCCCCCTCACCGTACATCCAGTACGGCTCGGGGTCGGGGATCCTCGGCGCCTCGCATCTAGGCTCCAGATCGCGCCCTAGGACAGCGACCTCTGTTTGAGAGAGCGGTTCGGGCGTACAATAGGTTCGCACCCCGTTTTAATTCAGTAACGCTAGCCACGATGCCACGAGAAAAAGACGCGGAGTTCCTCGAGTACGTCATCAAGTCCATTGTCGAGAAGCCCGAGAAGGTTGAGATTTCGCGCGTCGTCGACGAGATGGGCGTCCTTTTGACGCTCACCGTCGACCCGGTCGACATGGGTAAAATCATCGGCAAGGACGGCAACACCGCCAA
>CAZNOT010000050.1:0-2080 GCA_964574865.1 uncultured Candidatus Saccharibacteria bacterium | reverse complement strand
CCCGCGAAGCTGACGATGAACGCCTCCGGCCGCGGCCGCACCGCGACACACGAACGGCTACCCGTGCGGACGGGGACGCCAAAAAAACACAAGCGGAATACCCGCAAACGACATGAGAAAAGAAGTACCCGACATCCTCCAGTTCGCCCTCTTCACGGTCGGCGAAATCAACAAGGCGACCGCAGCCCGCCTGCGCAAAGCAAACCTCACGTTCATTCAGGCCTTGTTCCTGCGGCACCTCGCGACCCTCGGCGACGGAAAAACAATGACGGACGTCGCGAGGTGGTTCCGCCACTCCACGGCGGCGGCAACCGGTCTCGTCGATCGCCTCGAGAAGCTCGGCCACGTCGAGCGGACGCACTCGATCGACGACCGGCGCAAAGTGGTGGCGAGAATCACGCGGAAAGGACTCGAGCTCGTCCGAGCCTTCGAGGACGACGGCTCCAGCGCGCTCAGCGAGATCCTCGGAGAGTCCGAGGAGCCGGTGATGGTCCCCGAGAGCATGCTCGGCAGGGCGTAGGGTCAGAACAGCGCCAGGCCGTCGCGACCGCGACGGCCTTTTCTTTTTTGCCGGCAGAAAAAATGCCGGGCGCGCAGCGCCCGGCATTTTCCCGTTTCTCCAATACTAGACGAACGTGTACGCCTTCCCCGTCTCGCCGGCGCGGCCGGTGCGGCCGACGCGGTGGACGTAGTCCTCGCGGGTGCGGGGCGCCGTGTAGTTCACGACGTGCGAGATACCCTTCACGTCGATGCCGCGCGCGGCGACGTCGGTCGCGACGAGAATCTTCGCCTGGCCGGTCTTGAACGCGGTGAGCGCGCGCTGGCGCTGCGGCTGGCTGCGGCCACCGTGGATAGCGTCGGCGGCGAAGCCGGCGTGCGCGAGGAGCTTCGCGAGCTTCTCGGCGCCGTGCTTCGTCTCGTTGAAGACGAGCACGCGCGCCATCTCGGGGCGGGCGAGCAGCTCGCAGAGCGCGTCGAACTTCTTGGCCGGCTCGACGCGGATCACCTCCTGCTCGACGTTGGAGGACGAGTTGTTCGAGGCAATCTCGACAGTCACCGGGTTGCGGAGGAACTCGGCCGCGAGCTTGCGAATCTCAGGCGGCATGGTCGCCGAGAAGAGGAGCGTCTGGCGGTCGCCAGGCGTCTGGCGCATGATCTCGCGAATCGGGACGATGAACCCCATGTCGAGCATGCGGTCCACCTCGTCGAGGACGACGTTGCGGAAATCGGAAAACTTGAGGACGCGTTGGTCGCTGAGGTCCTTGAGGCGGCCCGGGGTACCGATGACGAACGGCGGCAGCTCGCGGCACTGCCGGATCTGGCGGCCCATCGGCGAGCCGCCGATGCAGACCGCGCCGCGGGCGTGCGTGCCGACGGCGAACTTCTGGAGCTCCTCGTCAATCTGGACGGCGAGCTCGCGGGTCGGGGCAATCACGAGGACGCGTTCGCCGGGCTTCCTGAGCACCTTGTCGAGGAGCGGGAGCAGGAAGGCCGCGGTCTTGCCGGTGCCCGTCGCGGCGAGGCCAATGAGGTCAGAGCCGGCGAGGGCGACAGGGATCGAGCGGTCCTGAATCGGGGACGGAATCTTGTAGCCGCGCGCCTCGAGGTTTTGGTGAATGCGCGGGAGGAACGGGAAGTCGGCGAAGGCGTGCTCGATCTTCACGACCTCGACCGGACCAGCGTGGACCGCCTTAGCCTTCTCCTCCTCGATGATGCGCTCGACGTTGACGCTGGTCTGCGGGCGTCGCCCGCGGCCGCCGCCAAAACCGCCACGGCCGCCGAAGCGGGACGGGGCAGAATTACGGTAGGCGCCAGGGTGCGTCGCGACGCGACCCGAGTGGCCGCCGTGCGAGCGCGGCCCGCCGTAGCCAGAGTGAGCGGCGTGGCCCGCGTGCCGGGGCGCGTGGGGAGCGGCGTGACCGGAATCATCGCCGCGGTAGACGCCGCGATCCTCGGCGCGCTGGAACGAGTGGCCGCCGCCCTGGTGGGAGCGGCGGGGGCCGCCGTGTCCGTGGGGGCGCGGACCGCCGAACGAGCGGCGGGGGCCGCCGGAGCGACCGGAAGACTGGGAACTGTTCAT
>CAZNOT010000049.1:0-2239 GCA_964574865.1 uncultured Candidatus Saccharibacteria bacterium | reverse complement strand
GAGGCCGCCGACTCTCTCGTTACCGCTCTCGCCGCCGTCCGCGCCTCCCCCGAGGGGGTTGGGGTGGGGGACGGTCCGTCCGACGCCGTGATCTGGGAGAACCGCTGCGAGCGACTGTCGGAACTTGTGACCAGCACCGAGCGGGAGCGGGACGCCCTCAAGGCCGAGCTCGAGAAGGCGCGCGCCAACGTCGAGACGTTCCGCGAGCGCAACCGCGAGTGGTCCGACGCCGTGGCCGAGCGCAACGTCGCGGTGAACGCCGCGAACGAGGAGCGCGACAACGCTCGGGCGGCGTTCGACCGGGAGAGGACGAGGGCGGAGAGGGCAGAGGCCGACCTCGAGAAGGCGCGGGGGGAGGTGGAGCGGGTCGTCGCCCGAACGAAGCAGGCCGAGAGCGACCTCGACGAGGCGCGCACCTTCCGTTGGGGCGTCGAGTGGGGCCGCGAGGGATACCGCAAGGTCATGGCGCTATTCAAGGACGCGACCGACGCGAAGAAGTTCATTGAAGTGACGAGCGGGCTTCGAGCGCAGGCGGTAGAGATGCAGTCCGGTTCGCCTTGGGACGCGCAGGAAGTGGCCCCGGAGAGAGACGCCCCGCCGCCCGCGAGCGAGGCGCCGATCAGCGAGAGGGCGCGGTTGATCTACGAGGGGGCCATGCACTACATCGCGACGACCGCCGCCGCCGGGCTTCAGGACGGTCCGGAGGATTGCGCTCGGATCGCGCGGCGCGTCCTCGAGGAGTGCGAGCGGGCTGCGAAGGGGGAGGGCGCCTCGTGACGGACGAATATACAACGTGCCTAGACTGTGGCGGCAGAGGCTACGTCTCGTACGGCCGACAGAAGGGCTCGCGCGGAGGTATGCCAGAGTGCATGAGCGAGTGCCGTGAGTGCGACGGGTCGGGGCAGAAGCCGGTGGTGACGATCGAGGCGGTCAAGACCAGCACCGCGAAGAAGCGCGCGAAGAAGGCCGCCCCATGAAGAACTGGACCTCCGCCGACATCGCCCGGCTTGAGGCGCAGGGGAGGGTGCGGGGCGCGCCTGCGCTGGCGAACCCATGCGCGGCCGCACCGTGCACGAGCCCCGCCGAAGCTGAGCGCGGCCGCGCGGAGATCGAGGCAGGACGGGCGCGGCCGCGCGGTGCACGAGGTGCGGCCGCAATGCCTGAAACGATCAAGCAGGGCGCGCCGAAGAAGCGCAAAGGCCCGAACCGCTGGGAGGCGCGCTACCACGCCGAGCGGATCGCACCGGAGATCGCCGCCGGCAACGTGACGTGGTGCGAGTACGAGGGGCTGTCGTTCAACATCGGAACGATCGCGCGACCGTGCTGGTACACGCCGGACTGGCCGATGATCGAGCGGGGGCGCGTTGTGGCGGTCGAGGTGAAGGGGTTCATGAGGGAGGCGGCGCGGTTGCGGTTGGTCGCGATGACGCAGCGGTTCCCGTGGGTCGAGCTCCGGGTCGTGACGCGGCCGAAGGGTGAGGGGTGGGTGGTCAGGGAGTGGAGGGCGGGAGCGTGACAATCGAGCCGCGAGTCTTGGGCCAGCAGCGCGCCGCCGACTACATCTGCCGGTCGGTCCGCGAGATCAAGCGCCTCTCCGAGCCGAAGTCTGAAAAGGGGCGCGCCGGCGCGTATCGTTCGCTCGGGCGCATAGATACGCCGGGGTATGCGCTGGAGTCAAGTGTTACAGATGTGTGACGGGGCGTGTCGGACGGGCGGTGTAAGATCGCGCTCATGGGGCGCGACGCTGAAGGCAAGACGTTCTCCGACCGCTGCCGCTCCTGCGGCCGGCCCTTCCCCTGCCGCGACTGCCTCTCCGACAAGGACGCCGACCGCTGGGTCGCAGAGCACGCGCCCGACGCCGCCCTGCCGAAGGAGAACGACCGCCGCCTCCTCGGCGGGAACCTCGACCGCACGGACCGAGGCGACCCGCAGGACCAGCTCCGCGCGCTCGACGCGAAGCGCCGGGGCGCGCTCGAGTTGCGGCACTACCTCGACATCGTCGAGGCCCGGCTCGAGGCGATCCAGCGCGCGGGCGTCGCGCTCGAAGGTGAGCGGAAGCACCACGAGCTACGGCGCGTCGTCCTGGCCCTGGACCTCGCAGGCGTAGACCAGCGCGAGATCGCCACGCAGGTGGGATTCGGCGGGCACTCGAGCGTGTCGGAGCTGCTCACGAAGATCCGGGCGGAGGCGACGGAGCGATACGCGCAGAGGGTCGTGGTGAGCACGCCGTGTGCGAGCG
>CAZNOT010000048.1:0-2337 GCA_964574865.1 uncultured Candidatus Saccharibacteria bacterium | reverse complement strand
CGAGTATCTGCGCCGCGCTTTCGTGGCGTGGGTCTGCCGCGACGCGCAGCGCCCGCTAGCCGTAACGGTAAAGCGGCGGTACCATCGGTAACCTATGCAGAATCCAAAGGAAACCCGCCCGCTCGTCCTCATCGTTCTGGACGGCTGGGGTTACCGCGAGGAGAAGGAGCACAACGCGGTCGCGGCGGCGGCGACGCCGAACTTCGACCGGATTTGGGCTAACTACCCGAAGACGCTCCTGAAGGCTGGCGAAGAGGCGGTCGGCTTGCCGGAAGGGCAGGTGGGCAACAGCGAGGTTGGCCACACGACGATCGGCGCGGGCGCAATTCTGGATACCGATCTAGTGCGTATCGGGAAATCGGCAGCGTCCGGCGGCTTCGCCGAGAACCCGGCGTTCGTGACCGCGTTCAACGCGGCGAAAGCGGAGGGCGCGCGGCTGCACGTGCTCGCGCTCGTTGGCCCCGGCGGCGTGCACGCGCACGACTCGCACCTCTTCGCGTTCCTGCGCGCGGCGAAAACCCACGGTGTCGCGAACGTCGTCATCCACGCCTTCACCGACGGCCGCGACGCGCCGCCCCGGGATGCCGCGAAGCACCTGGCGGCGCTCGAGCGCGAGCTCGGCGAGGTGGGCGTCGGCGCGATCGCGACCGTCACGGGCCGCTACTACGCGATGGACCGCGACAAGAACTGGGAGCGCGTCGAGAAAGCCGAGGCGGCGCTGTTCCGCTGCGAGGGCAAGGTCTGCAAGATTGGCCCGTCGGCGCACCTCGCTTCGCTCTACGACCAGGAAATTCTGGACGAGCACGTCGAGCCGTTCGTGACGATGGACGCGCCAATCCAGAAGGGCGACGCGGTGGCGTTCCTGAATTTCCGCTCGGACCGCGCGCGGCAGCTCACCGAGCGAATCTTCGCGCGCAAGGACGAGCTCGGCCTCACCATCGTCACCATGACGCAGTACGCCGAGGGCTACCCGGTCCTCGTGGCGTTCCCGCCGAGGGTCGTCGAGACGACCCTCGCCGCGCAGGTATCCGCCGCCGGCCTCACGCAGGCGCACGTCGCGGAGACCGAAAAGTTCCCCCACGCGACCTACTTCCTGAACGGCGGCCGCGAGGCTCCGCACGAGGGCGAGGAGCACGTGCTGTTGGCGTCCCGCAAGGATGTGAAGACGCACGACGAGGCGCCCGAGATGCGCGCCGCGGACATCGCGATTGAAACCGCGAAGCGGATCGAGGCCGGCGTCGACTTCGCGTTCGTGAACATCGCGAACGCGGACATGGTGGGCCACACGGCGAAGCCGGAGGCGATCGTGCGGTCGGTCGAGGCCGCGGACGCGGCGCTCGGCGTCATCCTCGACGCGGTCGCGGCGAAGAGCGGCGTCGCGCTCGTCACCGCCGACCACGGCAACGCCGAGGTGAACGTCGACGAGTCGGGCGCGCCGCACACCGCGCACACGCTCTCGCCGGTGCCGTTCGTCGTCGTCGGCGCGGGCAATCTCTCGCTGCGCTCGGGCGGCGGCCTGGCCGACATCGCGCCGACCGCGCTCGAGCTCCTCGGCATCCCGAAGCCGACGGCGATGACGGGGGAGAGCCTGATCGTCTAGCGCGCCGCGGTAGGGAAAAAGAAAAGGCGGCCTCGCGGCGCGCCGTTGTCGTCAGGTTTCAACCGATTCCCGAGAGCGCGCCGGAGATTTTCTCTGACGCGCTCTGGGCAATTGCCGCCAGATTCGACAGCAGAGGCTTCCGGTCGTGGAGGCAGAGGCGGCACCCGCTCGCGTCCCTAATGAAGACGATTACGAGTCGGTTCGTCTCGAGCGCGCCGTGAATGACGCTCGAGCGGGCGACCGATCCCGGCCGCGCAGCCTGCGCGCGTGCCCCGAGCGCCCGTACGCCGTCCTGGATTGCGTGCTCCGCGTCGAGCGCGCTCACCTCGAACAATTTTTCCTGCTGCTCGGCGCGCGGAAAGTGAATCCAGAAACGGTTCTCGTCGCTGAAGGGGGCGGAGAATTGGTGCCGGTCTGGTTCTCCCGCGCGCCGCGACGAAGAGGTCATCGTCGCGCGCACCACGCGCTTGCCGAGCATGGTTGGCCGGCTCAGCTTCGAGGCTGATATTGTGCCGCTGGTTCCGATCCCCTCGGTTACGGTGTTTCCGATGATTGTCAGGCAGTTGCAGCCTTCTGAAATTTGAATAGATCTCATAGAAGTATTTTTTATAATAAAGATTTATATATGTCAAACAGCCGCGGCGCCCCGGAGGGCGCCGCAGACGTTTAGGTGAGTTACGGGTCGGGGGATAGCCCAATAACCACGCCCCGCGCGGGGGGGTGGGGCGACACGACCG
>CAZNOT010000047.1:0-2436 GCA_964574865.1 uncultured Candidatus Saccharibacteria bacterium | reverse complement strand
CCCGAGACAGCCCAAAAGCGCCACCAGCACAACCGGCACCAGGGTGGCTGCGTCCATAGATCAGCAATTAGTACCCCTTCAACCTTTCGCTCTTCTCGTGCTGGCGGATTTTCTCGTGCGCCTTAGCCTCGATTTGGCGGATGCGCTCGCGGGTGACGCCGAACTGCTTGCCCACCTCTTCGAGCGTGTGCTGGATGCCGTCCTTGAGGCCGTGGCGGAGCTCCAGGATCTCCTTCTCCTTGTCGGAGAGGTCGTTGAGGATCTCCTTCACCTGGTCGGCGAGGATGCGGCGGGAGGCGTCCTGGTCGGGCGACGGGAGCTTGTCGTCGGCGATGAAGTCGCCCAGGACGGACTGCTCGGAGTCGTCGGAGCCGACGGGGCTCTCGAGCGAGACGGTGGACTGGTCGATCTTCTCGATCATGTGCACCTTCTCGACCTCGACGCCCATCTCGATGGCGATTTCCTCCGGCATCGGGTCGCGGCCGAGGTCCTGCGAGAGGCGGCGGACGACCTGCTTGTACTTGGCGATGGTCTCGACCATGTGCACCGGCACGCGGATGGTGCGGGACTGATCGGCCAAGGCGCGGGTGATGGCCTGGCGAATCCACCAGGTGGCGTACGTCGAGAACTTGTAGCCCTTCGTCCAGTCGAACTTGTCGACGGCCTTGAAGAGGCCGAGGTTGCCCTCCTGGATGAGGTCGAGGAGCGTGAGGTCCGGAGAGCGGTTCACGTACTTCTTCGCGATCGAGACCACGAGGCGCAGGTTGGCCTTCGCGAGCAGGTTCTTGGCCTCGAGGTCGCCGGCCTGGATGCGGCGCGCGAGGTCCTTCTCGTCGGCGGCGGTGATGAGCGAGTACTTGCCGATCTCCTTCAGGTAAATCTGCACCGAGTCGTAGCTGCCGCCCTCGCGTCCGCCGTAGAGCGCGCGCGGGTTCTCGGCCTCGTCGGTGAGCGAGAGCATGCCGCCGCCCTCGAGCACGTCGACGCCCGCCTGCGAGAGGCGCGAGTAGAGCTCCTCGAGGAACGAGACGTCCTCCTCGATGTGCGGGAACGACTTGAGCAGCTCGTCGTAGGTGACGAAGCCGCGGGCGCGACCCTTCTCGACGAGCGCGACCGCCTTGTGCTCCCACTCCTGCTGCTTGCGCGTGCGCTTGGGCACAACGACCTTGAGCACCTTCGGCACCAGCGTCTTCGACTTCTTCGCCGGCTTGGCTTTCGCGACCGGCTTCGCCTTGGCCACCTTTTTGACGGTGACCTTCTTGGCCGGCTTCGCCTTCGCGGCGGGCTTTTTCTTTACGGAGGCCGGGCGCTTCTTCGGGGACGCTTTGGCGCGCTTGGTAGGCATGTCGGGTTGGAGTTTTAGTGAGGCGGGGAACCGCGGACTATCGGAGGCTCGTAATGTAAACCGTCGGCGCGATCAAGGCAAGGCGCCGCGCGAAGTTTTCTGCAAATCGGACATCTCGCGCAGCTCGTCGGCGGTGGCGTCGCCGGCGCGCACCTTCGCGCGGAGCACCGCGAGCCGGGCCATCGCGCGCTCGCGCACCGCGGCGGCGAAGAAATCTTCGGCCGCGCGCGTCGAGCTCTCGGGCGTCGCGCCCGAGCCCGGCGCGAAGCTCTTCTCGACGGCGAAGAGGCCGGCCTCCCCCGCCGCCTCGGCCTCGGACTCGGCCGCGGCCCACGCCTCCTCGCCGAGCGCGGCCTTCGCCTTGGCCTCGAGCGCCGCCGCGTCGATGCGGGGCGCCGCGATGCCGCGCTCGTAGCGGACGAAGAGCGCGAGGCGCGCGAGCGCGGAGAGGGCCGCGGGCTTGGGCGCCGCAACCGGCGCGGAGGCCCCGGCCGCGGGAGCGGGCGCCGCGGCCGAGACCGCGACGCCGGCGCGGCGCACCTCGTCCCACGCGGCCGCTTCGGGCACGCCGGCGATCTCGGCGAGCCGCCCGACGAAGTGCGCCTTCTCGATTGGGCTCTCGAGCGCGGCGATGAGCGGCGCGGCCGCCTTGGCCGCGGCGACCGCGCGGGCGTGCGCGTCCTTAGCACCCTTCACCGCGTTCGCGATGGCGAAATCGACGATGTGCCGCGCGTCCTTCACGGCCGCTTTCCACGCCTCGGGCGACTCCAGGATGAGGTCCGCCGGGTCTTTGCCCTCTGGCAGAACCGCGACCTTGAGCTGCATGCCCTTCGCGAGCGCCATTGGGATCGCGCGCGCCGCGGCCTTCTGCCCGGCGCCGTCCGCGTCGTACGCGACGACGAGGTTCGGCGTCCAGCGCGCGATCTCCGCGAAGTGCTCCTCGGTGGCCGCCGTGCCCGAGGTGGCGACGGTGCACGCGTAGCCCGCCTGGTGCGAGAGCACGAGGTCGAGCTGACCCTCGACGAGGATGCCGAAGCCGAGGCGGCGCATCGCGGCGCGCGCCCACGGCATCCCGAAGAGCGCCTTCGACT
>CAZNOT010000046.1:0-2536 GCA_964574865.1 uncultured Candidatus Saccharibacteria bacterium | reverse complement strand
CGGAGGTCCTCGCGGCGGCGGCGCCGGTCGCGGCGGTCCTCGCCGCGGCGGCGACAAGCCCCGCTCCGAGTTCGAGCAGCGCACCCTCCAGGTTCGCCGCGTCGCCCGCGTCGGTAAGGGCGGACGCCGCTTCAATTTCAGCGTGGCCATCGCCGCCGGCGACCGCAAGGGCCGCATCGGCATTGGCCTCGGCAAGGCGTCCGACACGGCGCTCGCGATCGACAAGGCGCTCAAGGACGCTAAGCGCAACATGATCACCGTGCGCACCACCGCCACCTCCTCGATCCCGCACGAGGTCTCCTCGAAGTTCTCGAGCGCCCGCGTCGCCATGATGCCGGCCCCGGGCCGCGGCACCATCGCCGGCTCGGCCGTGCGCGACTGCCTCGAGCTCGCGGGCATCAAGGACGTGAACGCTAAGATCCTCTCCGGCAGCAAGAACAAGCTCAACATTGCTCGCGCGGCCGTGAAGGCGCTCGCCTCGCTCAAGGCGCCCCGCCTCCCGAAGGCGAAGAAGGCCGAGGGTGAGACCGTCGCCGCCTAACGACTACGCGCATGCAAAACCACAACCTTAAGTCCAAGACCAAGCGCACGCCGACCCGCCGCGTCGGTCGCGGCGGCAAGCGCGGTAAGACTGCCGGTCGCGGCACCAAGGGCCAGAACGCCCGCGCCGGACGCAAGAAGCGCCCGGAGATGCGCGACATCATCAAGAAGCTCCCCAAGCGCCGCGGCCGCGGCAAGCAGGGTCTCCGCTCGTTCCAGGTCGACCGCGCCCCGATTTCTATCGCCGACATTGTGGCTGCCTACAAGGCGGGGGAGACCGTCTCCACCAAGACCCTCGCCGAGCGCGGCATGATCTCCGTCCGCGGCAACCGCTACCCGCTCGTGAAGGTGCTCGCCGGCGGCGAGATCGGCTTCGCCGTCACCGTCGAGGGTGTCACCGTCTCGGCCGCCGCGAAGGCCGCCATCGAGAAGGCCGGCGGCTCCGTCCGCGAGACCATCAAGGTCGTCTCCACCAAGAAGACTCGCAGCGCCGCTCGCGTCGCGAAGGCCGCCGCGAAGGGTTCCTCGGAGAAGTCCGACGATTCCGACCGCGCCAATGCTTAAGACTTTCTGGAGGAAGATCGGCATCGTCGTCCGCGACCGCGGGCTCTCCCGCAAAATTTTCTTCATCCTGGGCGCCTTCGCGGCGTTCCGGCTCCTCGCGGCTATCCCGGTCCCGGGCGCCGACATCACGAGGCTCGCGGCGTTCTTCGCCGATAGCCAGATCTTCGCGATCCTCAACCTCTTCTCGGGCGGCGGCCTCTCGGCGCTCTCGGTCGTGGCGCTCGGCGTCGGCCCCTACATCACCGCCTCCATCATCCTGCAGCTCGGGACGATGATGTTCCCGCGCCTCAAGGAGATGTACCACGAGGAGGGCCAGGCCGGCCGTCGCAAGTTCGCGCAGTACGCGCGCGTGGCGACCGTGCCCATCGCGGCGCTCCAGGGCGTCAGCCTTGTGAAGCTGCTCGAGTCCCAGGGCGTCCTCCCCGGCATGACCGGCGCGGACCTTCTCCTCTCCGTCCTCGCGATGGTCGCGGGCTCGGTGCTCCTCATGTGGATCGGTGAGCTCATCTCGGAGTTCGGCGCGGGCAACGGCGTCTCGGTGCTCATCTTCGCCGGTATCGTGGCGGGCCTGCCCTCGTCCTTCGCCCAGCTCGAGTTCGCCTACGACCCGTCGCAGCTCCCGAGCTACATCGGCTTCGCCCTCATTTCCCTTATCGCCGTCGCCGGCGTGGTCGCCGTGACCGAGGCCGAGCGCCCGATCCCGATCGCGCACGCGCGCCAGGTTCTGGGCGGCAACGGCGCGGCCCCGACCTTCCTCCCGATTCGCGTGAACCAGGCGGGCGTCATGCCGGTCATCTTCGCGCTCTCGATCCTGCTCCTCCCGCAGCTCGCGTCGCAGTACCTCTCGGTGCGCCCGGAGGCGTGGGCGGTGGCGATCGGCCAGTTCGCGACCACCTTCATGGCGAACCAGCTCTACTACGGCATCGTCTACTTCCTGCTCGTCGTCCTCTTCACCTTCTTCTACACCGCGGTGACCTTCGAGCCCGACACCATCGCCAAGAACCTCCAGCGCCAGGGCGCGTTCGTGCCGGGCGTCCGCCCGGGCGAGGCGACCGCCGAGCACATCGGCAAGATCGTCACCCGCACGACCGCGATCGGCGCGATCTTCCTCGGCGCGATCGCCGTGCTCCCGCTCCTCGGCCAGTACGCGACCGGCATCCAGGCGGTGACGGTCGGCGGCACGTCGCTGCTCATTGTGGTGAACGTGGTCACGGACCTAATCAAGAAGTTCGACGGGCAGATCACCATGCGCGAGTACCGCTAACAGACGGTAGCGCAAAGAATCTCGGGAAACTCCATTCGCCGCTAAAAACCGCCGCCTCGGCCTCGGAGTACATGCGTACACCGTCGGCCGCGGGGGGCGGGTTTTATCTGTGGACTGGCGCGTCCGTGGGGTCGCTGGGCGAAATACGGTCGACCGCAGGAAAAGAAA
>CAZNOT010000045.1:0-2603 GCA_964574865.1 uncultured Candidatus Saccharibacteria bacterium | reverse complement strand
CCGGCGTCGATCTGCCGAACGAGGCCTCGCCGCTCCTCGACAACCTCTCGTCGGGGCGCGACATCGAGATCGTGACGGCGTCCTTCGGCCAGGGTATCGCGGTCTCGCCCCTCTCGATGGCTCGCGCGCTCGCGGCGCTCGCGAACGGCGGCAACCTCGTGGAGCCGCGCGCGGTGGCCGCGATCGACTACGATCTCGGCGCCGAGCTCGACCTCGCGCCCGCGCCGCCGCGCCGCGTCATCTCCGAGGAGTCGTCGCGCGCCGTGACGGGGATGCTCGTGCGCGTCGTCGACGACGCGCTCCTCGGCGGCTCGCTCGCGATCCCCGGCTACTCGACGGCGGCGAAGACCGGCACCGCGGAGCTCCCCGATGAGTCCGGCGGCTACCACGACGACCGCTTCGTGCACTCGTTCTTCGCCTACGCGCCGGCGACCGCGCCGCGCTTCCTGGTGCTCACCTACGCGGTCGACCCGCGCGGCGAGACCTACGCGTCGCACACGCTCGCCGCGCCTTCGATGGAGCTCCTGAAGTTCCTGCTCGGCTACTTCCAGGTGCCGCCCGACCGCGCGGGCGACGCGTACGACACCGCGCGGGCGGCAGGCGCCGCCGCGTCGCTAGCCGCGCCAGTCGACTAGCGGTACACTCTCGACTCAATGAAACGCTTCGTCGCCGAATTCCTCGCCACGCGCGCGCGCCGCTACATCGCGCGGGTGAATCCTAAAATTGTGATGATCGCGGGCAGCGCGGGGAAGACGGGCGCCAAGGACGGAATCGCCGAGGCGCTCTCGGCCGCGGGGGTGGGGGTAGTGCGCGCGAGCGAGAAGAGCCAGAACAGCGAGATTGGCCTGCCGCTCTCGATCCTCGGGCTCAAGTCCGGCTGGAGGAACCCGTTCGCGTGGGCGCTCGTGCTCGCGCGCGCCGAGTGGCGGGCGCGCTTCGGCGCGGCCGCCGAGTGGCTCGTGCTCGAGACGGGCGTCGATCGGCCGGGGGACATGGACGCTATTCTGAAAATCGCGCAGCCGGACGTGGCCGTTGTGACGCTCCTGCCCGACCAGCCGGTGCACGCGTCGAACTTCCCGAACGGCACGGCCGACGAGGTCGCCGAGGAGGAGCTCAAGCTCGTCGCCGGGCTCCGCCCCGATGGGGCGCTCGTGGGGAACGCCGACGACGCGCGTGTCCACTCCTCGCTCGCCGCGCGCGGCGGAAAAATTATCTGGTACGGATTCGCCGAGGGCGCCGACGTGCGCGCGGTCTCGCGCGAGGCGCGCTACGGCGCGGACGGCCGGCCGTCCGGCTTCTCGCTCGCGCTCGGGTGGGCGGACGGGGCGGCCTCGGTCGAGGTTCCTGGCACCCTCTCGGTCGGCCGGGCGTACGCGGTTCTCGCCGCCGCGGCGGTGTGCCGCGCGCTCGGGCTCTCGGCGGAGGTTGGCGCCCGCGCGGCCGCGGCCGGTCGCGAGGAGCCGGGCCGCGGCCGAATTCTCCGCGGCGTTCGCGGCTCGACGGTTATCGACGATTCGTACAACTCGTCGCCGGTCGCGCTCCGCGCGTCGCTCCGCGAGGTGGCCGCGCTCAAAGTTGGCGGGCGCCGCGCCGTGGCGATCGGCGACATGCGCGAGCTCGGGGCCGCGGCGACCGCGGCGCACCGGGAGCTCGGGCGCTACGCCGCGGAGCTCGGGTTTTCGGCTGTCGCGGCTGTGGGCGAGGAGGCGCGCAACGTGGCGCTCGCCGCGCGCGAGGGCGGCTGCCCCGAGGTGCGTGAGTTCGGCCGCGCCGAGGACGCCGGCGCGTGGCTCGCGAGCTGGGTCGGCGAGGGCGACGTCGTGCTCGTGAAAGGGTCGCAGGGTGTGCGGCTCGAGAAGGCCGCCGCGGCGCTCCTGGAATCTTCGAAAGACCAGGCGCTCCTGCCGCGGCAGGAAGGGGTGTGGGCGCGGCGGTAAGGCGTGAGCCTGAAGATTCGGCCTTGAAAAAGAAAAAGCGCGGCCTAGCCGCGCGGTTTTGTTTCAGTCTCCGCCTCGGTAAATTTCGCCCGCCGACCCCTCGACGATTTCGCCGCCCGCCTTCCTCGTTAAGTAGCTCCAAGGGAGAACCTGGCCGCCGAACGCGACGAGCACGCCGTTTCGTCCTGGGGCCGCGAGCGCGTACCCGACGGCGACCAGCAGCGTCTTCGTCTCGCCGTCGGCGCAGACGATGAAGGTTTCGGTGCTCGATTGCGCGCCGAGTTTCGCGGCGATCTTCGCGGCGAACCCGAGCGGGTCGAGCGGGTGCTGCCGGTTGGCCTCGTCTGGCCCGTTCGCGTAAACGACTACGCGCCGCTTCAGCTTCAGGGCGCCGGCGACTGCCTCGTCCGGCGATAGGTCCTTTTTGGCGACGAGCGCTCTCAGGTACGGCAGGTTGGTGCGTCCGCTGACGTCGTGCTCAATTTTGATTCCGGAGTTCTCGGGGAAGTTTCCTCCGGTGATTAGGCTAATTTTCGTGTTCATGTTGCGGGCCTTTCTATTACCGGGAGATGGTAAGTCAAGAGCGCGCCGCCCGGAGGGCGACGCGCTCTGGGGTGCGGGGACGGTTTACGCGGCGGTCTCGTCCTTGGCCGCCGGAGCCTCCTT
>CAZNOT010000044.1:0-2727 GCA_964574865.1 uncultured Candidatus Saccharibacteria bacterium | reverse complement strand
TTGTGCCCCCGGCAGGAATCGAACCTACATAGCCGGCTTAGAAGTCCGGAGTTCTGTCCATTGAACTACGGGGGCCAGCCCAAATTAGCACGTCGGGGGCGACGGGCCGAGCGCGCAGGCCTAATTCCCCGCCGCCGTGCCGATTGCCGCGCTCGACGTGGCCAGCGCCGGCGCCGGCCCTCTCGCCTCGAGCGCCCGTACCAGATCTGCCGCTTCTGGCACCTCGAGCGTGTCTTCCCCTCCCCGGCGCAGCTCGCCGGCCGCAGCGGCGTCGCGGACGGCGGCAAGGCGGGACTCGGCGTAGACCGCGCCCGCGGCGATCGCGGTAATCGCCGCGACAAGCACGGCGCGCCAATCGGCCCGCGGCGTGCAGCCTAAAATAGAGAGGCACCGCCCCCGGCCGTTCGCGCTCACCTTCTGACCAAAAATTTTCATAGCCATAACTTTACTTAGCGGCCACGGAAATCTCCGCCGAGAGCGCCCACACGCCCGCGCCTTTTGCGTCGACGGCCGCGGCGAGTCGCACCGCGTCGACGCGCGAGGCGACCGGCAGCGCGTCGAGAGCCGCGGCGAACGCGAGCACCTTTGGCCAAGCGCCGGTAGCCTCGACCGTCGCGACCACCGCGGCGTAAGGCGAGCTCGTTGCGGCCGCGCCGCCAGAATCTCCGAACCGCTCCGGATCGCCGTCCCAGCCGGTTACTTCGACGCGGGAAAACGAAGAAGTGACCCCGGCCGCGCGCGCGGCGTCCTCGACGAGGCGCAGCGCCACGACCGGCTCGTCGCGAGGCACGAACCGAGGCGCGAGCGCCGCGGCGAGCGCCGCGTTGTCGACCCGCGCACCCTTCACCGCCGACGGCACGAGCGCCTCGTCCGGCACCACCGACACGGCGATCTCGTCCGCGAGAACCCGCGCCTCAGCCTCGACGCCGCGCTCGTACCAGGACACCGCGCCTCCGAGACCGCACAGGAGGGCGGCGAAGAGGAGCGCCAGCAGCGCGCCGGACGAGTGGCGTGACGGCACCGGGAGTTTTTTATCGCTAGGAGGCATCGGCGTTCAAGTTGAGGGTCACGCTGAAGGCGGCATCGGTCTCGTTCGCGAGCGCCGCCACGGGCACGTCTACGGCGCTCGATCCGGGGAGCGCCTCGAGGTTCGCCCGGAAGACGAGGAGCAGCTCGCGCGTGTCCGCCACGCCCTCAATCTTCGCAGACACCGTCGAGGTGCCCGCGCGGCCGAACGAGAACGACGCCACCGACACGCCGCTCGGCACCGCACGAATGACGCCGTCGGCGACGGCCGAGAGGCTCGGCGACAGCGCCACGGCCGCGGCCGCGGCGTCGCGCCGCAGCGCCTTAGCCTCGCGCGCCGCTTCCCCGTACTCCTTCGTCTCGGCCGAGGCGCGGAGCGACTCGGCGCGCGCGGCGAGCGACTCGACGGCGCGGCGACCCTCGACGACCGCAGGCGCGAGGGCGAGGGCGTGTGCCACGACACCCGCGGCGAGGGCGAGCGAGAGCGCCGCCGCGACGCGCGCGGCGTACCGGCGGCGAACCGCGCGAGCCTGCTGCTTGGGGAGGAAGGTGAGCATGCGAAGAGTTTACTCCGTCGCGGACAGGGCCAGGCCGGCAGCGGCCGCGAACGCGAACGAGTGCGACCGCGGTATATCGGGCACGAATGAGCCCTCCGCGAAGCAGTTTGACCACGCGTCGCCGGGTCGGACCCGAATCTGTAGCCCCTTCGCCAGAAAATCGACCAGCCCTGGAGCGTTCGCGTACGGTCCCGCGAGAATCGCGTCCTCAATCTTCGGGCGGTAGCCGCCGTCGGCGACGCCGGTGAACCAGTACACGAGGAGCTGGTTCACCTCCTCGCGGAGCGCCTTCGCCTCGGCCGAAGCGAGGTCGAGCGACGCCCTCTCCCCCGGTACGGTGAGGATCGACGAGAACTGGACGACGCCGCGCTCGACGATGGCCGCGGTGACGGCCGACGGCTCGACGTTGAGGATGAGGCACGGCGCTAGGTCGCCCCGCGGCACCAGCGCGCGGGCGAGCGCGCGGGCCTCGGTCTCGAGGCCGATGACCTCGAGCCCCGCCGCGGCGGCGAGCCTCAGGACCGAATCGATTTCGACGCGCGGCACGGCGGCTACGGCCACGTCGGTGTGTCCGTCGTGGCCTCGCCCGATAACTTGGTAGTCGAACGCGACCTCGTCCGGCGGCAGTGGCACGTTCTCCTGCACGCGGAACTCGAGCGCCTGGGCGAGCGCGGCCCCCGCCGCCGCCGGAACCGACGCCACGAACGTGTACGTTTTTCTCTCTGGAATCGAGACGACGACCGACCGGAGGCCGCAGGTCTCGGCCGCCTGGCGAATCGCCTCGGGGAGGGTCTTGCAGGTCAGGCGGCGGGCGGCCGACCCCACGTCGGGCATCGCGGGGAGCGGCTCGACGCAGACCTCGACCGCGCAGGTCGGCGCGAGACCCGCCGCCACTCGCTCGAGCTTCACGAGCCGCACCGCGCGCTCCGTCACATCGAGCCCGGCCGCGCCGAGCGAGAGCCACGCCGGCACGGGCGCGGCGCGGTCGAGAAACTTCGAGAGCGAGTCGAGGAGCGCCATTGCCCCGAAAGTATAGCGCCCCGCGGCCTTTGGCCGCGGGGCGCTCCGTGGAAAATTTTTCGCGCTAGCCGAGCTTCGTTCCCGGCGCGACCGGCGCCGTCGGCGAAAGCAGCGCGAGGCCGTC
>CAZNOT010000043.1:0-3076 GCA_964574865.1 uncultured Candidatus Saccharibacteria bacterium | reverse complement strand
GTTTGGCGTCCACGAGGATGTTATTAAGGCCATGCAGGCCCACCACGAGGAGTACCCGTACGAGACGATCGAATCCATCATCGTCCAGGTAGCCGACCAGCTCTCGGGCGGGAGGCCCGGCGCCCGACGCGACTCGCTCGAGGGCTACGTGAAGCGCCTCGGCGACCTCGAGGCAATCGCGCAAGAATTTCCGGGCGTCGAGCGCGCGTTTGCGGTCGCCGCCGGACGAGAGCTACGCGTCTTCGTGAAGCCGGAGGAAATTAGCGATCTCGCCGCCTACGAGCTCGCGCGCTCAATTGCCAAGGAAATCGAGAAGAGGCTGCGCTACCCGGGCGAAATCAAGGTTGCCGTGCTGCGCGAGTCTCGCGCCATCGAGTACGCGCGGTAGAGCGCGCCAAGAGCCCCGCCGCCATCGTCGCCTTCTTCGCGCGAACCTTCACCGCACAACCGTACGCCTCGGGTTTACGCTCCTCGTCGCCTCGCCGGACGAAGCTTTTAATCGCGCCCTGAGCGCTGGACCAAGGATAGATTTATTGAAAAATAAGGGTATTTTAGGAATCTGGCCAAGAATCCTTTCTTAGCAGGCTCTTTTCCACCTCCCTTGTTTGCGCCCCACCGAGAAATAAGGGTAAAATTGCCGCGAGGCGCTCGAGGGGTGGACCGCGACACGAAAGACGCGATGGTTCAGCCCGAAATTTCGACCGTCGTCCCGTTCAATTAGCCGCAGCTAGCTCGCGCGAAAGCGCAATCAAGATGAACAAGCAGTCCATCGTCGAGAAGATCAACGAGATCCTCGGCACCACGAAGGTCCAGGCTGAGCAGGTTGTCGACGCGGTTTTCGATACTATCGCCAGCTCCCTCAAGAAGGGTGACGACGTTTCCGTTGCCGGCTTCGGTATCTTCGCGGTCAAGAAGCGCGCCGCCCGCGTCGCGCGCAACCCGAAGACGGGTGCCGCGGTCAACGTCCCGGCCACCAAAGTCGCAAAGTTCAAGCCGGCCAAGGCCCTCAAGGAGGCGGTCGCCTAAACGAGAGTTGTTCGGAAGAAAATCGCCCCGGTTGGGGCGATTTTTGATTGGAGAGTTGTGGGTTCGATTTTAGGTCGCTTCGCGGCTACTGTTGGGGAATCTCGTCACGAGTCACTAAGTCTTTTGGAATTCTTTAATTTTGAAACGAATTCCAAAAGCCTAAGTGTTCGCGACCCCGGCTCGACCTCCGTCGCCGAGCCTCCGGACCCTCGCTTCGCTCGGGTGGCCTGCGCCCGGTTCGATTCCCCCGCCCGCACAAAAACGAAACCGCCCCCAATCGGGACGTTGGTTTCGTTTTTGTGCGGGTGGGGGGAATCGAACCCCCCTCTCCTGCTTGGAAGGCAGGCATCCTACCAATGAACGACACCCGCAAAAGGACCGGGACAATCTAACTGACGGAAGGCTTGGCCGCCACCGGTGCGCCCGAGACGAGGCCGTGATAGTTTTATTTTGCAATGCTCGCGCTGCTCCAAGCTGTAATCCGCCTCGTTTTCGTCGCCGTCGTGGCAGTTGGCGCCTGGGCCGGTGTGAAGTTCGAGCTACCCGGGAGCCCGCCGACGGCCGAACAGCGCGCCGCGGCCGAAAACCTCCGCGAGCACAGCGCCGACGTCTTCGCCCGAATTGAGGAATTTGGCATCGCCGACACATCGACCGTATCGTCGCAGCCAACCGAGACCGAGAAGATTCCACCGACCGCGCCCGCAACAGCTACCCCGGTAACGAAAGCTTCGGCTCCGGCCGCGACCACGCCTCCAGCCTCGAGCGTCCCGGCACCCAAACCCGCATCTCCCGCGCCAGCCAAACCGGTCGCCTCTGACCCGGAACCTGCCGCCGAACCTGAGCCGACCTGGATCGAAACCAAGCTCCCCGCATCGCTCTACGACCCCGTCGAAGGCGCGGCCGCGGAGGCCGAGGAAAACACCGACGACGATTCGCTCGCCCGGAACACGACGGTCAACCTCGCCTGCGTTCGAAAAGATGGATCGACGCTGCGCATCACGTCCGGCTCTGGCGTCGTCATCTCGCCCGACGGCCTCATTCTCACCGACGCGCACGTTGCGTACTTCTTCCTGCTCGGCGAGGACGGCGTCGGCTGCTCCATCACGCACCCCTCCTTCCCCATCTTCGGCTACCCAGGGCAGGTTGTGTACATCTCGCCAGACTGGGTCCGCAAGAACCGCGCCGTCATCGGCGGCACGCACACCACGGCGAGCGGCGAGGAGGACTACGCGTTCGTCGCGTTCGCGCCCAACTCCGCGCCGGCGTCCTTGGGCGCGCTACGCTACGCGCCAATCTCGCTATCTGAACCGGTCGCCGAAACCGGAGACCGGCTCACGGTCGCGGGCTACCCTGGCGCTGCCGCCACCCCCGAAGGCTACGGCTCGTCGTCGCGCCTCAAGGTGGACGAGGTGCTGGTCGAGGACGTCGATTCGTTCGGCGGCAGCTCGGTCGACATCGTTCAGACCAGCCGCACCGACGTCGCGGGTTCCGGCAGCTCCGGCGGCGGCGCGTTCCTCCGAGGCAAGCTCGCGGGAATTACCGTCACCATCTACCGGCTCGGGTCGGGCTACGGCATCAATTCCCTCTCGCTCCCGTGGATCAACCGCGACCTGAAGCGCGACGCCGGCGTCTCTATTTCCGACCTCATCGACGAAGACCCCGACGCGGCGGCCGCGAGCTTCTGGTCCGCCGAGGGCGAGAGCCTCGCCGAAATTGTCCGCGCGGCGCTCGACTAGCGCCCCATCAATCGACCGTACGCCGCCTGCTCAGCCACGCGCCGGGCAATCGCCACAATAGCGTCAAAAGAATCTTCGGCGGCGCGGCGGCAACGGTGGCGCGCCGCGCACTTAGCGCAAACCTGCACGATAATCGCCTCTCCCCCGTCGCCCTGCTCGATAGCCACTGGTTCCATTAGGCCGCCGCAGCGCTCGGCGCGATCGCCCGGATCAACGTCTACGTGCTTAGACCAAAGGCACCCCGGGCAGTGGTTGGTGTACCCGTTGCCCACAACCTCCCGGCCACAGCGCTCGCACTTAAAGTCTTCGGTCTT
>CAZNOT010000042.1:0-3139 GCA_964574865.1 uncultured Candidatus Saccharibacteria bacterium | reverse complement strand
CGGTGCCCGTACCAAATCTGCCGGCTGATGCACCAGTCGCGCAGGTTCTTGATCCAGCTGTAGTAGACGCGCTCGAAGCGGTCGCCGGGGAGGATCTTGATCGCGCCGGACTCGACGGCGGCGAGCATCACCTGCTTGAGCGTGACCTTCGCGCCGGGCGTGAGACCGGGAATCGCCTCGCCGTGGAGCGGCTGCGGCAGCGTGAACTCCTTCGTCACGTTGATCCACCACTGGAGCATCGGACGCGGCTCGATGACGCCGCCCGTGCGCTCGGCGGTGGCGACGTTGTGCTTGATGTCCTCGACGGGCTTCTCCATGAGGCCGTTCGCCTCGAGCCACTCGGCGACCTTCTCGCGGGCCTCGGCGGCTTTGACGCCGTCCAGGAACGAGCCCGGCGCGATTATTTTGGCGAACTGGTCGATGACGGTCTTTGACGGCAAATCGTGCCTCCCGGCAATTTCAGCGTCGGTCTGGCTGTGCGCCGGCGTCACGCCGACCGCGCCCGTGCCGAACTCGGGGTCGACGGCCGCGTCGCCCACGATTTTGATCGAGAGGGGAACGCCGCAGAAATCCGCGACCTCGATTGTCTGGCCGATGAACTGCGCGTATCGCGCGTCGTCTGGGTGCACCGCGACGGCCGTGTCGCCAATTTTCGTCTCGGGGCGCGTCGTCGCGACAGGAATGGGGAAGTCCTTGGCGTAGCGGAAGGTGTAGAGCTTCGCCGGGCGCTCCTCGTAGATAATCTCGTCGTCCGAAATCGTCGTCTGGCCCTTCGGGTCCCAGTTCACGACGCGCTCCTTGCGGTAGATGAGCCCGTCCTCGAACATCTTCTTGAACGCGGTGCGAACGGCGAGGCTGCGCGCGTCGTCCAGCGTGAAAGCCTCGCGCGACCAGTCCACGGACGCGCCCATCGCCTTTACCTGGCTTGTGATGGTCGAGCGGCTCTGCGCTACGTGCTCGGCAACCTTCGCGAGGAAGCCGTCGCGGCCGAGGTCTGTGCGGCGCATGCCATCCTTCGAGAGCTGTTTCTCGACCACGGACTGCGTGGCGATCGCCGCGTGGTCGGTGCCGGGGAGCCAGAGCGTCTTCTTGCCGCTCATCCGCGCGTGGCGGACCATGATGTCCTGGATCGCGAGCATCAGCGCGTGGCCGGTGTGGAGCACGCCCGTCACGTTCGGGGGCGGGAGCACCATCGAGAAAGTCTCCGCGTCGGCGGCGGTGACGCCCGCCTTCACGCACTCGTCGGGGTTAGCGAGGCCAGACGCGTTCCAGTCCGCCAGAATCTGCGGCTCGGTCGCCTTGTGGTCGTAGGGTTTCTTGTACTTCTCTGGCAGGGCCATAAGTTCGCCAAATCTACGCGAAATAGGGCCGAAATCCAAACGGAATCTGATTCCGCTCTAATTCTGACCCAAACGCGCCCATTACGGAGTTTTAAACTCGCTCCCCGTAAGTAGGGGTTTATTTTGGGTCACTTCACCAGACCACTCCTCGGTCGTGGTAACGTTGATTTATGGGAAACGAAAAAGAGCAAGTTCTGGCCGCTTACCGCGAGAAGCTCTTGGGCATTCGCAACTACCGCCATGTCACAAAACAGGAGTTTCGAGCCGATGATTTTCTAGACCAGAAGATCCTATTCGAATTTCTGGAGGAGGTAGATACCTGCGAGAGCGATATCACCCCCGCCGGAAAAGCTTTCCTGGCCAGTTACTACGGCCTGAAGGAGCTGTCAGCGACACTCGCCAAAGACGGTGGTCTTACCAACACACTCGAAACCCCAGAACAGATTCAAGCCTGGCTCGAGAAGCTTGAGCCGATGGAGATCACTCGATTCGTAGAAGAGGCTCGCGGCACCGTCACCAAGAACACCCCGCTTCGCGCCGACCTACTCCCGCCCGAGAATATCTAGAGCCGAAACGGGCCACGATCTCCCGTTCGGATGTCCTGAACTCACCCGGTAAAGGGGTCCTTTCTACCCAACCGCCGCGAGCCGTCGGCTCGGAGGGTGTCGGGGTCGTCGGGGCCGGAGGCGAGGAAGCGGATGTAGCCGGAGAGCGCGACCATGGTGGCGTTGTCAGTGGCCAGCTCGGGCGGCGTGAAGATTGGCTCGGCGCCGGCGTCGCGCGCGGCGGCCGCGAGGCGCTCCCGGATGTAGGCGTTGGCAAAAACTCCGCCGCCCGCGACGACGGCTTTGGGGCCGCGCTCCTCGGCGGCGCGGCGCACCTTCGCGGCGAGCACGTCCGCCACAGACTCCTCGAACTCGCGGGCGAGGACCAGGCGGAACTCGTTGGACACCTGGCCGCCGTTCTTGCGCGCCTCGTCGCGGAATGCGTACAGCACCGCGGTCTTGAGGCCGGAGAGGGAAAAGTCGAGGTCGCCCGAGTTGAGCATGGGGCGGGGGAGCTTCAGGTCGGCGAATTCTTTGGGCGGGTTCGCGCGTGCCTCGGCCGCGAGCTTCGAAATTTCCGGGCCGCCGGGGTAGGGCAGCCCCAGCACGCGCGCGGCCTTGTCGTACGCCTCGCCGATCGCGTCGTCGCGCGTCTCGCCGATGACCTCCATTTTGTCCCACGCGGTCGCCCACACCAGTTCCGTGTGCCCGCCGGACGCGAGCGCTGCCAGAATCGGAAAGGGAATCGCCTCGCCGCGTCCAACCTGCGCCGCCGCGATGTGCCCCAGCATGTGGTCCGCCCCGACGAGCGGCACATTCCACGCCTTCGCCAAACATTTCGCCGCGCTGATCCCGACCCAGAGCGCCGGCTCCAGGCCCGGACCGCTCGTGACCGAGATCAGCTCGATGCCGGGGTTCGGCACTTTTCTTACCAAATCCAAGAGCGCGTCGGCGAGGCCCTCTTCGCGCTCGAGCGTCGCGCGGAAGTGCGCCTCGGTCTCGGCGCTCACCTCCGTTGGGTCGGACTGGCCCGCGAGCGGCGCCAGAGCCGCGGCTACGACCGCCGCCATGTTCTTCGCGTGCTCGCGCTTCGCGAGGGAGGGGAACACGCCGCCGTACTCCGCGTGCAGCGCCGCCTGCGAGTGCACGATGTGGGAGCGCACCTCCGCCCCGAGGTGCGCCAGCTCTCCCGTGCAGTCTACGACCGACGCGGCCGTCTCGTCGCAGGACGTTTCGATGGCGAGGATTCTCACG
>CAZNOT010000041.1:0-3362 GCA_964574865.1 uncultured Candidatus Saccharibacteria bacterium | reverse complement strand
TCCGAGGCGAGCGCCACGATGTACGGCGTGCCGAAGGCGGAGTCGTTCGCGGCGAGCGCGAGGCCGTCGCGGTAGTCGCGGTCGACGCGGGCGCGGGCGTCCTCGCCGGCGCGACACTCGGCGAACTCCCCGGCCTCGACGCCGAGGCCGGCCGCGGCGGCCTGGAGCGACTCTTCCGAGAGCGAGTCGGGCGCGCCCGCGTAGAGGATTTCCGCGTACGAGAAAAACTTTTCGGCGCCCGCCAGCTCGGCGACGCACTCGGAGGCAATTGCCGCGTCTTTGGCGCGGGGGTGGCGGGCCTCGTTCGGGAAGTGCCGGTAGGCGACCGAAACCGCGCCGCTCTGCCCGATGGCGTCGACGAGCGAGAGCGCGGTCGGGTGGAAGATTTTGCAGTACGGGCACTCGAAGTCGTTGTAGACGACGAAGGTGATCTCGGCGTTCGGGTTGCCGACGAAATGGTCGTCGGCCGAGAGCGGGCGGACGACGGGGCTCGTGGTGGTGGCCGAGGACGGCTTGGCGAGCGAGGCCGCAATGTCGTCGGCGCGGCGGGTCGCGACGATGGTTAGCGCGACGACCGCGAGGCAGGCGGCAGCGGCGAGCGCGAGGGAGTTCCGGTTCATGCCGTGCTATTTTAGCCCGGCACGAGCAATGGGCGCCACAGGAGAAAACTTTCAGGCGGCGATTCTGGGCCTCGTCGAGGGGCTCACCGAGTTTCTGCCGGTCTCGTCGACCGGCCACCTCATCCTCGCCCGCGACATATTCGGCCTCGGCGCGGGGCAGTCCGGCGCGGTTGGCCTCGCCTTCGACGCGGTGGTGCAGACGGCGACCGCGCTCGCGATTGTGGCCTTCTACCGGCGCGACCTGATTAGCCTGGCGAAGGGCGCGCTCGTTCCCGCCTCGGCTGCGCGCGCAGAGATCCGGGCGCTGGCGATCGCCACGGTGCCCGCCGTGATTCTAGGCCTCTGGCTCGAGTCGACCATCGAGACGACCTTCCGCGGAACCGGCCCCGTCGTCGTCGGCCTCTTGGTCGGCACGGTCCTCCTCGCGCTCGCCGAGTTTTGGGTCGCCCGTCGCTCCGCTGCCGCGAGTGCGTCCGCGCCCCTAAGCTGGCCGCGCGCGCTCGGCGTCGGTTTGTTTCAGGCGCTAGCCCTCTTGCCCGGCGTCTCGCGCTCGGGTTCGACCATCGCCGGCGCCACGTTCGCGGGGCAGGGGAGAGCCGAAGCGGCACGCTTCGCTTTTCTCTTGGGAATCCCGGTGCTCCTCGGCGGCGGCGCCAAAAAGCTGATCGACATCGCGTCGGACGGCGCGCTCGCCTCGCTCTGGCAGCCGCTCCTCGTCGCCTCGCTCGTCGGCCTCGTCTCGGGCTACCTCGCGATCGGCGTCCTCACGCGCTACCTCTCCACCAAAACGCTCTGGCCGTTCGTCTGGTACCGACTGATGCTCGCCACAGCTCTGGTTCTCTGGGTCCTCTAGCCGAACAGGCTCGCGGTCACGCCCTGCGGTAGCTCGGCGGGCGTCTGCCAGGCGGCCGTGTCGAGTTTAGCCTTCTGAACCTCGCCGCCGTTGACCGGGTACTTCAGGTAGCCCTTCTTGAGCGCGAAGTCGAACAGGTCGCGCGTGACGCGCACGTCCTGCTCGCAGTAGTCGACGACCTCTCTGATTTTCCCCTCGCGCCACCAGACGATGGACTGGAGGCCGTGCGAGGATTTGCCCGCGCCGAGCGTCGCCTGCGCCACGTCGTCGAGCTTGATGCGGCGGCCGACGACCTTCTGCAGCTCCTTCATGAGATCGACCGAGCGCAGGCGCGCGATCTGCCCCGGGTACTTCCGCGCGATGATCGGGATGTCGAAGTGGTCGGAGTTCCAGCCGACGAGCACGTCGGATTCGGCCAGGACCTTCCAGAACTCGGGCAGGTCCTTCTCGAGGTAGCTCGTGATTTTCCCGGTCGAGGAATCGTGCGCGCTGAGCACCGCGAACGCGAGGTCGGCCGGGTCCCACGTGCCGGCTTCCTCGAACGTGTTAGCGGTTTCGATGTCGAAGGTGATGACGCGCATGCGGATGAAATGTAAAGCGGGGTAGGCGGGGATTGTCGCAGCGCGGCGCCGCGGAATCAAACTGTGGAGAATTCTCAGAGCGAGAGAAGCCTGTGCAGGTCCTCCTTGTTTGTTCCCTCCTGCTCGCCGGAAACCAGGTTTCGTAGCGTGGCGGTGCCAGTCGCGCGCTCCTTCTCGCCGATAATCACCGCGTACTTCGAGCCCTGCTTGGCGGCGGCGGCGAGCTTGTCGCCGAGCTTGCGAGGCGTCCAGTCGACGGCGACGCTCGCGCCGCCTGCCCGCGCGACGCGGGCGACTTCCCACGCTTCGGCGCGGTCTTCCTCGGCGACGGGAATCACGATCGCGCGCGGGGCCACCTCGATCTCGGGCGAAATTTCGCGCACGGCGAGCGCGTCCATTAGCACGGTCTCGCCCATGCCGAAGCCGGCGGTCGGGATGCCGGGCTCGCCGAACGTCTCGAGCAGCTTGTCGTAGCGGCCGCCGCCGGCGAGCGCACGCGGGTTGCGCGAATCCTTGTCGAAGAGCTCGAAGACGAGGCCGGTGTAGTAGTCGAAGCCGCGGACGACTTCGGGTGCGTAGCGGACGTTCGTGACGCCGCGGGCGGCGAGCGTCTCGCGCAGCGCTTTCACCGTTTCAGGCTCGGGCAGTTCGCCGGAGATTTCCTTGCCGGCGGCCTCCCGGAGCGCCGCGGCGAAATCGGCTGCCGGCATTTTCGCCCTGCGATCTAAGACCCGAACGACGGCGCGGGCGGCGTCGCCCGAGATTCCCTCGGCGGCGAGCCAGGACTCGACCGCGGCGCGGTCGTTGAGGCGCACCTCGTACTCGTCCGGCGAGAGGCCGAGCTTCCGGAGCGCGGCGACGGCAATCTCGATGAGCTCCGCCTCGGCCTCGTGGCTGGCCACGCCGAAGATGTCCACGTTCCACTGCCAGTGCTCGCGCACGCGCCCGCGCTGCGGCGCCTCGTAGCGGAAGAGGTTGGGGATGGAGAACCAGCGGATCGGGCTCGCGAGGTCGCGGCGGCGGGCGGCCACCATGCGGGCCACCGTCGGCGTCATCTCGGGGCGCAGCGTCACGGAGCGCTCCCCGCGGTCGGCGAACGTGTAGGTCTGCTCGGAGACGATCTCCTGCGACGACTTCGCCAGGTAGAGCTCGGTCGGCTCGAGGACCGACGCGTCGTACTCCTGGTAGCCGAAGCCGCGCGCGGCCGCGCGCCACGCCGCGAAGACCGCGCCGCGCGCCGCGAAGTCGGCGGGGTAGAAATCGCGCACGCCGCGGTACGGTTCTCGTGACGGTCCCTCGTGCGCCATA
>CAZNOT010000040.1:0-3625 GCA_964574865.1 uncultured Candidatus Saccharibacteria bacterium | reverse complement strand
CCTGCACGCTCACCAACACTTACACCCCGCCGACCACCGGCACGGTCGTGGTGACGAAGAACGTCATCGCCAAGGACCGCCAGACCGACGTGGCCGACAACACGACCTTCACGATCACCCTGACCAAGGGCGAGTACTCGACCAGCTCGGCTTTCGCCGAGGGCGCTCCCGCGACCTTCGCGCCGCTCGAGCCGGGCGTGTACGACGTCTCCGAGGGTGAGAACGGTTCCTACGAGATTTTCGAAATTCCCGAGACGGTGGAAGTCTGGGCGGGTGAGGTTTCGAACATCACGATCACCAACCGCCAGCTCGGCACGACCGGTGGCCTCGTCATCGAGAAGAACGTTCTCGATGAGAACGGCGAGGAGATTCAGGACGGCACGTCCTTCACCGTCGTCCTCGGCGGCGAGGAGAGCGTCTCGGTCGCCGAGGGCGCGCCGGCCGTGTTCTACGAGATGGCGCTCGGCTCCTACTCGGTCAGCGAGAACTCCGCCGAAGGCTACGAGCTCGTCTCGATTGTCCCGAGCGTCGCCGAGGTGAATCTCTCCGGCACGACCACGGTCGTTGTGACCAACCGGAAGGTCGCGGCTCCGCAGGGTGGTGGAGACGATGATGACGGAAACAGCGGATCTCGCCGCGGCGGTCGCCGCCGCGGCTCCGTGCTCGGCGCCTCGACCGGCGACGTGCTCGGCGCCTCGACGGACTCCTGCGAGCTCTACATCGACGAGTACCTCAAGTTCGGCTGGCCGAACAATCCCGTCCAGGTCGAGAAGCTGCAGACCTTCCTCAACGAGCAGATTGGCGCCAACCTCCCCGTTACCGGCGTCTTCGGCCCGCTGACCTACGACGCGGTGAAGCGGTTCCAGGAGGCTAACGGCCCGGCCATCCTCGGCCCGTGGGTCGCCGCTGGGTTCCTCCCGAGCGACGAAGTCGGCACCGGCTTCGTCTACAAGACGACCCGCTGGTTCATCAACCACGTGAAGTGCGAGGAGCTCGCCGGGAACACCCCGCTGGTTCCGTAGGTACGGCCGAGATCTGGACGAAAAGGCAACGCCCCGCGAGGGGCGTTGCCTTTTTGACGGATTAGTGTGACTATTTGGCCATGAATTGGCTCAGGAAGTGGTTCGTGCCACACGCCGAGAACGGGCACTACCCGCGCTTCTGGCGGAGCGGCCCGCTCGCGGCCGTAGTGGCGCTGGTACTCCTCGCGGGCGCCGCGCGCTTTGCCGTGCCGCTCATGTTCCGGGCCGGATCGCCCCTCGCGGCCATCCTCCCGTCGGTCGTGGTCGCGCTCACCAACGGCGAGCGCGAGGATCTGGGTGAGAGCGCGCTCTCCGAGAGCGCGCTCCTCCAGGCCGCCGCCCAAATGAAGGCCGAGGATATGGCCTCCCGCGGCTACTTCGCGCACGTGACGCCCGAGGGCTGGACGCCCTGGCACTGGCTCGACGAGGTCGGCTACGGCTACGCGAGCGCCGGAGAGAACCTGGCGGTGAACTTCGACGACTCTGAGGACGTGGTCCGCGCGTGGATGAAGTCGCCGACGCACCGCGCGAACATTGTGAAGGGAAAGTACACGGAAATCGGCGTGGGAATGGCTAAGGGCGAGTACAAGGGGCGCCGCGCGATCTACGTCGTGCAGTTCTTCGGCAAGCCGAAGGCGGACGGCGCGACGGGCATCGCCGCCGCGCCCGCCGCGACCCCGGCTTCGGCCGTCGGCGCGTTCGAGTTCGCCGAGACGGTCGCCGACATCGTCGCCTCGCCGCGCAGCGCGGGCGCCTACGTCCTGTGGGGCCTCCTCGGCCTCGTGGCCCTGGCGTTCGTGGTTGCTGTGTTCGTCGCGATTCGGATTCAGTTCCGCCTGATCCTCTGGGGCGGCGCCGCGCTCATCTTGGTCATCGCCGCGCTCCTCTGGCAGGACAGCCGCGCGGAGGATGCCGAGCGGCTCCTGGGCGGCCAGTCGGCGACCTCGACGGATCAGGCCAACTAGCGCCGCTTCTTCAAAAAACGCTCTCCCGAAGAATAGCTTTCTTCGGGAGAGCGTTTTTTGGGCGGCGGGGTACAATCGACCCTATGAGAAACAAAATTTTCTGGGCCACGACCGGTCTGTTTGCGGCGTTCATGATCTTCAGCGCGTACGGCGGCCTGCAGCCGGACGGGCTCAAGGTGTTCGCCGATCTCGGCTACCCCGCCTACTTCGCCACCATCATCAGCGTCGCCAAGGTGCTGGGCGCAATCGCGCTCGTGGTGCGTCGCTACCCGACGCTCACCGAGTGGGCGTACGCTGGCTTCGCGTTCGATTTGATCGGCGCGGCTTGGTCGATGGTAGCCGTGGGCCAGGGCTGGGGCAGCGCGCTCTTCATGCTGCCGTTCATCCTGGTTCTCGCCGTTTCCTACCGCCTCGCGCCGCGCCGCGGCTGCGCCTGTGGCTGCGACTGTTCGACCTGCAAGGCGTAAGCGAATGGCCGCGACCCGCGTCCTCGTTCTCGGCGGCGGCTTCGGCGGCGTCACGGTCGCGCGACGCCTCGCGCGCGCCGCGCGCCGCGGCGAGGTCGAGCTGACGCTCCTGTCGCGCTCGCCGGCGTTCCTCTTCACGCCGCTCCTCCACGAGGTCGCGACGGGTGGGCTTTCGCGGCAGAGCGTCGCCGTGCCGTTGCGGCAGGCGTTCCCGGCTGGTTCCGTCCGCGCGGTCGTCGGCGAGGCGATTTCGGTCGACCCAGCCGCCCGCGTGGTTCGGGCTACCTGCGCCGAGCTGTGCGCGCTGGAGCTGCCCTACGACGTGCTCGTCGTAGCCCTCGGCGCCCGCGCCAACTTTTTCGGGGTGCCCGGCGCCGAGACCTGCGCGCTGCCGCTCAAGACGCTCGAAGACGCGAGCCGTATTCGGGTCGCGGTTCTCGACGCGTTCGAGCGCGCCGCGCGCCGCGCCGCCGCGCCGTCTTTCGCGATCGTCGGCGCGGGGCCAACCGGCGTCGAGCTCGCGGCCGAGCTCGCGGAGCTCTGCGGCTACACGCTCGCCGCCTCGTACCCCGAGGCGGGTCCGGCGAGGATCACGCTCGTCTCGTCGGGGCCGGACATTCTGCCAATGCTCAGGCCGAGAGGGCGGGCGAAAGCGCTCGCCGCGCTCGCGGAGGCGGGCGTCGAGGTCCGCTTAGGCGCGGCGGTCACCGCGGTCGAGCCGACGGGCGTCACGTTCGCCTCGGGGGAGTGCCTCGCGGCCGACGTCACGGTCTGGGCCGCGGGCGTCTCGCCCGCGGCTATGCCGGAGGGTCTCGGCCTCGCGCTCGACGATCGCGGCCGCGCGCTCGTCGACGGCTCGCTCCGCGCCGAGGGTCGCCCCGAGATTTTTGTGCTCGGCGACCAGGCCGCCGGCGCGCCGATGCTCGCGCAGGCCGCGACGCAGCAGGCTGCGGTCGTCGCCGACGCGATCCTCGCTGGGGTTCACAGCCGAGCCTCAAAATCGTTCACGTTCCGGCCGAAGGGTCTCCTCGTCTCGCTCGGCCGCTGGCGCGCCGTGGGCGAGATTCGCGGCGTCACAGTGTCGGGGCCGCTCGCGTGGTGGCTCTGGCGCACCGTCTACCTCTTCAAGTTTCCCTCTCTCTGGAAGCGCCTCCGCGTCGCCGCCGAGTGG
>CAZNOT010000039.1:0-3837 GCA_964574865.1 uncultured Candidatus Saccharibacteria bacterium | reverse complement strand
GTTCCAGCCGCCGCCGCGGACGAGGTCGAGAATGAGTTCCTGGGTCTTGTGCATGTGGGTAGGGTTGCGCCTCTTAACCTCTCCACTTTAGCAGGTCTCCGTAAAATATCCGTAAAGTTATCCACAAGCACAGATAAGTTGACACACTGTACAAGCGGCGCGACAATGCCCGCATGACTATCGCAAACATCCACGATCTGCAGACCCGTGCCGCCCGGCTCAAGCGCTCGCGCCCGGTCCTGTCGGCGTTCGCGTCCGCGCTGGGGCTGCGGTTGTCGTTCCGGCTGATTCGGGGCTAGCCGACGGGAAGGAAAACAGGCCCGGCCTCCGCTCCGCGGAGGCCGGGCCTTCCATTTGCGCGTCGCCGAAAGAGGCGCTAGTTTCGCGACGTGCTCGAGACGCTCGAACCCGCTATCCAGTACCTGTTCCGCGCGGCGAAAGCGGCGCTGTGGTTTCTGGCCGGCGCCATTGTGGTGCCGTGCTACCTCGTCTCGAACCTCTACTTCGAGAAATGGTGGAAATGGCGGGAGAGCCTGTAGCGAGGTAGCAAGGAAAAAGTAACAGGTGAAGAAATGAAGAGGCCGCGCCGGGGTAAACCCAGCGCGGCCTTGCTGTCTCACCGCTGCTGCCAGGTGACCAGCGCCAGTGCCACGAGTGGAATCAGTCGGCGGAGAAGCTTGTGGCTTTCTCCGGCCGGATGATCGCTCTCAATCAGGCAGTGCTGCCTCACGCGTGTCGGCGTGAGGCGTTTCCCGGACATTGCGTCGGGGTTCAGGATCGAGCACGTGACAGCGCCGAACCGTTTATCCGTCGCGCAAAAAGTTGGCGCGACGGGGCGGGCGTCTTCTCTCGTGTCGTGGTGGGGCCCTTCTGGGCTCTTGCATTTGGCCGGTTGGCCGAGTGTGTGTCTCATGGGGTGTCGTTTGGTTTATTACGACTCCCCGTCGTTTGGGATTTTTGTTTTTGTATGTCGGGGAGCCTCGGGGAGCAAGCTTGACCCTGCCGTGCGGGATAGTCAAGGGGCGGCCTGGGGAGGCGTGCTACACTCGCGTTTCCCGTTTAAAAACAGCTAAGGCAAGAACGATGGCTACCAAGGTGAAAAAGGGTGCGAAGGCGGCGGTCAAGAAGGTCGCGAAGAAGGCTGCGCCGGCGAAAAGCGCCGGCCCCAAGATCAAGAAAATTCTCGGCCGCGAGATTCTGGACTCGCGCGGCAACCCGACCGTCGAGGTCGACCTGTGGCTTTCGGACGGCAGCTTCGGCCGCGCGGCGGTGCCCTCCGGCGCCTCGACCGGCTCCCACGAGGCGCTCGAGATGCGCGACGGCGACAAGAAGCGCTACCTGGGCAAGGGCGTGCAGGAGGCGGTCGCGAACGTGAGCGGCGCGCTCGCGAAGGCGCTCCAGGGGAAGAGCTTCGAGCAGCGCTCGCTCGACGCCGCGATGATTTCCCTCGACGGCACCCCGTCCAAGTCGAAGCTCGGCGCGAACGCCATCCTCGGCGTCTCGCTCGCGTTCGCGAAGGCCGCGGCCGCGTCCAAGAAGGTGCCGCTCTACCGCTACGTGAACTCGATTCACCGCCCGAAGGCCGCCATGGTTCTGCCGGTGCCGATGATGAACATCGTGAACGGCGGCGCCCACGCCGAGGACTCGACCGACATCCAGGAGTTCATGGTTGTGCCGCACGGCGCGAAGACGTTCGCCGAGGCCCTCCGCTGCGGCGCGGAAATTTTCCACGCGCTCAAGAAGATCCTCTCGGGCAAAGGCCTCGCCACGACCGTCGGCGACGAGGGCGGCTTCGCGCCGAAGATTCCGAGCAACGAGGCGGCGCTCGCGCTCGTCGTCGAGGCGATTTCCGCCGCCGGCTACAAGCCGGGCAAGGACGTTTCGATCGCGCTCGACGTGGCCGCCACCGAATTTCACAAAGACGGCGCCTACACCCTGGCGCGCGAAGGCAGGACGCTCTCCTCGGCCGAAATGGTCGCCTGGTACCAGGAGCTGTGCGCCAAGTACCCGATTGTCTCCATCGAGGACGGCCTCGCGGAGGACGACTGGGAGGGCTACGCGGCGCTCACCAGGGCGCTCGGCAAGAAGGTGCAGATTGTCGGCGACGACCTCTTCGTGACCAACCCCGACCGCCTGGCGCAGGGCATCGAGCAGGGCGTCGGCAACTCGATCCTCGTGAAGGTGAACCAGATCGGCACGCTCTCGCAGACCCTCGAGGCCGTCTCGATGGCGCAGAAGGCGGGTTACACCGCCGTCATTTCGCACCGCTCGGGCGAGACCGAGGACGCGACCATCGCGGACATCGCAGTCGGCACCGGCGCGGGCCAGATCAAGACGGGGTCGCTGTGCCGCTCGGACCGCACCGCCAAGTACAACCAGCTGCTCCGCATCGAGGGAGAGCTGGGGAAGAAGGCCGTGTACCCGGGACGGAAGGCATTGGCGCGGTAGTTCGTATCGAGGTTTAACCTCGATATTTTGAGAGCCGGGCCACCCAGAGGGTGGCCCGGCTCTTTCGGTAAAAAGAAAAGCGCGCCCCTTGGCGCGCGTCAGTTGGCCGCGTACTCAACCGTTATGATTTTTCCGGTGCCTGTCCGGCGGTGCTCGTCGAACCGCGCGGCAACGTAAATCCAGACGGCGCTTCCTGGGATGTTGGAATAGAAGTTCAGGAGGTAGATGCCTCTCTCGTTCGTCTCGCTCCAGGAAAGCTGGTCTGGCCTGCGAATCGGGAGCTGCCGTGGCGGTTTCCGGTCTGGGTTCGCACTCTTCCACGGCGCGAACGCGCCCGACCGTTCGAAGAGCTGCGCGCTCGGTTCATCCAGGGCCGCGAGCGCAGACGGGTCGCTGTGGGACAGCTCTGCCTGGCTGACCCACAGACATACGATTTCCGATGCGGTTGGGATTAAGGTGAAGTCGATAGACTGCCCAACTAAAGCCTCTCTCACCTCTGTCACTAGACTGCTCAATGTGCTCATGCGGCCGACGTTATACCGCTCGCCTACGTGGCGCAAGCGGGTTCTCGGCCGTGCTAAAATTTTCCCCGAGCTCGGAACAAACAGCCACGAACACGAGCCCAATTAGTCCAATAATCGCGACACTATGGCTTACTTTGGCGAAATCCGCTGCGATCAGACCGGCGAGGTGCTCGAGACCACGAGCGGCGAAATTAAGAAGCCCTACATCACCATTCGCGGGTCCGTCGCCGTGCAGAAGCACAGCGAGGACGGACGCCGCTGGCTCGAATTTTTGACGGCTGGACCGAACGACCGACTCGTCTTCCGCGACCCGGAGGCCGCCGCCGCGTGGCTCACCGAGAAGCTCGGCCAGGCCGAGCGCGGCGAGCTGCCGCAGCGCGCCCCGCGCCTCGACGACGCGGCGCACGGGGAGGGTTACCGCCCGAGGCCGCGCCCGTACGGCCCGCGACCGCGCCCCTACGGCGCCCCGCACGCCCACGGCGCCGGCCCTCGCGCGCCCTACGGCGCTCCCCGCGGCCCGCGCCCGGCTGGCCCCGGCGGTCCCGCCGAGCACGGCACCCGCACCTGGCGCCAGGATCACGACTCTGACCAGGGTGGCATCGACCGCGGCGTAGATCGCGGCGAGTAGCGGGACCAGTTTTCGCGAACAAAGAAAAGCGGCGCCCCGAGAGGGGGCGCCGCTGCTTTTCTCTACTGACTAGTGAGCGGAGATTGCCAGATGCTGATTTTCGAATGCCTCGACAGCGTAGCCGAGCGCCGCGTCTTCTGCGTGGCCGAGGCTGCGCCCTCGGGTTTCAATCAGGAGTGTCACGAGTATCTGCGCCGCGCTTTCGTGGCGTGGGTCTGCCGCGACGCGCAGCGCCCG
>CAZNOT010000038.1:0-4188 GCA_964574865.1 uncultured Candidatus Saccharibacteria bacterium | reverse complement strand
ATGCCCGAAGCAATCAAGCCAACCGTCGCCGCGCTCGCCCTGACGTTCCTGTTCACGCTATCGGCGACGGTCGCGGTCTACACGAACTCGAACTTCCTCGCGGAGTTCTTCACGGTCGAGGACGTCGCGCTCGTCTACCCCGCCGCGGCGCTCCTCGGCCTCCTGGCCCTCGCCGCGAGCTACCGCACAATTCGCCGCCGAGGCAACACGCGCGTCTTCTACGCGACGCTCGGCGTGACGCTGGTCGGCACCGTGATGTGCGCCGTCGCGGCGTCCCCACTCGTCGCGGGCCTCGGGTTCGCGCTCGCCTTCGCGGGCGGCGTCGTCGGCAACTACCAGATCGACATCTACCTCGAGTCGGCGAGCCGCAACAGCCAGACGGGCGTGACGCGCGGCTGGTACCTCACCGCGATGAACGCGGCGTTCCTCCTGGGGCCGGCCATCGCCGCGCTCGTCATCACCGACCACCAGTTCTGGCGCGTCTTCGCGGTATCGGCGGCCGTCCTCGCCCTCGCCGCGATCTTCGTCCGCCGGCGCTTCGGCGCGTTCCAGGACCCGCCCTACGAAATCACCCGCGCCGGCGACGCGATCCGCCGCATCTGGGCTAGCTCCGACCTGCGCCGCGCCTTCGCGTCCTTCGCGACGCTGCAGGTCTTCTACACGTGGATGGTCATCTTCACGCCGCTCTACCTCACCCAGACGATGGGCTTCGAGGTTCACGAGGTCGCGCAGATCGCCATCGTGGCCCTCATCCCGTTCCTCGTGCTCCAGGAGTGGCTCGGCAAGCTCGCCGACTGCTGCACCGGCGAGAAAGAGTTCCTCACCGGTGGCCTCGCGCTCATGGGTCTCTCGACCGTCGCGCTCGCCGGCATCGGCAGCGGCTCGTTCGCGATCTGGGCCGGCGCGCTCCTCGTCACCCGCGTCGGCGCGGCGATGGTGGAATCGATGGTCTACAGCTACATCTTCCGCCGCGTCGACGCCTCGCAGGGCGACGTCATGCAGTTCTTCCACGCGGCGCGGCCGGCCACGACGATCGCCGCGCCGCTCCTCGCCGCGCCGCTCATCTTCGCCTACGGCATCCCCGCGCTCTTCGTGGCGCTCGGCGCGCTGTGCCTCCTGACGCTCCTGTACGTGCGGCCGATGCGGGACTCGCGGTAGCGACCGGGAATTTTCTTTTTTCTTTTTTTTGATCGACCGTATTTCCCACCGAGCCACAACGAAAGCGACAATCGGATACGAAAACGGCTCCTGCCTAGCCGACGGTGTACGCATGTACTCCGAGGCGTAGCAGAGCCGTTTGCGCGCCGAGTGGAGCTTTCCTCCCTTTAACCCTTTGAGCGTTTCGGGCCGAGCCAGCGGCGGCAGTACGCCTCCACGTCGAACTTCTTCTTCGCGCCGGACTCGGCCATGTAGCGCACTAGGCCGAAAATCTTGTGCTCGTACCACGGGCGGTCGTGCACGCCGCCGATAGACCACGCGATGCCCGCGTAGCCGTTCGGGTCCCGGCCGTCGAGCTCGTAGCGGTCGTTGAGGTAAATCGCGGTCGCGAGCGCGTGCGCCGGCGTGTCGGACCACTCCAGAATTTTCTTGGCCCAGTACATGCGGAGGTAGCCGTGCATGCGCCCGGTCTTGCGCATCTCGGTCTGCGCGGCGTTCCAGAGGCGGTCGTGCGTGAGCGCGTGCTCGAAGCTGGCGCGCGAGTACGTGTAGGTCCGGTCGTCCGCGCGGTGGCGCGAGAGCGTTTTCTGCGACCACTCGGGGAACCCCTCGAGCGAGTCGTACTTCGGCTCGTAGAAGCAAAAATTCTCGGCGAGCTCGCGGCGCACGATGAGCTCCTCGAGGAACGCGGCGGCGCCGTCGGTGTCGGCCGACGCGTTCTTCTGCGGGTGCACCGCGTCCTCGGGCTTCCGGCCAGCGGCCTGGAGCACGTCCAACGCCACCCGCGCCGGCGCGATGAAGCCGTAGTGCAGGTACGGCGAGAGGCCAGACTGCCCCTCGACGTTCGGGTCGTTGCGATCGAGCGCGTAGCGTTCGAGGCGGTAGCGGATGAACGTCGAGAGCTTGTGGCGCGCGGCCGTGGCGCCCGGCTCGGCCCAGCCGACGGGCAGCACGGTCTGGTCGAGGCGCGCATCGCGGAGAATCGAGTCCCAGTCGGTTTCCGGCGCGGGGCCGCCCCACGAAACCGAGGGCGCCTTCACCTTCGGGAACGGCGTCAAAAATTCGGGCACCAGGCGGGCGAGCTTTGGCCGCAGCGTGCGCGCGTACGGCTCCTTTTTCTCCGACGCGACCCACGGCGGCACGACGTTGTGCGCGTCTACCTCCAGCACGGCGCAGCGCGCGGCGCGGCTCACCTCCTCGACCCAGCGGCGGGGTCGACGCAGCGGCGAGAAGTCTGTGACGATAGCCGCCGCGTCGAGCTCGTTAGCCCGCTCGGCCACGCGGCGGTGCGGGCGGTCGCCCACCTCGACGAAAAGCGGGATCCCGAGCTTCTCTAAATCTTTGGCGAGCAGCCTGAGGCCGCGCACCTTGAAGTCGTGCTGGCGGAGCTCGGCGCCAGAGAACCCAGGCTCGAGGTTGTAGACCGCGACGACGGGCACCTTCCGGTCGAGGGCGACGTCGAGCGCCTTCAGGAGCGACCAGTTGTCCGCGACGCGCAGGTCGCGCGATGGCCACCAGAGGACGGGCCCCGCACCTGCGGCGCCCGATCGCGCCGCCCGAATTCTCCGTGGATCAATCATGCTAGGAAACCAGCTGCTTCGAGCGGAGGAAGGCTTCCACCGCCTCGCGATCCGTATCAGCCAAAACTTCGCCGTCCACGACAACGACCGGAGCCTTGCGCTGGCCGGATAGCTTCTCCATCTCCTCGAAGTGCGCCGGGTTGCCGAGCACCTCGCGCTCCTCGTACGCCACCTTCGCCTCGTTCAGGTAGTCCAGGACCCCCTCGCACCAGGGGCATCCAGTCTTCGTGAAGACGGTGATAGTGGCCATTTACGCGCGTATTTTAACCTATTTTTCCCGGCCCACGCTACCCAAAACCGGGGATAATTACGATTCGGAAGCGCGCCGTGTTCCCGAAGCGCAATAAGGCGGCGATAAGGACGAGTCCCCGGAAAACGGTTGACCGAAAAAATGGCCGGGCGTAGCGTTTCGGCGAGCTTAGACACGTAACCGACATACCGGTGAAAGCCCTCATCGTCGAGGATTCGCGGGAGCTCCGGACCGTGCTACGGAAAGCGCTAGAGGCAGAAGGGTACGCCATAGACGAGGCCGAGGACGGGGCCGCCGGATCGTTCGCGGCGCGCACCAACGAGTACGACGTGATTATCCTCGACAACGAGCTGCCACGAAAGCCGGGGCTCTTGGTTTGCCGGGAGGTACGCCAGAGCGGGAAGACGACGCCCATCCTGATGCTCTCGGTACGCGCCGAGGCGCTCGAGAAGGCCTCGCACATCGATGCGGGCGCCGACGACTACGTCGCGAAGCCCTTCTCGTTCGAGGAGCTCAAGTCGCGCCTGCGCGCGCTGCGGCGCCGGCCGCGCGGCATCGATATGCCGAAGGTGACGGTCGGCGGCGTGACCCTCGACGCCGAAAAGTTCCGCGTGGAGGTCGACGGCGAGCCGATCTACCTCGCGCGCCGCGAGTTCGCGCTCCTCGAGCACCTGATGCGCCGCGCGGGCCACGTGGTAACGCGCGCCGAGATCATCGAGCGCGTGTGGGAGTCCTCCGTTCCCCCGTTCTCGAACACGGTCGAGTCGCACGCGCACGCGGTTCGCCGGAAACTGGGGCCGTGGGCGCGCATCCTGAAATCTGTTCCCGGCCGCGGGTACATGGTCGACGACGGCCACCACGCGTGGGAGCGCCCGCTGCCGTCAGCGCGGCGGAAGGCTTCGGCGGTCAGCCGCGAGAATCGGGACGGCCGCGCGGCCTAGCTCTCGGTGAGCCCGGGAACCTCGGCGGCGCTCCGGTCGAGATCGAGCGGGTTGGTGTACCACGAGCTCGTGTAGCGGAGGCGCGGTTTCCAGCTGGGAAAGCCGGGGACGGAGACCGTCCCGCCGCCGGCGGCGCCAACCGAGGGAGAAATCTTGGCCGGCTCGGGCGCGGGCGCAGGCGACGCCTCGCGCCGTGTCGGCGGCGGGTCATCGTCCTCGTCGCCGCCGCGCGCCGAGCCGCCGCCCTCCACCGCACCGG
>CAZNOT010000037.1:3384-4450 GCA_964574865.1 uncultured Candidatus Saccharibacteria bacterium | reverse complement strand
CTACGCCGAAAGTGTAGAACGTTTGGCCGCCGCTGCCGTCCTTGGCGACAGTGCTGCACGAAACCGCCGGGCGCAGCCCCACGACCACCCGACCGGCATCGTAACCCTCTGGCCGCCCCTTGAGAACATCGCTCGAGAAGCCGAGCGCGCTACCCTTGTCGACGTCCTGAACGCTGAACCCGTGCACGAACATAACGCCGTGCTCATCAGAAATGTTCGCCACGGAACGAACGCGCTCCTCCTCTAGGAACCGCTGCCGCAGCAGCTCGGCCTCGCCCTCGAACCGACCAATCTCGGCTCGAGCCGCTTCCAGCGGCTCCTCGGCGGCAATGGCTCGCCCGGCCTGTGTCAGCGCCGCCTCCTCTGAGGGCAACGGCGTGCCCGTCACGCCGAGCTCGCCGAGTAGCTCGTGACGACGGGCAAGATCTGCCAGATCTGCGCTCAGGGCAACCTTGTGCCCGGCGAGCGCGTGTCCCGCCGCCTCGACGGAGCTCGGGTCGGCCAAAACTCCCCGAGAAAGAATTTCGGCAACCTTCACTTCGAGCGCAGCGCGTTCGGCGGGCAGGTAGCGACGGGCGAAGCTCGCCGCGTCGGCCAGGCTACTCGGGAAAGATGGGGTCTCGGGAGCAGAAAAAGCGCTTCGCAACTCTCGCTCAGCGCTCGTCGACGCTTCGGCTTCTGCCAGATCTTCAGCCCCAATCGAGAAGCTGAAGCTCTTTGGCTTTGTTGCTGAAAGCGGAGAGGCCACGGCACGGTCAGGCGAGGAGAATTCCACGCGCGAATTTTAGCACTGGTTCGAACCAGAAAACCTCGCGGCAGGCGAGGTTTTCTGGAGGAAAAAAGTCGGATGGGTGCCTATCGGGAATTGAACCCGAATCGCAAGCTCCACAAGCTCGAGTGTTAACCATTACACCATAGGCACCATGTTGTCGGTCCGGACGAGCGGTAACTTACATTAAAGAGCCGCGTCCGCCAACGGCGGCGTCTGCTCGTTAATGGAATCGGTCAAGATATTTTAAGGGCGCAGAAAGTAGCGCGGGCACACGTCCGGCAGGGGCGGGCGGCG
>CAZNOT010000037.1:0-3374 GCA_964574865.1 uncultured Candidatus Saccharibacteria bacterium | reverse complement strand
ACCATACACCCCGACCCCCTGTGTGCGTCCTGCTCCAGCTCCTCAAACACACCCCCTGCCCGGCCCCCCCCCCCCCCCCCGGCGGCTCTTTAATGTAAGCGTTCAAGATATTTTACGGGCGCAGAATGAAGCGCTGGCACTCGTCCGGCAGGAGCGAGCGGCGCACGAGGTCGGCGGTCGAGGCGTAGGTCGCCTCGCGCACGGAGGACACGTCCGCCTCGCGCAGCTGCGGCGCGCCGTAGACGGCCCAGTCGGTCGCAGCGTCATCGGCGATGTCCGCCGAATGGAACTCGGCCGCCTCCGCGTGGTCGAGACCGCCGGCCTTCACCTCCTCGAACTTCGCGGCGAACGCCGGGTCGGCGGCGGCCACGCGGCGGGTCGTCTCCTCGGCGAGCGCCGAGATCTCGTCGGCGCGGGCGGGCTCGACCTTCGTGTGGAAGCCGATGTCGGCGAGGTCGCAGAACGTCACGAGGTACGGGGAGACCGCGTACGTCGCGCCGAACTTGCCGCGGATTTCGTCGAAGAGGACGCGGGTGAGAAAGCCGCCCGCGAGGTGGAGCGCGCGCTCGGGGGCGAGGCCGCGCGGCACGACACGGCTCCAGTCGAGGGTCGTGCTCTTGGGGAGCGCCTCGCCGCCGACGCCGTAGAACTCGCCGTACGAGAGGTCGCGGCGCGACACGGTCGGGACGGTCGGGGCGAGGATGTTCTCGGGGACGGGCGCCGCCTCGCCGGACGGCACGTCGGCCAAGAACGACTCGACGGCCGCGCCGAGCGCCGCCTCGTCGACATCACCGGCGACGAAAATCGCCAGGTTCTCGCGGATGTAGCGCGCGCGGTGGAACGCGAGCAGCGCGTCGCGGGTCGCGGCGGCGATCGTCTCGGGCCGGCCGAGCGCGTTCCAGTGCGACGCGAAGCGGTGACCCGCCGGGAAGCAGTCCGCCCAGCGCAGGCGCGAGAGCTCGAAGTCCTTCGGCGACTCGAATCGGCGCCAGAACTCGCGGGTGATCACCTGCCGCTCGCGCTCGATTTCGGAGTCCGCGAGGTTCGGCTTCCAGATGAGGCGGCGGAAGAAGTCGAGCGCCTCGCCGGTGCGCCCGGTGCGGGCGCGCCCCTCGAACACCGTGTACTCCATGCCGGTGTACGCGTTGAGCGTGCCCATGAAGAGCGTGTGGCGCACGGTCTCGATCGCGTCGTGGTCGGGCGCGCCCTCGCAGCCGTCGAACGGCAGGTGCTCGAAGAAGTGCGCGAGCCCTTCCCCGCCCTCGGGGTCGAGGCGCGCGCCGACGCGGAACGCGACGCGGATCGCCGCGTGACCCGAGACCCACGGGAGCTGGCGCACGAAGACGGGCACGCCGAGGCGGTCGTGGCGGGTGAAGGCGAAGGGGTCGAACGGCATACGGGGAGACTAGCAGAAAAGCGCGGGGCGCGGCGCTCGCCGCGCCCCCCACCCCGCCTAGTTGACCGTGAACGTCTTGGCGCCGCTCTCCTTCGAGCCCCGGATCACGCGAACGGTGTAGGTGCCAGCCGTAACGTTCAGGCCGGACACCGACGTCGGCACCGTGAAGGTGATCCGCTCGCGGTCCGAGCTCACGCTCAGGCTGGAGGCGCCGATCGTGCCGGCGCCGAACTGGAGCGTCGCGTCGGCGCCGAAGTACGATCCCTCAATGGTGACCGAGGTTCCCGCGCGGCCAGACGAGGGCGAAATGCTGCTCACCGTCGGCGCGAGCGAGTCGATGCTGGAAACGGTCACCGTTTTAGAGACGCTCGTTTTGGCGCCCGACTGAACCTTCACGGCGTGGCTGCCAGTTGAGAGCGAGGATGGGAGGCGAAACGTGATTTTGGTACCGTCGGATGTGACGGTACCGCTCACCGGAGCGCCGTCAACCAGCACGACGCTGCCGGCAGCGAAGTTGTCGCCGCGGATAACGGTGTCGGCGGAGCCGAGATCCTCCCTAATCGCGACGCTCGGCGTGACGCTGTCGATGACCGGCGAAGATGTAGACGCGGAGCCGCCGGAGGTTGAGGAGCCGCCGGAGGTAGCGCCCCCCACGACGGGGAACGAGAAGCTCACATCCGAGGAGCCGCCGGAGGTCGAAGAGCCGCCGGAGGTTGACCCGAACGAGAAACCTACGGTCGATCCGCCGGAGGAGGTGGAACCGCCCGCCACGGGGAACGAGAAGCTCGCCGAACCAGCCGTCGCCGAGGAGCCGTCCGACACGGTCGCGGCAGAGACGGCACCTCTGAGCGTGAACTTTTTAGAGGCGCTCTCGCCGCCGGACGTCTTCACGTAGACCGGGTACTTTCCCGCGGCCACGGGCGTAGAAAAATTCGTGCACGGCGCGGCGCGATCGAAGGCGCACTCGGGGACGAGGGCTTTCGGAACGAGAAACGTGAGGCGGGTACCCGAGGAGTTGACCGAGGGTAGAACGACGCCGCCGCCGAAGACGACGATTGCCCCGGGGACGAAGCCCGACCCCTTCAGCTTGACGGTATCGCCAATTTTCCCAGAGGACGGCGCCATAGACGTAACCTTAGGCGCGACGGCAGTCGCCCCGGATTGCTGGCTCGAGCCGACGGTCAGGGCGCCCCCGCCGCAGCTCCCCACGGCGATCGCGGCACGGGTCTGCTCCCCCACCGAGCCGAGCGCCTCGAGGCCGCCGGCGATCTGGAACGACAAGACGGCGCTCTGCGTGATTGGGCCGAAGTAGCCGGTCGCCTCGCCCGAGAAGAACCCGGCGAACCCTAGAAAGATTTGGAGCTTGGAAACTTCGCCACCGGTGCCCGCGTCGGTCGAGCCGACGGACATCGTCTTCGTGAGCGCGGTGCACGGCGCGGCGGCCGAGGCGGTGGAGGCGGAGAGGAAGACCGCGGCGCAGACGATCGCGGAGGAGATTTTTTTCATGGGTGCAGGTTGGCTAACCGGCCCATTATTCCACAGGGTAGAGCCGGGGGACGACGCGGAGGCGGGCAAGGCAGAGGGTCGTTACAGAAACTTTACCGGGAGGCGAAGATAGAGGAATAAAATTTTGAGTGGGGCGGGACGGGGTTTGATTAGAAAAAAGAGAGGTGTGGCTTTCAAGTTGAGGCGCCTGCGGCTCTTTTGTTGGGACTTGGTCACGAGTCACTAAGTCTCTCGGAACCCTCTGACTCTCGAACGGGTTCCAAAAGCCAAAGTGCTCGCGACCCCGCCTCGCGATTCCTCCTTCGCCGAGCCTCAGTCCGGACCTGCGCTTCGATCCGGTGCGCTGCGGCTTTCAAGTCCCGCCCTGGGCACAAAAGTAAAGGCCGCCCGCAAGGCGGGTAGGGTTTGGTTGGTGGCCAGGGCGGGGCGTGTTACCCCCGACCCGAAACCGGCCCGCACCACCAGCCGGGGT
>CAZNOT010000036.1:0-4601 GCA_964574865.1 uncultured Candidatus Saccharibacteria bacterium | reverse complement strand
CGGCGGTGGCGCGGGCGAGCAGCGTTTTGCCGGTGCCAGGCGCGCCCGTCAGCAGGATGCCCTTCGGGATGCGCGCGCCGATGTCGAGGAACTTCTTCGGGCTCTTCAGGAAGTCGACAATCTCCTCGAGCTCGCGTTTCGCCTCGCGGTTGCCCGCGACGTCGGCGAACGCGACGCGCGCCTTCTCGCCCTCGATGAGCCGGGCGCGCGACTGGCCGAAGGTGAACGCCTGCGCACCCTGGCCGCGCACCTGGCGCAGGACGATCCAGCCGACGACGAGGAGCGCCAGGAGCGGCAGGATAGACGAGAGAATGGTAGCGAGCAGAAATCCGTCGTCGCCATCACCCTTCGACTCGATCTCGAGACGCGCAATCTCCCCCGGCGCGAGGCCGAAGTTCGCGAGCGTCTCGGAGAGCGTGGCGCCCGGCTCGAGCGTGGCGATTCGGTCGAACGGCGCAGCGGGCGCGGTCGAGCTCGCGCTCGTGGACGTCGCGTAGGTCGCGGTGACGAGGCTACCCTCGACCGAAATGCGGGACACCTTTCCCGCCTTCGCGTCGGCGACGATTTGGGAGATGGGCGCCTCGGCCGGCGCGTCCGGGGTCGCGACGAGCGTGTAGAGGTAGCCGGCGACGAAGAGCGTCAGGACGACGGTGCCGAACGAGAGCCACGGCGAGGGTTTGCCGGGGCCCGCGCGGCGACCGCGCGGGCCCTTCGGCTCGTTCCTCTCCCCCGGCTGGTTCGGTCGTTCCATGGACGGCCACTTTACACGCCGCGAGAGGAAAAGGAAAAAGGGGCCGCGCCCTCCGGGCGCGGCCCCTTTTCCCTTTTACCGCTCCTTCTGGTTGAACCGCGGCAAGTACGGCGCGAGCGCCCGCATCGCCGCCGCGGCGGTCGCGCCCGACTCGAGGGCGCGGAGAATCGGCTCGGGCACGATTTCGAAATGGTTCGAGGCGAGCTCGGCGACGAGCTTGCGCTCGCCCTGCGAGAGGTCGCCCAGCTTCTTGCGGCGCGCGCGAACGTAGCGGCTCACCACGAGCGCGGTGAACACCTTCTTGACCGCGAGCGCGGCCTTCGGGTTCTCCTTCGGCTCCTCGTCGATAGGCGGCACGGCGAGCGCGGCGCCGTCGACGACGAGACGGTCGACACCGTGCTTATCGAACTCGGCGCGCCAACGCTCGGCGAAACCCTCGGCCTTAGGCGGAAGCTCGCCGTGGTTCTGGCGCACGAACGCGCGGTCGGCGGGGGTCGCGGCCCGCGCCAAATCGCGCTCGGCCAAGCGCCGCTCGATCTCGAACCAGAACGCGTCATTGTCGTACTCGTCGAGAATTTTGTCGCGCTCGTCGAGAAACTCCTCGGTTGCGGCTCTCTTTTTAGGCTCGCCGAGCGACTCGGCGGCGGCCGCGAGGAGCGCGGACGCCGCGCGCGAGAAAGGCTTCGCGTCGCGCTCGCCGTACGCCTCGGCGACAAGGCGCGTCACGTCTTCGCCGACCGCAACCAAGACAGCCAGATCGCGCAGCTCGCGCGGCGTGAGGCTCAGGGAAATTGCGCGGCGCGGGGCGCTGGACTTCGCGCGGCTCGCGCGCGCGGTCTTGCCTCGTTGGGCCGGCTTTCGGTTCGGTTGGCGCTCGGAGCTGCTCACGTGGGCTTTATAGCACAACGGGCAGAGCGTCGCGCTCCGGAAAAAATAAAGGCGGGAAAATCGGGAACAAAGAAGCCGCCGCCCCGGTAGCGCTCCCTCTGGCGAGGAACGTTTACCGCGAGCGACGGCCACGCGTTGTCTGGCCCCGAGTTGCGAGGCTCGGGTCTCCGCGTCGCTTTGGCTGAACGGCGCGAACCTTACCCGGGCATTTCAGCCCGGGCGGAGGGCTGTTTTTCTGAAAACCTCCCATGGGCGCGTGACGCGAGAGAACTCACGGCACACTGATTTTGGACCTCCTTTATATATGGAACCCGGTTTTGTGAGTGGAAGGTTCCTCGAGAGAGATTGTACTGCCCGAGGCGGATTTGGAAAGTCTTGGCCACCCAGAGCGCCGCACCTTCGCTCGCGCAAATTACGGAAGGTTCAGGCTCTCAATGCCCGCATCCGCCCCGGCACCCGAATTCGCTCCAACGTTCACGCGAAGCTCCGATGCGCCGGAACTTTTGGCGTCTGCGGCCTCACCTTCGCCGCTACCCGCGTCTCTGTCTGGGGTAATTTTGTCGCCCGAGAGAGCATCCTCGCCCCCGCCTTTCTCCTCGTTCTTACCCTCGCCCTTGCCCTCGCCTCCGCCGCCGGCGCTACGCCCATCCGTCACGGCGATGAGGCGAGCTTCCTTCGCGAACTGGTGCGCGTTCTGGTACTCGGCGAACGCGGTCGGATAATCGCCCGCTCTAGCCGCGACGTTCCCGGCATCGTACGACTCGGCGGAGAGGGAGAGCTTGGCGGCCGCGTCGGCTTCCGTCGCGGAACCGACGCGGGACTCACCGTAATTTTTAGCGAGCGCTCGCCGCGCGGCCTCTACCTCCCGACTGGCAACATCGGCCTTAGCGGACGCGGCGTCCCGGAGAAACGTCGTCTCCTTAGCGGAGGCCGCCTCGAGCGCGGCGCGGCCCGAGGACACGGCATCGGCGAGAGCGCGCGCCCGGTCGGCGATCGCGGCAGCCTCACTCTCTCTGTCTTTCCGAACCAAGCCGTCGAGCACTTCCTGGTGGGCCCGGAGGGTCGCCTCGAGCTGAGCTTTGGCGGCCAGGGCGAGCGACGGGTCTTCGTTCAAAATCATGCCGACGTGCTCAGAGAACTCGGCGATGCCGCGCTCGAGGCCAGCCTCGATCTGGTTCCTGGCCGCGCCGTCGAGCCGGTCAGCGGCGGCCAGCGCGAGCGCCTCCTCCAGGCGGCGCTCAACCTTGCGGGCGTCCCACTCGACCTGCGCGGCGTCAGAAACCGTAATGATGTCGGCGACAGTCTCGCTCACGCCAGTCTTGACCCAGTAGAGCGGGTCACCCGGGAGAGCAACCTCGGCCGCGTACGAAATGGTGCTGCCGACCAGGAGCGCGACGAGCACCGACGCGAGCGCCGGGCGCGTCACGACCTCCATCGAGAGGAGCTCGCTCGCCCAAGGCGACTCGACGCCGGGGAACTCTAGGTGGCGAGGCGAGACGCCCTCGGCCGGAGGGTTCTCTCGCGCGAACGCCACGATTGAGCCGCGGATGCGGACCCGCGCGGCATCGGGAAGGCTCACCTCGGAGAGGTACCTCGCCCCTTCGCGGAGGTGCTCGTCGTACGAATCGTCGCGGCGGTGGTTCATCTTTTTTTGGTTTCGATCATGAATCTTAGCTTAGCGAGGCCTCGGTGGATGCGGACCGATACGGAAACTGCCGAGACCCCGAGGATTTGAGCGATTTCTCGCGGCGGCAAATCGTCGACGTAGCGCATCGAGACGGCGGTTCGGTACGGCTCGTCGAGCAGCTCGAGCGCCGCGAGCGCCGCGAGCGCGTCGCTCGCGACATCCGCCGACGGCCCGACCTCCCCCGCCAGCTGGAACCCCTCGTCGAAGAGCGCGTCCAAGGATTCCTCCTTCGCCTTGCGCGACCGATCGATGATCAAGTTGCCCAGAATACGGTAGAGGAACGCGCGAATGTTGAGAATTGGGTCGCCGCCTTTGCAAATGTGCTTCCAGGCTCGGCAAAAGGTTTCCTGCACCAAATCTTCGGCCGTCGGCCGGTCCCGAACCCGAAACCGGGCATGACGGAACAGCGCGTCGGCGAAGGCGTCGTAGGCCGCGAGGAACTCTTTTTCGCCTGTTTTATCTTCTGGCATATAGGACGGGGTCGCCGCACGTCTCTTACAGTGATGCAGGGCAAGCCCTGGTATCGGACAGGCCGCACCAGGACACAGAAACGGGAGTCGCGCTCAAACGTGTGGCGTGCAAGCTCAAGGCCACCGTACCACGGAATTGACAAAAATCTCAGGCGCTGGCGCCAGCGCGGGGCGGCGGGCTTTTTGCCGTAGCCGCACCGCAACACAGAAGCAGAAAATTAGCCGTTTTCGCGTGAGGTCGACAGGAACCTGGCCCCCGCGCGTCATAACCTGCAGCTACGGACCGGCCCGCGGGTCGCAGCGCTATAACGAAAACCATCATGATGGCCGAAACCACGCCAAGATCTAGCGTCCGCCCGCTCTACCGAGGCACGCAGATTGTTTGGTACGTCCTCAACGTCCTAGAGGTCCTCCTCGCGTTCCGCTTCGCGCTCAAGCTGTTCGGCGCGAACCCGTCCGCAGGCTTCTCGTCTCTGATCTACGGCGTCACCTACCCATTCGCGGAACCGTTCCTCAACGTCTTCCGCGTGACGCGCGTCGTCGGCTCGACCATCGAGTGGACCACGATCCTCGCGATGCTCGTGTACTGGCTCGTCGCCTGGGCGATCGTCCGCCTCTTCGTCATGGGCAAGCCCGTCTCGAACCTCGAGGCGGAGGTGAAGCTGGGCCGGCAGGATGCGGGGCCGGCGGTTTAGGTAGCGGGAGAAAGTAAAAGTCGGGCCGCGCCCATTGGGCGCGGCCCGCCATTTACCTGTTACTTTTTTACCCCAACCTCGCGAGCGCGTACACCCCCACGTTAACCGCC
>CAZNOT010000035.1:0-5487 GCA_964574865.1 uncultured Candidatus Saccharibacteria bacterium | reverse complement strand
AGATGTGCGCTATAGAATGCCCTAGCTAATGTCAAAAACCCTCCTCATCGTCGAGTCGCCCGCGAAGGCGAAGGCCATCGGCAAGTACCTAGGCAAGGACTACGACGTCGTGGCGTCCGTGGGCCACATCCGCGATTTGCCCAAGTCGTCCAAGAAAGCCGTCGACATCGAGGGCGGCTTCGTGCCGCACTACGAGATCACGCCGGGCAAGGAGCACGTCGTGGCCGACATCAAGGCGCGTGCCAAGACCGCGAGCCGCATCGTGCTCGCGACCGACCCCGACCGCGAGGGCGAGGCGATCGCGTGGCACATCGCCGAGGCGGCGAAGCTCAAGAACCCCGAGCGCGTCACGTACCACGAGATCACCGAGGCCGCGATCCGCGAGGCGCTCGAGCACCCGCGCAAGATCGACCAGCACCTCCGCCAGGCGCAGGAGGCGCGCCGCGTCCTCGACCGGCTCGTGGGCTACGACCTCTCGGGCCTCCTCTGGAAGAAGATTCGCTACGGCCTCTCGGCCGGCCGCGTGCAGACGCCGGCGCTGCGCATCATCGTCGAGCGCGAGAAGGAAATTCGCGCGTTCGTGCCGGAAGGCTACTTCACGATTTCCGCCGAGGCGAAGACGCCGAAGGGTGAAAAAATGACGCTCGCCTGCGAGGAAGAGCCGCGCGACCGGGCCGCCGCCGAGAAAATTTTAGCCGCTGCAGAAAAAGGCCCCTGGAAGGTCGAGGACGTGAAGGAGACCGAGGTGGCCCGCGCGCCGAAGGCCCCCTTCACCACGTCGACGCTCCAGCAGGCCGCGTCCACGCGCCTCGGCCTCTCGCCGTCGCGCACCATGCAGCTCGCGCAGCGCCTCTACGAGGCCGGCCACATCACCTACATGCGCACCGACTCGGTGAACCTTTCGAAGGAGGCGGCCGCACAGATCGCGGCGCTCGTCACGAAGGAGCACGGCGCGGCGATGCTCGAGGCGCGCGCGTTCGCGTCCAAAGCCAAGAACGCGCAGGAGGCGCACGAGGCGATTCGCCCGTCCAAGATCGCCGCCAAGTCCGCCGGCGCCGACGCCGACCAGAAGAAGCTCTACGACCTAATCTGGCGCCGCACCGTCGCCTCGCAGATGGCGGACGCGAAGACGCTGCGCACGAAGATCACGGCGAAGTGCGCCGGCGACCTGCCCGCGTTCTCGGCGAACGGCTCGCGCGTGCTCTCGGCCGGCTGGCTCACCGTCGATTCCGAGGCGCGCGGCGAGGACGTGGAGCTGCCGGAGGTGGCCGCGGGCGACACGCTCGTCGCCGTCTCCGCCACTCTCGAGGAGAAGCAGACAACTCCCCCGCCCCGCTACTCCGAGGCCGGGCTCGTGCGCGAGCTCGACAAGCGCGGCATCGGCCGGCCGTCGACCTACGCGTCCATCATTAAGACGATCGTCGACCGGGAGTACGTCACCCGCGAGGCGCGCTCGCTCGCCGCGACCGACCTCGGCATCGTCGTCTCAGACTACCTCACCGAGAAGCTCCCCGCGTACGCGGGCGACGAGCTCACCGCCGAGATGGAGAACGAGCTAGACCAAATCGCCGACGGCTCGCGCGAGTACGCGCCGACGCTCTCCAAGTTCTACACGCGCTTCCAGAAAGATCTCGGCGCCGTCGCCAAGGAGAAGACGCGCGCTAACGACCTCGGCGAGGGCGCCTTCCCCTGCCCGATCTGCGGCGGCCCGACGCGCGTGAAACTCGGCCGCACCGGCAAGTTCCTCTCGTGCGAGAACTTCCCCGAGTGCATGGGCGCGCTGCGCGAGGACGGCACCGTGCTCGAGAAGACGGGCCCGAAAGCGCTCGGCGAGTACCCCGCGACCGGCGAGACCGTGTTCCTGCTCGACGGCCGGTTCGGCCCGTACGTGCAGGTCGGCGAGGCGCCAGCGGGCAAGCAGAAGAAGGGCGCGAAGAAGCCGCGCCGCGCGAGCGTTCCGAAGGAGACCAGCCTGGACGACGTGACGCTCGAGGGCGCGCTCAAATGGCTCGAGCTGCCGCGCGACCTCGGGCTCAACCCCGCGAACGAGAAAACCGTCACCGCCACTATCGGCCGCTTCGGCCCGTACGTCGGCTGCGACGGCGACTTCCGCTCGATCAAGCCGCCGCTCGACGTGTACACCATCACGCTCGAGCAAGCGCTCGCCCTCCTCGCGGAACCAAAGAAAACGCGCGGCGGCTGGAAAAAGAAAAAGGCGGCGTAGCGGCCGCGCCCTCCGGGCGCGGCCCAAAAGAAAAGTCGCCCAGGTGGGGGCGACGGAGGTGTCGGCGCGAGCCGCTCACATCCGGCTGATCTCGCGAATCAGCGTCGACGCCAGGCAGCTCCAGTCCGGCTCGATCAAGAGGCCCGGGAGACTAGAGAGGTAGAGGTCCGACAGCTCCCCCCGCGACGGCGCGAACAGGACGCGCAAGCGGAGCGTCGCGAGGCCGGCGGTCGCGATCAACACCTCGGCCCGATCGTCCACGTGGGCAATCGCGCCAATGCCGCCGAGAATGTTCGCCTTGCCGGCGCGCTCGCGGCAGAACCGGACGTTCCGTGGGTCAATTTGGTTTTCTCCCCCACCGGCGAACCCCGCAGAGACGAGCCAAGCGGCGAGCGGCGCTTCGGCCTCTTCGCTGCAGCGGGAGACGACGAAGATGTTCTCGCGGCCGAAGGCGGCCAGGAGCATCTGGACGCCTTCGCGGGCGCCAGCAACCGGCGGCAGCGAGGGAATCGTCCTGGGGTCGGCCCTCGAGTCGCGGCTACCGTGGTCGAGCAGGACGTTTCCGATATCGAGGGAGATTATTCGTGATTTTTTGAATGAACTCATGCGTCACTTACTGCCAGACCAAGCACGAAACGTCAACTTTCGGCGCGGCCCAAAAGAAAATCCGGCACCTCGTGCCGGCTCATCGCCACGGTCGCTCCGGCCACAGAGCGGCTCCCGGTACAGAGACGTGCGACGAAATGGTGCCGCCGCCCTCTTCCCGGGTCACGAACACGGCCTGGTACACGAGCGCCGGGAGCAGCGTCGGGTTGGCTCGCGCAACCTCACGTAGGAACGCCCGGTCGGAAAGCACGTTCTCCGACGCGAGGTGCCTGACCGAAACCCGCGCCGACACGACGGACGGCGACCACGCCGATTTCGGGCGCACCACGAGGCGCACAGGCACCGATGTTTCGCCGTTGAGGTCGGACATGACGGTAGCCGTGGTCGGGTTCTCTGCGAGCTGCCGGGCGAGCGGCACCAGCGGCTCGACGGCTGCAACCCCGCGATCGAACGACATGACCGTCACGATGTTCCGGAAATCTGTAGTGAGGACAGCCCGCGCCGCGCAACCGTTCGGCGCGCTCCAAAAAATCCAGTGCGCGCGGTCGGCAAACTTGAGGTCTCGCCGGTAGAAGACGATTCGCCGCTCGCCGACGAGCCGCTTTACCTCGTCGGTATCGAGCTTGGTGCGCTGGAGGGTTCGGAAAAACGAGTGCGGAGAGTGCGCGGGGCTTGTTGCTGTTGAATGTTCCATGTATGCGCACATACAACCAGAACTCCCTCTAAAGTCAATTCGAGGGTAGAGCAGGCTGCCCTTCGGGCGACCAGCCTCGCCGGGGACGACGCGGCTAGACCGTGAAACTACCTACCGCGTAGAGGTCGTCGTCGTTCGCCGACTTCTCGGCCTCTGCGGGCGGCACATCCTCGCGGGCGATCGCCGCTTCCTCCACAGAGACGGGCGGCTCGGACGGGAGCGCCTCGTCGCCGGCGACGGCCGCGGCGATCGGCGCGCTAAGCCGCGAGCGGCGGATCGTCGAGAGAATGTTCTGCAGATCCTCGTCCGAGAAGAAATCGATGTGGATCTTCCCGCCGACCTCCTTCGGCTCGATGTGGATGCGCGTGCCAAGAATTTCGCCCACCTCCTCCTCGAGCTCGACGATCTCCGGCGCGTACTGGCGCTCCTTCTTGCGCACCTTGTCGTAGGCGATCTTGCGGCCGATACGCTCGGCCTCGCGCACGGTCATGCGCTTCAGCAGAATCTCGCGGTACAGCACGCCCTGCTCCTCGGGACGGTCGGTGAGCATGAGGAGCGGCCGCGCGTGGCCCTCGGAAATCTCGCCCTTGTTGAGCGCCTCGAGAATCTCGGGCGGGAGCGCGAGCACGCGAATGGTGTTGGAGACGTACTCGCGGCTCTTCCCCACCTTCGCGGCGATCTCGTGGTGCTTGAGCCCGAACGTGTCGGCGAGCTGCTTGAACGACTTGGCCCGGTCGACCGGGTTGAGATCCTCGCGCTGGAGGTTCTCGATGATGGCGAGCTCGAGCTTCATGCGGTCGGACTCCTCGCGGGCGCGAATCAGGACCGGCACCTCGCGCAAGCCCGCGAGCTTCGACGCGCGGAGGCGGCGCTCGCCGGCGATGAGCTCGTACTCGGTGCCGATGCCGCCGTCGTCCTTCACGATCTCGCGACGGGTCACCACCAGGGGTTGCATCACGCCGTACGTGCGCACCGAGTCGGCGAGGTCTTGGAGCTTCGACTCGTCGAACTCGCGGCGCGGCTGGAACGGGTTGGGCTTGATCTTCTCGACCTCGACGAAGAAGACCGCGTTGTTGTGGAAGACGGAGTTCTCCGGGGCGCCCATAACGCGGCGATTTTAGCACGCGACCCGAAGGCGCGAGCGGGAAAAAGAAAAGCCGGCCTGACGGTTTCGTCGGGTCGGCTAAGGGCGACGGCTTTACCCGCCGCGGCTAGGTCGCCTCGGTTCGGCCGAGGGTCGGCGGCGGGTATCCACCTGGCGCGGACGCTGACGGTCGCGGCCCGAGCGGGGTTGCGTCGGCGGGCCGCAGGCGCGCTCTATCCAGCGCCTGAGGAACTTGGTCTCCTTGATCGCGGCAGCCATCACCGCCTCGGGCTGACCGTGGTAGGTGTGCTTCCGGCGTTCGTAGAGACATTGGCGTATCTCGTGCGAGACGCGCTTGTATCGCTCGCCCAAGCCGCGGTCGAACCAGTCGTCGACCTGCTCGCGCCGCCAGGCGAGCCGCTCTTTCGCGGCCGCGCGACTGGGCGGCAGGTGGCCTGGGCCGTAGGGTTTTTTCGACTCGTAGAGATGCCCCTTGCCCGGGGTCCGAGGCGGGTTCTCCAGGGGTGGCGAACCTCTCCCCAGGATCGGCCCGAAGGCCTTGCGGAGGACGCGCCCAATCCGAGCGAACCACCGTTTTTTATTTTTGGAAAGTTTCATCTGACCGAAAAGTATGTGTATTTTGTTCTTATGTCAATAGCTCGGCGCGCGCCCGAGCGCGGCGCGCTTGCCCCGCCGCGGTTCGGCGGGGTACTCTCTCCCGTGCCGCCGTGGCGAAATGGTAGACGCAAGGGATTCAAAACCCCTCGCCCTCACGGGCATGTCGGTTCGAGTCCGACCGGCGGCACAAAAATGACCGGGCAGCGCGCCGCTTGAAAGAGCGGCTTTTCTGTTCCAGTGTTCCCGCCGTGATCTCCCCCC
>CAZNOT010000034.1:3399-6281 GCA_964574865.1 uncultured Candidatus Saccharibacteria bacterium | reverse complement strand
AAATCAACCCAGACCGCTTCTCCTCGCGTAGCGCGGGGGCGACAGTCGCCAGATGCGTGCGTACGCGCCCCGAGACGCGGGAAGACGTTTTTGGTGACAAATGGAGTCTCCCGCCCGAAGAGGTAAAATACCCTCCATGAAAACCATGCTTCAAGAGTTCAAAGATTTCGCGGTCAAGGGTAACGCCATCGACCTCGCGGTCGGCGTCGTTATCGGCGCGGCGTTCGGGAAAATCGTCTCGTCGATCGTCGACGATCTGATTATGCCAATCATTGGCCTACTCACGGGCGGCATCGATTTCTCGGACAAGCAGCTGCTGATTCCCGGCACCGAGGCCGCCGTTCGGTACGGCATGTTCCTCAACGCGCTGCTCTCGTTCATCATTGTCGCCTTCGCCATCTTCGTGGTCGTGAAGCAGCTCAATCGCTTCAAGAAAACTGCGCCCCGCGAGCCAGCGGCGCCCGCGCCGACCCCCGAGGACGTGCTGCTCCTGCGCGAGATTCGCGACAGCCTGAGGCAGCGCTAAATCCTCCTCAGGAGCGCGCCGACCAATCGGGCGGCGCACTTTTGACATGCTTCTGTATTTGTGACAGAAAATACCCAAGTACGCACCGTACCAAACAAAAAAATACGCCATGAAAGCTACAATCACCTGCAATGTGTTCACCCTTTCGAGAGAGGGTCAGCTCTTCCCGGGAGCTCGCGTCACGCACTCGCCCACCGACAGCCATCCGTGGCGCCTCTCCCTAACGGATTGCCGGTCGAAACTCGGCCACAGAGACCCAGGTCTCCCGATCTTCGCCGACCCAAGCGTAATCAGCGAGACGCCCGACGACGTATGCCTCATCGAGAAAGCGCGCCTCCGCCTCATCGGTGTCGAGCTCGACGATTTCCCAAAAGCCGAACGCTTCGGGCAAACCTACGGCAGGCACGTCGTTCACCAGCTCGCCAAACTTCAGCCGCTCGCGGGCGCAGCGCCCGCGGAAACGCTCATCTGGGTTCCGTTCCCGGTGAATGTCGAAGGCGGCTTGCCGGGAGGCTGCGAAGCGCGCGGCGCGACACCTTTCGAGCTCGGGCGCCAGCTCGGCGACTACCGCTGCCTGCTGCTCGCCCTCGGAGGCAAGCTCGATTCGGTCATTCTGACGGTCCAGGAGGATGGCAAGCGCCTCCTGCTGCGCGCCGTTCCCGGTAGCCAGATTTCGGATCAGATCCAGTGCCCGTGCGTCACCGTCTGCGACCCAGAGAGTTACCGACAAAGCCGCCTCGAGCTCGAAGCAGCTTTCAACGCCGGGCAGGTGACGACCCACTTCTTCTCCAATGTCATCTAACCCCGCTTCGGCGGGTTTTCTTTTTGCCCGAAATTCGACAACAAAATAAAAGCGCGCAGAGCGACCCTGTGCGCGCCACCCATGAAAAGGAGAAGGCTGCCGAACGCCCCACGCTCGCGAGGCACCTCTAATTGCTTCGCAGGAGAAAAAGAGGCGCTCTACCCTTCGACTTTCCCGGTGAACCGCAGCGACCGCAGGATCCGCTCTACCGTCTTCGCGCTCGCGGCGTCGAGCTGCCCGCGACGCACCACCTCGTCGCCGTCCTGCGGCTTGCACGTGTCGAACGAAACCTCGGCCCCGTCTCGGGAACAGCCGAACGCGAGGTCGGCCACGGCCGCGCGCGCCCAAACGAAGCCCCACGGCTTCCAGCCTTCCGGCGCCTCCGAGAAGTTAATCTGCCGTGCCCAGACCGACCCGTCCTCGAGCGTGAACCGCGTCTCGGTCGCGTCGCCCGCGCCCGAAACCGTCGTCTCCTCGCGCGTGCGCGCGCTGAAAATGTTCGTGTCCTTGATGCCGAGCGGGTAAACGGAGACAGCGGCTACGTCCGCGCTCTGGTCGAACGGAGGGCGCTTGCGGCCAATCGGCACGTACACGTTTACCACCGGCACGTACGGGTCCGAGCCTTCGTAGACTTCCCAGCCGCCGGGCACGTCGATCGAGAATCCCCACTTGGGGCTCACGTACGTCTCCCACCTCCCCGGCGCCACGGCCCCAGACTTAGAGGACGCGTCGCCGCGGACGAGGCTCGCGTAGCCCCTCATCGCGAGAAACGCGCCGAGCGAGACGATGAGCAGCCCAACGATGGCCGAGATCGCGGGGTTCGACGAGACAACGCTGCGCAGCTTCCGTTTCATCGCGCGAATTTTACCACGCGGGCTCGGAATCCGGCGCGTGGCGGAGCATCGCCGTGCCGCGCGCGGCCGAAAGGACAGCCTCCGTCGCGCGCCACGCCGCGAGAGAATCTTCGGCGGCGGGCGCTGACGAAAAGTCGCCCGAAAGGACCGCGGCGAGCGCGCCCTCGTACGCATCGTAGCTCTGACCCGCCGCCGGAAAATCGACGCGCGAGCCGTCCGACCTGACGAGGGACGCCTCGGGCTGCAGCGAGAGACGCCAGCGCCCCGCCGACGATTCGACGGACAGCGAGACGCCCGGGTTCGGCAGCGCCTTGCCGTAGGTGGCAACGATTTCCGCTCCCGGCAGGAGCGACGAGCGGAGCGTCGCCCGAGCCGCGGTCTCGGCGTCCGGCGATTTACCACCCTCGTCTTCGTAGCCTTCGTAGCGGGCGCGGGTCGCGTCGACGACGGAGAGCGAGGTGAGCGCGCCTGAGAAAGAAGCGTTCGCGATTCCCGCGACGAGCCGCCCCAGGAGGAGCAGCCCGTGGCTCTGGAAAACGTCGCGCGTGGCGCCGACCTCGTCGTAGAACGCGGCGCGGCGACCGACGCGCGCGGACTCGCGCATCTCGAGCGACACAGACCGGACGTCCGGCGCGGCGGGCCAACCCCCCCGGCCGGCCGCGCGCCGGTTGGCCACCCCCCGAACCCCCCCCCTCCAACC
>CAZNOT010000034.1:0-3389 GCA_964574865.1 uncultured Candidatus Saccharibacteria bacterium | reverse complement strand
CGGGCCGCCCCCCGGGGGGGCGCTCCCCCCCCCCCCCCCCCCCCCCGGGGGGCGGGGGGGGGGGGCCCCCCCCCCCCCCCCCCCCGGACGCGAGCAGTTTGCCGAACCCGCGAACCGCCGCCTTCCACGCGTAGTGGTCGACGAGCGCGAAGCCTGCGCCGAGGCTGACGCGTGCCGCCGTAAGAATCGTGGCGGCCTCCTCCCCGCTCCGGCCGAGCGGCTTTTCGACGACGAGCCGCGACAGGCGCCCGGCCCCGCGGAACGCGGCCGCGGTCACGATCAGGTCCGGGAGCGCTGACGGCGGGAGAGACGCGTAGGACGCCGCGCCCTCGGGCAACGCGGCCACGGCCGCGCGCGCCGCGGCAACGTCGCCGAGCGCGACCTCGACCGCGCGCGCGTCGGCCGAGAGCGACGCCGCCACCTCAGCCGCGTCCGGCGCCCGGAGCGCCGCCTCCGCGATCAGCGCGCCGACATCGAGCGCGCGACGCGCCGCGAAGACGAGCGGGCTACCCGCTGGGAACAGGCCGTCCCGGCGCAAGCGAAGAATCGCCGGGAGCACCTTCGCTCGGGCCAGGTCGCCCGAACCGCCGAAGAGGAGGAGCGGCGTCATGCGCGGAACGTAGGCTGCCCGACCGCGCTCGCCGGCGAGGAAATTTCCGTACGGCGCATCGCCGCCTCCGCCATCGCCAGGTCGTGGTTCATGCGCTCGAGGTCCGACTCGAGCGTGGCTTTGGCCACCGAGAACGTCCGAATCTGGAGGCGGTACTTCGACACGAGGGTGCCCGCGAGCCGCGCCGCGTGCTCAGCCGCGAGCTCGGCGCGCTCGGCGCCGGCCACCTGGCGACCCAGCGCCGCGTCTTTGGCCAAGAGTTCGTTGCGGCGGCGCGCGCGCTCGAGCCTGATGCTCGAGCGCCCTTTCTCGCGGTCGCGGCGACGGCGCTCGAGCTCCGCGTACTGCGGCGAATTTTTGCCGAGGCCACCTCTGGCAATTTTATCCATCTCACGCTGAATGGCCTCGATAGCTTTACCCTCGGCAACCTCGCGCCGCTCGAAGTCGCGGTCGGCGTTCTCGCGCTCGGCGGCGATACGCTCGCGGCCTGACGCCTTCTCGTGGACTGCGCCGACCGAGGCGCCGCGCGACGCCGTCGCGCGGCGCTCCTCAGCCTCGGCGGCGGCGAGCGCTGATTCGGCCGCGCGCAGTCGCGTCGCCACGCGGGCGAACTCCTGCCTCTTAATGAAGATGTGGCTCTTCAGCCGCTCGATGTCGAGGCGCTGTCGCTGGCGTTCAGCGTCGGCCCGAGCGCGCTCCATCCGCGCCTGCTGCGCCTTGAGCTGCTGCGCTGCCTCGGTCGCGAGGAACGGCGCGCGGGCGTCGGTCTGCGTGCCGCCGCCGAACGCCGCGCCACCCGGCGCAGCCGGCGCCGGAGCTCCTGGTCTCTTGGCTACAGGCGACGCCGCCTTCGCCGCGGCCGCCGCGCGCGCCTTAGCCGCCTCGGCGGCAGCGCGCTCGAACGGCGACTGGTACGCGGCGGGCTGGTTCGGGTTCGCGTCGGCCATGCGCGGGCATTGTAGCGCGGGAGAGGTGAAGGAAAGGTGAAAATCGCTAGAGGAGCGCCTCCGCCAGAGAAATTGCCGACACCGTTTGGGCGTTCGGAATTTGAGTTTTAAAGAGCAGCTCTTTCGCTCCCGCCATCGGGAGCCAGCGAACCTCGACGTGCTCGTGCTCGTCAGGCGGGAGCGGCTTCGGCGAGAGATCGCGGGCGAGGACGACGTAGAACTTGGTGGTCGCGTGGTTCGATAGGAAAAAGGTGCCGACGATCTCGAGCCGCGCCGCCTCAACCCCCGCCTCTTGCCCGAGCTCCTCGGCGGCCGCGGCGAGAGGCGCGCCGTCGCCCTCTCCCTCGACCCAGCCGCTCGGCAGTTCCCAGACAAAATCTTTCCGGGCGAGGCGCCACTCGCGCTTCACGGCGAGGCGACCTTCGCTGTCGAGGGCGACGACGACCACTCCGTCGCGGGTCTCTTGGTACGCCCACTCAACCTCGGCGCCGACCGGCGTCTTGAGCTTTGCTCGATGAATGGCGAGGCGTTTGCCGTCGCGGTACTCCTCACGTTGGGAGAGGATTTGGAAGGCGTTGGGTTCGTCCACAGCGGCAAAATCTTACACTAGCCAACAGGCTTCCGCGACAGCCTTCCGTCTGCTAATCTCTCCCGGCCGGGCCGTTAGCTCAGCTGGTAGAGCGCTTCCATGGCATGGAAGAGGTCAGCGGTTCAAATCCGCTACGGTCCACACAAAAAAGAAACTCACGCTCCCTCCGGGGCGGTTTCTTTTTTGTGTGGACCGTAAGCATCGAGGTAAACCCTCGATGCGCGCGGATTTGAAAGCCGCAGCGGGGTCCCAGCCCGCGGCTATGCCGGGCTGGGCCGCGAGGCGGGGTCGCGAGCACTTGGGCTTTCGGAACCAGTTCGAGAATCAGAGGGTTCCGAAAGACTTAGTGACTCGTGACCAAGTCCGCTTCGGCCCCAAAATCGAAATCCCGCCATCAGGCGGGATTCCTACTCAGACCGACCGAAACCTAGTGCTTGTGGCTGATGTACTTCCACAGCGCCACGATCGAGAGCATGAGCGCGACGATGGCGAGAACCTGGACGAAGGGCATAGAGAAGTCGGACCACTTGTCCATCATTCCCCAGTTACCGCGTTGCATCACGAGAGTATCGTTAAAGGTTAACGGGAGAATTGTAGAACGGAAACGAGCGGAGCGGCGGAGGGGGTGTGGATTGGGAAAAGAAAAGGCGCCGCGGGGAGGCGGCGCCAGGGCGATTTTACGTCGCGGACGAAAACTGCTTTTCGATCTCGGGCGGAAACTTAACCTCCAACCCCAAGCCGATAGATTCGAGCCACTCTTTGATACGGAAGACGGCCGTATACCCAATGTTCCGGTAAAGGCGGAGCTCCCCTTCGCTCTTCACGGCAATCGCGTACACGGTATTCAGTCGAGAGTTATCGATGGCCGTCGCAACCCGAGCCATGCCGGGCATTCTCCGGGAGCCAACTCGGCCGTGAGCGGCTATCAGGGGCCCGGGGTTAGTTTTCAGGAGATCGATCAGCTCGTCGGGCCGCATGCCCAGCGCCGGCCATTTGCTCCCCGGAATTTTTGCCGCGTTCCCCGCCAGAACGACGGTGGGTACCGCGCGGACGGAGAGGGTTAGTTCGATTTGGAATCCCGGCTCCAGCGCCTTGTTTTCGGACAGGTACGTGGAGACTAGGCAGCGTATTGCGTGGACGTGTTTTGGGTCTAATTTCATAATGGGTAATGGAATTTGAATGTTGATTACCATAAATTTAGAAATTTACAAGATTTTTATAGGGAGCGGGAACGATGGAGGGG
>CAZNOT010000033.1:0-6956 GCA_964574865.1 uncultured Candidatus Saccharibacteria bacterium | reverse complement strand
TTTTTACTTCTCCACCCCCTACCGCCGGTCCTCGTCGCCGTGCGATACGAGAATGTCGCGGTACGCCTCGATGTTCTCGAGAATGGCGCCAGTGCCGCGCGCGACCGCCGAGAGCGGCTCGGGCGCGACGTAGACCGGCAGCTCCAACGCGGCGGCGAGCATGCGGTCGAGGCCGCGGAGGAGCGCGCCGCCGCCCGTGAGCCACACGCCGCGCTTCATGACGTCGGCGACGATTTCGGGCGGCGTCACCTCGAGCACCTGCTTGGCCGACTCGACCAGGGTCTCGACGGATTGGCCGAGCGCCTCGCGGATGTCGGAGTCGGTCACGACCACCTCGCGCGGCAGGCCCGACACGAGGTCGCGGCCGCGCACGGTCGTCTCGAGCGGCGTCTCGCCGGGTAGCACCGCGCCGACTGCGATTTTCACGTCCTCCGCGGTGCGCTCGCCGATGAGAATCTTGAACTCGTTGCGGATGTAGGAGGTGATGTCGGAGTTGAATCGGTCGCCGGCAATTTTCAGGTTCCGTGAGCGCACCACGCCGCCGAGCGAGATGACGGCAATGTCCGTGGTGCCGCCGCCAATGTCGACGACCATCGAGCCGACCGGCTCCTTCACGGGCAGCTTCACGCCGATCGCCGCCGCCATCGGCTCCTCGACGATGTAGACCTCGCGGGCGCCGGCGTTGATGGTCGCGTCGAAGACGGCGCGCGTCTCGACGTTCGTAACGCCGGACGGCACGCCGATGACGACCCGCGGGCCGACCGCGCTGCGGCGGCCGCGCTCGGCCTTGCCGAGGAGGTACGCGATCATTTCCTCGGCGATCTCGAAGTCGGAGATGACGCCGTCGACGAGCGGCCGCACCGCGGCGAGGTGGCCCGGAGTGCGGCCGAGCATGCGCTTCGCCTCCGTGCCGACCGCGACGACGCGGCCGGTCTTCTGGTTCACGGCGACCACCGACGGCTCGTCGATGATGACGCCCTTCCCCGGCACGTAGACCAGGGTGTTCGCCGTGCCGAGGTCGATGCCGATGTCGTTCTTGAAGCTCGGGAAACGGCCGGCGAGCCAGCGCTCGAGGAATCTGGGGGCGCGCATAGGGAAACGAAAAATTAGCGGGCGATTTCGGCCGCGACCGCCGCGAGCGGAACCTCGCGCGACTCATTCGTGCGCCGGTCGACGACTTCGGCGACGCCACGCTCGAGGCCGCGCGCGCCGACGATCACGCGCAGCGGGCAGCCGACGAGGTCGGCGTCGCCGAGCTTCTCGCCCGCGCGACGGTCGCGGTCGTCGTAGAGCGTCTCGACGCCGCGGGCGCGGAGGTCTTCGTAGAGCGAGTCGGCCGCGTCGACGACCGCCTCGTCGATGCCGAGCGCCACGAGGTGCACCTTGAAGGGCGCGAGCTCGTCGGGCCAGACCATTCCCGCGTCCGTTCCGAGCGCCTCGACCACCGCGCCGACGAGGCGCGAGACGCCAATGCCGTAGCAGCCCATAATGACGGGAACCTTTGCGCCGGAATCATCGGCGAAGGTGAGGTTGAGCGGCTCGGAGAACTTCGTCCCGAGGTGGAAGATGTTGCCGACCTCGACGCAGGTTTTGGGCGACAGGTCGGCGCGGGCGACGTTGAACTTCGCGAGGTTATCCTCGGTCGCCACCTCCTCGTTGATCGCGAACTTCCCGTCGGCCGACACGAGCACGGTGTCCTCGCCCGCCGCGCACTCGGTCTGGAACTCCTCGGAGAGGTCGCCAGAGAAGACGCCGCCGGAGGCTTTCGCGCGGTAGGTGCGGTCGCCGACGCCGGCGCGGGCGAAGACGCGGCGGTAAGCCTCCGCGTAGCGCTCGTACATCTCGCGGTGCTGCTCGGAATTAGCGGCGAACGAGTACGCGTCCTTCATGAGGAACTCGCGGCCGCGCAGGACGCCGGACTTCGCGCGCAGCTCGTTGCGGAACTTTGTCTGGATCTGAAACACGGAGAACGGCAGGTCGCGGTACGACGAGACGTGCTCGCGGAGCATCGCGACGAGCGGCTCCTCGTGCGAGAAGCCGAGGCCCAGCTCTCCCCCGCTCTTGAGCGCGGTCTTGAACCAGTTATCGACGACGGCGTCATCCCAGCGGTTGGTCTGCTTCCAGAGCTCGGGATCCTGGAGCGCGGTGAGGCGCAGCTCCTGGCCGCCGGCGGCGGTCATTTCCTCGCGGACAATCTTGGCGGCGTTCTCGAGGACGCGCAGGCCCAAGGGCAGCCACTCGTACGCGCCCGCCGCCGCCTTCTTCACAAACCCCGCGCGCACCAAAAGCTGCGCGTTCTTCGACACCTCGTCCTGCGGGGCCTCGCGTCGGGTCTTGGAGAAGAGTTGGGACTGCCTCATAGGGCGCCAGAGTACCACAATCGTAGGCCGCATCTACGGTTGCGGTGAGGCGGGCGACGGGCGTCGCGCGTATATTGACAATTACTACATATTATGTACAATATCACTATGTTCTTTAACACCCTTGCAGTGATTGGCCTGGCTCTCTCGAGCCAGGAAACCGTAAACGAAACCCCTAACACCCGGTACGCTGCCGAAAGCAGCCACACGGCCAACCCAGACGTCACCCACGACTCTGGGGAGACCCCGAAGACCGCCTACTCATTCGACTACGGCATCGATTACGAGTTCTCGCCGACCTTCGGCGGTCTGGTGGTCGGGTACGCAGACTTGATCGGTTTCGCCCTTGGACTCCTAATTGGCGTGGCGCTCCTCGCGCGACGCCTCGAGACGGGCACGTGGCCTGTGCCACGGTACGTCAGGTCTCTCGTGATTCCTGTCGTACTCGTCGCCGCGGGGTTCGGTGTGACGTTCTCGGAAGGGCTACCGGTCCTGGAGAGCCTCTTGGGGCTCGCGGGGCCCAGCTGGGGGCGCGGCATTGCCCTCGCGGCGACAATCGCCTACGACGCTGTCCTCATCGGCACCGATCTGGTGCTCCCAAAGAGCCGCCCGCCGGCTAACGCGTAACGGAAGGCCAAAACATTCGGCGGCGCACCTCACGGGGTGCGCCACTTTTCTTTTTTCTGAAATTCCGCGCGCTAGAACAGCTTCGCCACGTCCGAAATCGTCACGACGGCCATGAGCGCGAGGAGGAGCGCGAGGCCGGCGAGGTTGACCCAGCCGACCCACTTGGCCGAGAGCTTGCGGCGGGTGATTTTCTCGACGGCAATCATGAGGAGGCGGCCGCCGTCGAGCGCCGGGAACGGGAGGAGGTTGAGGACGGCGAGGTTCACGGAAATCGCCGCGGCGAACGCGAGCAGCTGGCCCGCGCCCACGTCGGACGCCTCGCGCGCGAGGACCGCGATGCCGACCGGGCCCGAGAGGTCGGCGAGGTCGGCCTCGCGGCGCAGCGCGTCGGCCGCGAGGTGCCAGAGCGAGGACGCGACGACCGCGGTGAGCTCGACGGTGTACTTCCCCGCCTCGACGATCGCGGAGCCGAGCGGCAGGCGCGCGTAGCCTGAATCGAGGACGGTCGCGCCGATCGCGGGCCGGCCGAGGTCCTCGCGGAAGAGCGGCGTCACGGTGGCCCACTTAGCCGCGCCGTCCGGTGCCTCGGCCGAGAGGACGATCTCCTTAGCCGAGGCGGCGGAGGTAAAAACAACGAACTGGTCGGCGGTCGGGCCGTCGAGCGTTTCCGCCCCGCGGCGCGCGGACAGAATCGCGTCGCCCGGACGCAGGCCGGCGACAGCGGCCGGCGAGTCTACCGAGACGGAGGAGACGACCGCGCGCGGGTTTTCCACCCACTCGCCGAGGGCCGATTCGGGCGACGCCTCGACGCCGATCGAGAGCGCGATCGCCATCGCGACGAACGCGGTGAGCCAGTTCATGGCGACGCCGGCGCCGAGGATGGCGGCGCGGGTTCGCGCCCGCTTGGCCTCGAAGCTCGTGGAGTCGTGGGGGTCTTCCCCGTTCTCGCCGTGAATGCGCACGAAGCCTCCCAGCGGCAGCAGGTTCACCGAGTACACGACGCCGCCCCGCTTCCACGAGAACAGGCGCGGTGGAAAACCGATGCCGAACTCGTCCACGCGCACGCCCGAGCGCCGCGCCACGAAGAAGTGGCCGAGCTCGTGCAGGAAGACGAGGACCGAGATGAGGAGAACGAAGATGAGGACGGTCATGTCCGCCGAGTTTATCACGGACACCTTTGGCGCAATTTTGACGGCCGTATTTCGCCCCGAGTCACCACGGAAGCGACAGTCGGATGCGAAAAACGGTGTTCCCTAGGCGACGGTGTACGCATGTACTCCGAGCCGTAGGGACCCGTTTTGCGCGCCGAATGGAGTTTCCCTCCCTACCCCCTCACCTCCGCCTCTTTCGCCTCGAGGGCGGCGTCCATGGCGGCATTAGCCGCGTCCACCTTCTTCTGCATGTCCTCCTTGGCGCGGAACTTGTCGTCCTCGGACATGCCGCCCTCCTTCTCCTTCATCTGGATGGCGTCCCAGCAGGCCTCGCGCTCCTTGCGCAGCGACACGCGCGCCTCCTCGAGCTTCTTGCCGGCCTGCTTGATGAGAATCTCACGGCGCTCGGCGGTGAGCTCCGGGAAGACGACGCGCAGCACTCGGCCGTCCGAGACGACCGAGAGACCGAGGTCGGCGTCGGTGATACCCTTCTCGATCGCCTTCACGACGGAGGTGTCCCACGGCGCCACCTTGAGCGTGCGAGGGTCCTCGGCCGAGACGGACGCGACCTGGTTGATTGGCACCCGCGCGCCGTAGTTCTCGACGAGCACGCCGTCGAGGATGGCGGCGTTCGCCCGGCCAGTGCGGATGGTGGAGAGCTCCTTGGCGAGCCAGTCTTTGACCTCGGCGAGGCGGGCGTCGAACGGTTTGAAATCGTATGCCATTCTTGGTGGGTTAGCTCGGCGAGTATACCCGAAAACCTAAGGTTCGACCTTAAGGTCGAACCTTAGGTTAAGCCTGAGCTAATCGGCACGTTAGGGGAGCCGGCCCAAAATTCCCCCGTGTCAAAACGAGAAAATTACGGAGTCGGATCTTTCCTTCACGTCTACAATCGCGGGGCCGGAAAGTCGGACATTTTCTTTGAGCCTGAAGACTACGAACGGTTCCTGGTGGTCTTGTACCTAGCCAACAGTTCCACGACGCTGCCGCCCAGCTTTTACGGCAACGGCGACGCGCCAAATTTTGATAGCGCCCTGAGGGTAGATAGGGGCGAAACCGTTATCGACATCTGTGGTTACGCCTTGCTACCGAACCATTTTCATCTACTGGTCCGCGAGAAAGAAACTGGGGGCACCACCAAATTCATGCGCCGACTAGCAACGGCTCACACCATGTATGTAAATGCCAAATACGAACGGAGCGGGTGTGTCTTTCAGGGAAAATTTAAGTCTAAAACGGCAGACGAGAACGGCTACCTCCAGCACCTCGTGGCTTACGTGCACGCGAACCCAGCAGACCTGGCGCCAAATCACGACCCCGAAACTCGCCAAAATTTTTTAGCCGCCTATCGATACTCGAGTTTCCCCGATTTGGCTGGCGCCGAAAGAGCAGAAAGGGCAATTCTGTCACCGGTGGCTTTTGATTTGGCGGGTGACCCTCTGAAATTTAAATGGCGAGTTCTCTCGTATAAGGTTCGACCTTAAGGTCGAACCTTAAGGCTACGGCAGCGCGAGCGCGACGGACTCGAGCAGGAGCTTGGGCGAGCTGCCGTGGTGGTTCCAGCGGCGCTTCACGGCGAGCAGGGTGCGGGCGGCGGAGGCGGCGCGCGGGTCGGCGGAAATTTTCGGCGCGAGGGCGCGCTCGAGCGCGTCGAGCAGGGCCAGGCCGTCGGCGCGGGTCTTCTTCTCGTCGCGGATGTCCTTGGCGAACCTCTCGGCGAGCGCGAGGCGCTTCCCCGCGGCGGCCTTGAGCCAGGGCAGCGCGAGCGATTCGTCGGCCGAGCCGCCGCGCCGAATGAGCGCCGCGCGCGAGCGAACCGTCGGCAGGAGGAGCCCCGCGTACGGCACGACGAGGAAGAAGTGCGTCCGCGCGGACGGCTCCTCGAGCACCTTGAGGAGCGCGTTCTGCGCGTCGCGCGTAGCGTTACGGAACGAGGCGACGATGATCTGCCTCCCCTCGCCCGCGGTCACCATCGACTGGCGGTCGCGCAGCGCGACGGCGTCGGCGACACCCATCGTATCGAACCGCTCCACCACGAAGTCCGGGTTGCCCGCGACGGCGCAGCCCAAGGCTCCCTCGCAGAAGGCGCAGATCGCCGCGACCGCCGGGCCCGCCTCGCCCTCGACGATGTAGGCGTGCCCGATTGAGCCGCTGTTCTCGAGTGTCTCCGCTAGCTCCTTCACGCGAGGCATTCTAGCGCGCCCGAGATAGGCCGGGTGGCTACGCTCGAGAAATTCAACACTCAAGCTCGCGGCGGTGCCGCGAACGACCCCCGAACGCGCCGCAGCGGCGCCCGACTCGCCGCTACCGCCTGCCCGCCACCGAGCGCTTGTACGTGTCGAGGTGCTGGAGCGCGATGCCGGTCCCTTTCGCCACGCAGAACAGCGCGTCCTTCGCCAGCGCAGCCTTCACGCCGGTGCGGCGGAACACCAGCTCCGGCAGGTTCCTCAGGAGCGAGCTGCCGCCGGTGAGCACGATGCCCGTGTCGATGATGTCGGACGCGAGCTCGGGCGGCGTCTCCTGGAGCACAGTCTTGATCGCGCCGACCATCTCTTTGAGCTCGCGCTGAATCGCCTTCACGATCTCGTTGGTCTTCACGGTGACCGCGCGCGGGAGACCCGTGAGCAGGTCGCGGCCCTTCACGGCCATCTCGAGCTCGTCCTCCATCAGGACCGCCGAGCCGACCTCCTGCTTGATGCGCTCCGCCGTGCCGTCGCCGATCGCGAGGTTGAAGGTCTTCTTCACGTAGTCGACGATGGCCGCGTCGAGGCGGTTGCCGGCGCACTTCACCGAGGCGCACGACACGATGCCGCCGAGC
>CAZNOT010000032.1:0-7171 GCA_964574865.1 uncultured Candidatus Saccharibacteria bacterium | reverse complement strand
CAACGTTCGGGGAGGGTGATCGCGGCGCGACCGTACGGTTTGCGCGGGTCGGGCGACGCCGGCGAGGCGCGCGAGTTCGGGGGCGATCGAAGTGCGGGAGGACAGGCACTGCACGCGGCGGGGGTTGTGGGTGGGGGTATAACTAAATTGTGGGCCCGCGCCTTTGGGGCGCGCCCCGACTTTTACCTGTTACTTTTTACCCGCTACCTCGCGAGCGCGTACACCCGCTCGTTCACCGCCTGCCCCGAGCCGAGGTGGGCGCGCGCCGCGCGGTAGAAGACGTAAGCGGCGATGACGCGGGCGAAGGCCTGCGCCTGAGCCGCGACGGTCTGGGCGTACATTTTGACCCCCTGCCCCACGACGGTACGATCGAGGAACTTCGAAGCGCCGGAAACCTGCGTCGCGAGCGATGCGACGAGCCTCGTCAGCCCCGCGAGCGTGTCGACGCCGGCAACCGATAGGACGTACTTCGCGAACTCTTTCGTCTTCATTGTCGCGTTGAGGCGATCGAGCTCGTCCGCGAGCGTGCGGGTCTCGACGCGTGAGCCATCGTGGTGGTCGAGGAAGAGGAACCAGAGGTTGCGGAGCTTCACGCCGACGTAGAACGACCAGAGCGCGAACGCCGCGAAGGCCGCGACGCCCGCGCACGCCAGGATGAGCGGGTCGACGCCGACGAATGCGGCCGCGGCAATCGCGCCGCCCGAGAGAACCAGAAAACCGAGCACCGGGAACCAGTACTTAAACCACGACCAAACCCACACCCGCGCAGCGCTCGGGAAGAGCCTCCGGGCGATTCGCAGCGACTCCTTCGGCGAGATGTTCTTGCCGTCGAAGTACGAGTCGACCCAAATGACGCGCTCGATCGAGAGGACGGCGTTCGCGAGCGCGCCCCAAACTATCGAGAAGAGGACGAGCGCGCCGACGATCCATCCTTCGTAGGAGCGGGCCTGGATGCTCGCCCAAATGATTTCGCCGCCGCCACCTTCGTTCGCGAGCGCGTTCCCCCAGAAGAGGTAGCCGACGGCCAGCGTGACGAGCGCGGGCCAGATCGCGAGGAGCGCGCGCTGGAGCAGGAGGTACTTGCGGTCGTTGAGCCGCTCAAAAATCTGCTTGGCGGTTTCGGTGAAGGTGGCCTGCGGCGCGGCGGCGGACGGGGCCGGCTCGACGGGCGGGATCGGGGCGGTGGGGTCGGGAGCGAAGGGCGGGGTTTGTGGGGGCATGGCCGAAGTGTAGCGCAGTCTGAAAAGGAAAAGGCCGGTCGCTACGCGACCGGCCTGAGATTGCAGACGACTAGCGAATCTGGAGCTCGTCGGCCTCGTAGGTGAGGCCGAGCGGATCGATGACGACCTTGGCGCCCTGCGGGGCGGCCTCGATGTGGCCGGCGACGAACGCGCGGTGCCCAAACTCGCGGGCCACGATTTCGCACGCCCGCGCGGCGACCCCCTGCTCCACGAACAGGCAGTAGCCGAAGTTCATGTTCCAGCTAGCGTAAGCCCGACGGTCATCGACGTCTCCCCGATCCTGCATGAAGCGGAAGATCGGGAGCTGCTCGGGCAGCTCGTCGATGACGAAGGCGAGCGGCTCGTTCGTCCGCGGGCGCACCAGCTTGCGGAGGCCGTGACCGGTCACATTGACCGCGTAGGCGACGCTGACGCCGCTCACCTCGAGCATTTCGACCGCCCGCGAGTAGAGCGGCGTCGGCTGGAGGAGCGCGTGGCCGAAGGTTGGCCCGCCGGGGGTGATCTCCGTGAGGTAGCCGCCCTCGAGCTTCTCGGCCAGCTCGCGCGCGAAGGTCAGACCGTTCGCGTGGATGCCGGTTCCCTGGATGGCGACGATCGCCATGCCAGGCCGAATCTGGTCCGGAGCGAAGTCGCCCACGGTCTTGCCGAACACGGCCGCGGACAGCTCCGCGGCGTTCGGCAGGAGGATGTCCTTGAGGCCGGGCGTCTCGCCCGGACCCCAGACGCAGAGCGCGTCGGCGCACCCCTCGACCCAGCCGCGGATGAGCGACTTGTAGCGAGCCTCGTTCTTGAACCAGTCGGCGTGGCCGACGGATAGGTGCATGGTCACGACCGCGGGAATGACACCCAAGGTGGCGGCGTCGTTGAACGCCATCGCCAAGGTGTCCTGGCCAATCGCGCGGTAGTAGCTCCAGTCGCCGGTCAGTGTCCCCATCGCATCGGCGACGAGGTTCTTCGTGCCGAGACCCTCGTGGACGAGGCCGATTTTGGTGACGCCCGGGTTGAAGATTTGGAAGAGCATGACGCTCTCCCCTCTGGTCCACGGGAGCGTGACGATGCCGTGGCGGTTCGAGTGTTCGTCCGTCAGAGCGGCGGCTTCCTGGCAGGCGCGCTTGAACATGTCGAGCGTGCCGTAGTCGACGCCGGTGGCGTCAGGTGGTGGTGATGCAGTTGTCATAGGAGGTGGGACTTCGCGGGGAGACTAGCCGCGAAGGAGGCGGAGGGCAAGGAGAGGTATCGGGAATCGCCCCACGAGTCACTAAGTCTTTTGGCCTTCTTTAATTTTTCGCCAGAAGGCCAAAAACCTAAGTGCTCGCGGGCCCGCCTCGCGCGCGGCTCGCTTCGGACGCTCGCCGACCTCACTTCGCTCGGCCGCGCTGCGGCCGTTCGATTCCCCCCATCTCCACCCACGACATCAAAAGACAAAAACTCCCTCGGCGGGAGTTTTTGCTAGTCGTGGGTGGAGATGGGGGGAATCGAACCCCCGTCCGGGTGGGACACGCGCGCGCTTCTACGCGGGCTGTTTTGACCTTTAATCTCGGGAGGAGAGGCAGAGGTCAAACAAGACCCTCCCTTCCCTATCCCCTAATCTTAGCTAGCTAGTTGGGGCAACTAGCCAGAGCGTCCCCGCTATTTTCGAGGTCAGCCACCGCGGGGCGAAAGGCTGTCTCGTCGCGAGCTTTAGGCTAGCGCGAAGGCGAACGGGCGAACCGCACTTGCGTACGGCGAAACCACGCTCTTGGTGCTCTTGGCACTTGGTTGTTGCTGCGCTTTTAGGTCTTCGCAGCAGGACCCCCGCGCGCGTCGCGCGCAATCGTCACCCGTCAACGCCGATCATCCCCGTGGAACGCGTCGCGGCAGCAGCTGCGGCGCGCTCCACGGGACGGACCGGGGTTGGCGTTCATCTCACTATTTTGGGCACCTAAACAAACGTCCGACGTTTGTTCGCTACCGGCTTCTTTTCAACGTGCGGCTGATCTCTCGATCATCCTCTCTCTCCTTAATGACGGCGCGCTTATCGTACACTTTCTTGCCGCGCGCGAGGCCGAACGAGAGCTTCACCAGACGTCCTTTATTATACAACGAAAGCGGCACAAGGGTCAAACCCTTCTTTTCCAGGTGCTTCTCGAGCGAGTTGAGCTCGCGCTTGGACAACAGAATCTTGCGCGTCTGGCGCGGGTCAAACCCCTCGGGGCTGTTGCCCGCCTGGTACGGTCCGATCTGCGCGCCAACCAAAAACGCCTCCCCTCCCGAGAGCTTCACCCACGAGCCGTCGAGCTGCGCCCGCCCCGCCTTCGCTGCCTTCGCCTCGTGCCCGGCCAGCACCAAGCCGCCGTCGAATTTCTCGAGGATCTCGTACTTGAAGTGGGCTTTGCGGTTCAGGGCGAGAGACATACGCTCACTATACACAGAAAAGAAAAGGGGGCGTACGCCCCCAGGGAATCACGCGAGCCGGCAGAGCTTGTCGCCGTCTAGCGCGGCGTGCCAAATTCCCGAACCACGACCCCAGCGCCTCCGGAACTCTTCGAACGGCAGGAGCATGATCAAGCGCGGATCGCCTTCGGGCGTCACCTTGCGGTACCCGACGCCGGGAACCACGAGCGAATCGACGAGCAGGAACCCGTCGCTGCAGGCGCCGTAGACGAACGCCACGTGCTCGCGAAACCACCCGGGAAGGGTGAGGTCGACCGCAGCCGGTTGGTTCCCCCTCACCAGGTCGATTACCCGATCCTCGGCTTCTTCGGCGGAGAACGGCGGCATCCGCAGCCAGCCGAACGCGACGCGGCGGAAGAATTCCGGGTAGGTGCGCACCGGGTGCCCATTCACGAAGAGCGTCGCACCGTGGTGCCTGAAGTAGCTCGGCGCGCGGCCGACGCGGAGCGCCGTCCACGCGAGGCGGTTCGGCACGTTGAGCCCGAGCACCTCTTCGGCTTTGGCTGAGGAAGGCGGACGGCACCCAACGTTCCACTTACCCGGCCACATGAAGTGACAGAAGAGCCAGAGCGCGTGGAGGCCACACCAATTCTTGAGCGGCGTACCGGTCGCGCCGATCTCGCGGAGTGGCATTTCAAACCCAGGCGGGAGGCGGAGGAACGAATGAACGCGGCTTCGGTCCGGAAGCATATCGGTCACGTTGAGCGGGTCGAGCCCGCCTCTGGGAAGCGGCTTGCCCGCGGGAGAGCGCCCGTGGGGCGCTCCGTCAGTCATCGTGTCGGTCGTGTTGGTCGTGTTGGTCATAGTGGAAAGATCGCCCATTCACAAACACCACCATATTTATTTAAATAAAGCAAAAACCGAAACCTGCGTCTCCTTTACCGTCAATACCGAGCGTGCTACGCTGCCGCGGCTGAATCCCGCGTCCGTAAAAGCTAATTTAGCGCTAACCACTCAACCCAACAGTGCGACCGTTCCGAAAATTTGAGCCCCGAACCCCCAAGATTCGCGTCAACGAGCGCATTATTGCCGCAGAGGTCCGCGTGATCGGCGCCGAGGGCGAGAACATTGGAGTGCTCCCCCGCCTGGACGCCATCGCCCGCGCCAAAGACCTCGGGCTCGACCTCATCGAAATTTCGCCGAACGCGGTGCCGCCGGTCTGCAAGATCGCCGACTTCGGCCGATACCAGTACGAAGAGGCTAAGAAGGAGAAGGTCGCCAAGACCAAACAGAAGACATCTGAGGTTAAGGAAATCCAGATCAAGATCGGCACCGGCGACGGCGACCTCGCGCTCAAAGCCAAGAAGGCCACCGAGTGGCTCAAGGATGGTCACCGCGTGAAGATCGAGCTCTTCCTCCCCGGCCGCGCCAAGTACCTCAACGAAGAGTTCCTGAGGGGGCGATTCGACCGCGTACTGCGACTCGTGGCCGCCGAATACAAGGTAGCGGACGCGCCGCGCAAGGGCGTGAAAGGTTGGGCCATGATGATCGAGAGGGCTTGAGTGCGGCCTGACGTCGCGACGAAAAGAAATTGGCGCCCCCGGCAGGGGGCGCCACTCGATCGTCATACCTCATCTTCGCTACCGGCGAGATTCACCTCGGCGTCTTTCCCGTCATTGCTTAGATTTTTTAATTCTCGGAACCTAGACCAGCTCAAGACAATCGCGGTAACGACGAGCGCGGCTACCGCCCCGGCCGCGAACAGGATCCAGAGCGCCGCGAACCAGAATCGGGACGATCCCGACGTAGCCCAATCGGCCAGATTGAGCTCGCGGCTAAGCCAGGCGAGCGGGCGCGGCGCGCACGCGAACACGAGGGCGGCGACGGCCGCGTAGAAGACCAGCCAAAACAGGGGCGATAATTGAGGGAACGATAGAAGGATCTGCATAGGTGGCCGACCCTAGCAAAAGGCCCAAGATTAGGCGAGGGCTGCGCCGCGCCCCAAGCCACCACGGAAGCGACGGTTGCGGGCGAAAACCGCCCCGGCCGCCCCGACGACCTACGCCTGTACGGCGAGGGGCGGAGGGGCAGTTTGCAGCCGCAAATGGAGTTCCCCCCGGCCCTTGCGCCATTCCCCTGCCTAGGTTAGTGTTTGCCCCCGCAAAGCCAACAGGTATATGAAGACCAACAAGTCCTACGCCAAGCGCCTCCGCGTCACCAAGAACGGCAAGGTCATCGCCCGCGCGGCCGGCCAGTGCCACTTCAATTCCCGTGGCGACGCCAAGACCCACACGGCCAAGGGCCGCACCCGCCTCCTGAAGCTCAACCGCCTCACGAGCGCCCGGTTCCTGGCGAACATCGCCTAAGCCCACCCCCTAACCACTACCCCGATGACCCGAGTCAAACGCGGCCCTGCCTCCCTCAAGCGACGCCACAACCGCCTAGCCCAGACCAAGGGCTACCGCTTCGGCCGCTCGACAAAAACCGCCCAGGCCATCGAGGCGATTCACAAGGCCGGCGCCCACGCCTTCCGCCACCGCCGCGCCAAGAAGCGCGACTTCAAGCAGCTCTGGCACGTGAAGATCAACGCCGCGTCACGCGAGGAGGGCGTCTCGTTCTCCAAGTTCTGGGGCAACCTCAAGAAGGCCGGCGTGACCATCAACAAGAAGATGCTCGCCGAGCTCGCCGAGTTCCACCCGGAGACGTTCAAGAAGGTGGCCGCGCTCGCGAAGTAAGCGCAGCCGACCGGAAAGACCGCCGCCCTCCGGGCGGCGGTCTTCTGTTTTGCCCGACAAGAAAAATTCGCGTCAGAGACGCGAATTGGGACCGACGAGGAGCCTAAGGCTGTCGGGCGAGCGAGTGCCGAGAGAGTGCAGAGATATTCGCCACCCCCACCTTCCAGGAGCCCGTGGACCTGGCCAGGTGAGAAATCGCCAAACCGGTTCAGCGCGCCTCCCGGCCCCAAGTAGCAGTCGGTTGATTGAACAAAAGGCCGGACCACACCCGTGGTCCGGCCTTTTGTTTTTCTACGCTCTCAGGCTAGTTCCCGAACCAGCTCTTCTCCCACGCCTTCATCTGGTCAATTTCCGCAGACTGCACGCGGATGATATCGGCCGCAAACTTCTGCATCTCGGCGCGCTTTGAACCAGCCGCCAAGAGCTTCGCCATATCGACCGCGCCCTGGTGGTGGACAATCATGTCCTCCAGGAAAATCTTGTCGAGCGCGTCACCCGTTTTCCCCTCCAGCCGCGCCGTCATGTCCATCATCATGGAACCCATGTCCGAACCGCCCATGTTGGCCATCATCGATCCGTCCGGCATGCGGTGCATGCCCATCATGCTGCCGCTCTTCATCATCGGGCAGCCGGCGCCATCGCCGCAGCCCTCGCACTCGCCCGCCGCGCAGTTTCCGCCGCAGGAGCCATCGCGATCCCAATCGCGATCTCGTCCGCCGCCGGACGCCATGAGCCCCACGGCCACGCCGATAACCAAGGACACGACCGCCACGCCGGCCACCGAGCTCTTCACCGCTTCTTTGATTTCCATGCGTTCATTTT
>CAZNOT010000031.1:3249-7317 GCA_964574865.1 uncultured Candidatus Saccharibacteria bacterium | reverse complement strand
CCACCCCCCCCACACGGGGTTTATCGTTTTGCGGGCGCCCGCGAGGCGGGGCGACCGCTCGCCCCGCGCGAGAAATTGAAGGCCGGATGCACGTTTCGGCAGCAGCCGAAACGGCCGAGGCGGGGTCGCGACCTTGGCCTTGAAGAGCTGTGACCAAATTTTCTTGCCTCAAGTCAAAAAGTCGCCTTCGGGGCGGCTTTTTATTTGCGCGCCGGAACCAGCTAGAGGAATTGAGGGGCGCAGGTCATTCGATCGTGGCGAGGGTTCGTAGGCTCGACGGGTACGTTTCGCTCTAGACTGGCCGGGCGGTGGTCGCAACCATGCCCTCCCCGCCAAGGGTTCGTCCCGCTTCGGCGCGTACGATCTCTTGGTGGAGAGTGCCGGCTTACTACGGCAAGGGCTAGTGGCTGCTGAAAACTCGGGCGCGGCGATTAAGTTCGTCGCGCCCTTTTCTTTTCAAACGGAAAAGCCCGGCCGCGCAGCGGCCGGGCAATTTTTTCTCACGGGTACTCTACCTTCGTCACCGCCACGAAGAAGCGCGGCAGGTACGCGTGCGACGGGTACAGATCGAAGCGCTGCGTCGTCGCGTCCCACGCCGCGAGGCAGTTGCGCACGGCGCCGTTTCTGTCCGGCGCGTAGAACGACTCGCCGCGCACGAGGAACGAGATTTGCCGACAGGGAAACTCGCGCGAGGCGCGCTGGATCGCGAGCGCCTGGTGCATCTTTGTTAGCTCGAAACCCTCGCCGTCGAGCTCTCTGAGCGCGGCGTCGATGTTCGCTGTGTCCGGCGGCACGAAGCGCGTCATCTCGACTCGTCGGCCGACGGGCAGACGCACGGTGAGGAGCGTGGGGTAGAAGACGAGCTCGCCGTCTTTGAAAACGGGTGGCCCATCGACGTGGAGCGTGTTCGCGCGGAGGCTCGAATTCACGAGCACCGGGCGCTCGCGGCGCGGAATCCGGTTGGCCGGCGGGGTAGGGGGTAGGACTAACGTGCTCATATTTTTGTTTTTGGGTTCAGGTTCGCGCGGATTGTGCGCCTCCTCGCATCAAGTCCCCGTGAGCCGCACATTGGGAAACGATTGAAAAATCGGTCCCGCTGGTTTAGTATCGCCCGGCTCGCCCCGCCAATGTAGCTCAGCTGGTAGAGCACCCCCATGGTAAGGGGGAGGTCGCCGGTTCAATCCCGGCCATTGGCTCCAACTTGACCCACGATCCAAACATAGAGAAGGCGCCGGAGGTCGCGCGCGACGCGGCGAAGGCGAAGGACGCGCTCGAGAACTTCCTCGGCCTCGGCCTCGTCATCGTCGGCCTCGTCGTCGCGATGAAGTACTTCGGCGGCGACCAGCTGCGCGCGTGGGTCGAGAGCGCCGGCGCGTGGGGCCCGCTCGCGCTCGTCGTCGCGAAGGCAATGACCATCGTCGCGGCGCCGCTCTCGGGTGGCCCGCTTTACCCGCTGGCCGGCGCGCTCTTCGGCACCGGGCCCGCGATCCTGTACCTCTTCCTGGGCGACCTCCTCGGCGGCTCGGTCTCGTTCGCGATCGCGCGGCGCTTCGGGCGCAGGCTCGTCGAGCGCATCCTCGCGAAATCGAACGCTGGCTTCCTCGACCGCGCGCTCGAGCTGATGGGCACCGTGCGCGGGTTCTTCGTGGCGCGCGTCTGCTTCATCGCGCTGCCGGAGGCGGTCTCGTACGGCGCGGGGCTCACCAAGCTCCCGTACGTTCCGTTCGCCCTCATCTACGCCTCGATCGGCCTCATCCCGACCGCGATCCTCGCGTGGGTCGGCGACGCGGCCTTCTCGTCCGGCTCGGGTTGGATGGTCGGCCTCGGGCTCGTGGGTGGCTCGATTGCCGCAGGCGCTGGCGGCCTCCTCTTCATGAGGCTCGCGGACAAGCGTTCTCCCGCGGGGGAAGCGACAGACGACCATGGCGAGCGGCGATAAGGCGGCGATCGAGGCGAAAATCGCCGAACTGGAAGCGGCGATGTGCGCGCCGGATTTTTGGAATGACAAGGAGCGCGCGCAGGCCGCGATCCGGGAGATCGCCGACCTGAAGCTCGCGCTCGAGGGAGGCGGTCGCCACGACAAGAGCGGCGCCATCCTCAACTTCTACGCGGGCGCCGGCGGCGACGACGCTGAGGATTGGGCGCGCATGCTCGTCGAGATGTACCAGCGTTACGCGGCTTCCAGAGGTTGGACGTGGTCCACGCTCTACTCGAGCCCGAACGACCAGGGCGGCTACCGCTCGTACACCGGCGAGGTCGAGGGGAAGGGGGCGTACGGCGAGCTCAAACACGAGTCCGGCGTGCACCGCCTGGTGCGGCTCTCGCCCTTCGGCGCGAAGGATATCCGTCAGACCTCGTTCGCGATGGTCGAGGCGTTGCCCTCCAAGATGGATGTCGCCGAGGCGGGCATTCGCGCCGAGGACGTGGACGTTTCCTTCACGCGCTCCGGCGGGCCCGGCGGCCAGAACGTGAACAAGCGCGAGACGGCCGTGCACGCGGTGCACAAGCCGACGGGGTTCGCCGTGCGCGTCGACTCCGAGAGGAACCAGCACGCCAACCGCGACCGCGCGCTCGAGATTCTCGCCGCGAAGGTCGCGAAGCTGCGCGAGGACGAGGCGCGCGCCAAAGAGGACGGTATCGCCATTTCCAAAACGACCGACGCGGCGTGGGGCAACCAGATTCGCTCCTACGTGCTGCACCCGTACAAGCTCGTGAAGGACCACCGCACCGGCGTCGAGGTCCGCAACGCGGAGAAGGTGATCGAGGACGGCGCGATTCAAGAGTTCATCGACGCGATGAAGGAGGGGCGGAAGGCGGGGGAGGGAGACGCGGAGGAAAAATAAGAGCGGCCGGAGGAATTTCCCCCGACCGCCGCACGGCTTTGGCGTGCCGCCTCGAGCGGGCACTGACTGCCGGGCGTTTCGCGATGCCCGACGACGCTGCGCCGAGATACAGCGACACGTCTAGGCTACGCGGCCGTTCCAGTAGGGGCAAGGGGTGGTTGACAAATGTTTTATACGTGATACACTTCTTGGCGTAGATTCAGCGGCATACTTTGCCGCTCCCCCCAAGAAGCCCGAAAGGACGAAAAGAGGTCCAACCAGATTCACTAGCAAACCTCTCGTCACGACCAAGGCCCGAAACGTTTAAGAAATCTACGGCCGGCCCCGCGCGAAAGCGCGGGGCCGGCTCTTTTGCCGGTTTCTTCGGCGCCGTGATTCTTTTGCTCACGGCGCCGCTACCGCCGGCCGCTACAATCCTGAGTGGGACCAGGCGGTTTGTTTCTGAAAAAACTGACGCGCGCCGACGCTCATCCTCGCCGAAAACGCGCGGCGTATCCCCAAATTCCCACCACTGCCGCTCCGCTGGTACAATGCTCCGGCAACGATGATTCACTTCGATCGCGTCACCAAGGTTTACGACGACGACACCGCCGCGGTCCGCGACGTGTCGCTGCGCATCGGGCCGCAGGAGCTCGTCACCATCGTCGGCCGCTCAGGCGCGGGCAAGACGACCCTCCTCAAGATGCTCCTCGCTGAAGAGACGCCGACCTCCGGCGCGGTTTTCTTCGAGGGTGCCGATGTTCACGAGATGCGCCGCCGCGAGCTCCTCGAGCTTCGCCGCCGCATCGGCACCGTGTTCCAGGACTTCCGCCTACTGCCGAACAAGAACGTTTTCGAGAACGTCGCCTTCGCGATGGAGGTGGCCGGTCGCCCCGAGGAGGAGATTCACGCCGACGTCCCGCACGTGCTCGAGCTCGTGGGCCTCACCGCTAAGGCGTGGAACTTCCCGGACGAGCTCTCGGGCGGCGAGCGCCAGCGCGTCGCGATCGCGCGCGCCATCGTCAATCAGCCCGACGTGCTCATCGCCGACGAGCCGACCGGTAACCTCGACCCCGAGAACACCTACGAGATCGTCCAGATTATCAAGCGCGTCCACGATCTCGGCACGACGGTGCTCCTCACCACGCACAACGTCGGCGTCGTCGAGGCGCTCGGCTGCCGCGTGGTGACCATCGACGACGGCGTCGTCACTCGGGACGACGCCAAGGGCGACTACACTTTTTAG
>CAZNOT010000031.1:0-3149 GCA_964574865.1 uncultured Candidatus Saccharibacteria bacterium | reverse complement strand
CGCATGCTCGCACTCAACCTCCGCCGCATCTTCCGCACCGGCTTCGTGCACTGCCTCCGCAACCCGTTCGTTTCCCTTTCGGCGGTTGCGGTCATGGTCGTCGCGCTCTCGGTCATCGCGGGTACCGCGGTCGCGGGCGGCCTCCTGCGCACGTCGCTCTCCGCTATCGAGGAGAAGGTCGACATCAACGTCTACCTGAAGACGACGGCGACCCTGGAGGAGACCTCGGCCATGAAGGCGGCCATCGAGTCGCTGCCGGAGGTCGCGACCGTCGAGCTCCTCTCGGCCGAGGAGCGCCTCGCTCGCTTCAAGGAGCGCAACCGGTACGACCAGCGCACCATCGAGGTCCTCGACGAGCTCGAGACGAACCCGCTGGGCCCGGCGCTCCTCGTGAAGGCGAAGCTCCCGTCGCAGTACGCGGGCGTCGCGAAGTTCCTCGAGCAGAACTACCCCGTGGGCGCCTCCGCTGTCGCCGACGTGAACTACTTCCGCAACAAGGAGGTCATCGATCGGCTCTCTGGCATCATCGACGCGGGCGACACGCTCGGCGCCACCGTCGCGATCGCGCTCGTCCTGATCGCCGTCGGCGTGACGCTCAACACGATTCGCCTCGCGATCTACGTCTCGAAGGACGAAATTTCCATCATGAAGCTGGTCGGCGCCGACCAGAGCTACATCGCGGGCCCGTTCCTCGTGGCCGGCGGCGCGTACGGCCTCACCGCCGCAATCGTGACGCTCGTCCTGTCCTTCCCCGCGGCGTACTACCTCGCGCCCGCCACGCAGCAGTTCTTCGGCGAGACCTCCTCGTTCGCGTACCTCGTCGGCAACTTCGGGCAGGTGGCCCTCCTGGTCGTCGGCTCGGGCCTCCTCGTCGGCGTCGGATCGTCGCTGATTGCCGTTAACCGGTATTTGAGGGGGAAGGCTTAAAACTGAAATTCTCGAAAGGCCGCGCCCGTAGGGCGCGGCCTTTTCCGTAGTACGCCTCGGCTTGCCGTCTCCGTCTAGTCGCGCGCGCCGCCCCGCGTGCGCTAAAATTCCAACCGCAATGGCACGCGCGACGGATCCCAAGAAGAACGTCCCACGCCGCCGTTCTTCCGCCCCGAAAAAATCGAAGCCGAAAACGCCCAAGGCCCGCAAGTTCGTCTTCGTGGTCGGCGGCGTAATGTCGGGCGTCGGCAAAGGTATCGCCACCGCGTCCTTGGGCACCATCATCCAGGGCATGGGCCACCGGGTGAACCTCGTGAAGGCCGACCCGTACCTCAACGTCGACGCGGGCAACATGAACCCGACCGAGCACGGCGAGGTCTTCGTGATGCGCCACGGCCTCGAGACCGACCAGGACATGGGCAACTACGAGCGCTTCCTCGACCGCGACCTCACCGACGAGGACTACATGACCTCCGGCATGGTCTACGAGGCGGTCATCGATCGCGAGCGGTCCTTGGGCTACGGCGGCAAGTGCGTCGAGGCGATCCCGCACGTGCGCGACGAGATCGTGCGCCGCTTCGACCGCGCGGCGGAGGCATCCGGCGCGGACGTCACCATCGTGGAGATCGGCGGCACCATTGGCGACTTCCAGAACGCGCTCTTCTACGAGGCCGCGAAGTTCATGAAGCTGCGTAGCCCGCAGGACGTCGTCTTCGTGATGGTCTCCTACCTCCCGGTGCCGGGCGCGCTCGGCGAGATGAAGACGCGCCCCACGCAGAACGCGATCAATCAGCTCGCCGCCTACGGCATCCAGGCGAACTTCATCATCGCCCGCGCGCCGGAGCCGGTGGACGAGCGCCGCAAGGAGAAGATTGCCGCCGCGACGGGCATTCCCGCGGACCACGTCATCTCGGCGCCGGACATCGAGTCTGTCTACGACGTGCCGGTCAACTTCGAGGCGGACAAGACCGGCGAGAAGATCGCGCACGCGCTCGGCATCAGTAACGGCGGCGTCGACCTGCGCCGCTGGAAGGCGTTCGTGAAGAAGGTGAAGGATGCCGCCGCGCGGCCCGTGAGAATCGCGGTTGTGGGGAAGTACTTCGACACGGGCGACTTCGTGCTCGCCGACAGCTACCTCTCGGTGATCGAGGCGCTCAAGTACTCGGGCTACCATCTCGGCACCAAGCCGCAGCTCACCTGGATCAACTCGAAGCGCTACGACGACGACCCTAAATCGGTGAAGGAGCTGGCCGATTTCGACGGCGTCGTCGTGCCCGGCGGCTTCGGCACCTCCGGCATCGAGGGGAAGATTGCCGCTATCAGGTTCTGCCGCGAGCAGAAGATTCCGTACTTCGGCCTCTGCTACGGCATGCAGCTCCTCACCATCGAGTTCGCGCGGCACGTCGCCGGCCTCCGCGGCGCGCAGACCGCCGAGATCGACCCCAAGGCGCCTCACGTCGTCATCGACGTCATGCCCGACCAGAAGGAGAAAATTGCGAAGGGTGAGTACGGCGGCTCGATGCGGTTGGGCTCGTACCCCTGCGCTCTCAAGAAGGGCACGATCGCCCGCAAGGCTTACGGCGCCGACCTGATCACCGAGCGCCACCGCCACCGCTACGAGGTGAACCCCGGCTACGTCGCCGACCTCGAGGCCGCGGGGCTCGTCTTCTCGGGCACCTCGCCCGACGGCCGCCTCTGCGAGATCGCCGAGCTGCCCAGAGAGGCCCACCCCTTCATGCTCGGCACCCAGTTCCACCCCGAGTTCCTCGCCCGCCCGCTCTCCCCGCACCCGCTCTTCACCGCCTTCATCGAGGCCGCGCTCGGGCGGCAGGTCGGGCGACGGTAGCATCGTCGGTCTGGCTGCTCGCGGCCTGCTGGGGCGGAATTGGCGAGGCGGTCTAGAGCCCGTCAGCCTTCCCGCGAGCTTCGGCTCGCGCTCTCTTTTTCCGGTTCCGGGCGGGGCCCGGTTGCCTTACAATGGCCGCATGACCAAAAAGACAGTTCAGACCGTTTTCTTCTTCGCGATTCTGCTCGCCGCGCTGGGGCTTGTCGTCGCCATGTTCCTGCCGTTCTTCAACGTTATCGCGCTCTCGGCGGTCCTGGCGCTCACGTTCCGGCCGATGTTCCTGTGGGTCCAGCGTAAATTCTGCTTCGGCCGCGCGACCCCGGCGGCGCTGCTCACGCTGGCTATGATGCTCGCGCTCGTCGCCGGGCCGCTCGCC
>CAZNOT010000030.1:0-7478 GCA_964574865.1 uncultured Candidatus Saccharibacteria bacterium | reverse complement strand
GCGGGATCCTGGCCGTGGCACGGCATCACGAAGGCCGCAGCGCACCGGGCGGCGCACAGCGAGACGAAGAGCACGGCCGCGATAAGAATCGCGGGGGTGAGCTTCGACGTGCCGGCGCAGGGGTAAGCCATTGCCCAGATTGTACTCCTTCTGGATGAACCTTAGGTGAAGGCAGCCGAGCGGGCGACGCGCACCCGCAGGCTTCAGGCGAGAGCGACTTCCTCCCCCTCCTCTGGATGAACGGCCTCGATGCCGATCTCGTCGCGGATGCGCTGAGCGAGGAACATGGCGGCTTTGGGCTCACCCATGGCGGTGAAGACTTTTTTGAGGCGGCCGCCCGCGGCGGAGCCTTCGGCGAACGAGAGCAGGCCGTCGGTGTCCGCGTGGGACGAGTAGCCGCTGATCCACTCGACGTCGGCCTGCACCTTCACGTCCTGGCCGTCGATGCGCACGGACTTCGCGCCATCCTGGAGCCGCCGGCCGAGGCTGCCGAGCACTTGGTAGCCCACGAGCACCAGCGCGCTCTTCGGATCGGACAGGAAGTGGCGCTCGTGCGCGCGCACACGGCCACCCTCGCTCATGCCCGAGCCGGCTAGGATAATTTTAGGGCGGCGGTCCTCGCCGATCGCCTGCGAGAGCTTGTGCTCGTCGACGGTGACGAGGCCGGGGAAATCGAAAATTTGGTCGCCGGACGCGGCGTCGGCCTTCACGCTCTTCCGGAAGCTGCCGATGTGCTTCGAGTACACGCCGGTGACGCCGATCGCGAGCGGCGAATCGAGGTAGACGGGCATCTTGGGGAGCTCGCCCGACTCGACCAGCTCGTTGAGCTCGTAGAGCAGCGACTGAGTCTTCTCGAGCGAGAACGTCGGGACGACCGCGGTGCCGCCGCGACCAATGACGCGCGCGAAGACCTCGCGTAGCTTGTCGCGCCGCATGTCGCGCCCCTCGTGGCGGCGATCGCCGTACACGCTCTCGGTCACGAGGTAGTCGGCGTCGGGGATCGGCTCGGGGTCGGGCATCAGAAGCGTCGGACTGTTGCCGAGATCGCCGGTGAAGCCTACGGCCACCTCCCCGCCGCCCGGGAGCGCCACCTTCGCGCGGACGTTCGCGGAACCCAAGATGTGGCCCGAGTCGCGCAGGTACACCGAGAGCCCCGGCAGAATCTGCTTCTCCTCGTGGTACGGAACCGTCTGCCAGCGCGCCAGCGCACGATCCACGTCGGCCTGGACGAACAGCGGCTCGCGCCCCTCGCGCTTCGCGTCGAGCGCGCCGACCTTCGCCGCATCGGCGAGCATCAGCACCGAGAGCTCCTTCGTGGCGGGCGTCGAGTAGATTGGGCCCGCGAAGCCGTCCTTCACGATCTTCGGCACGCGGCCGATGTGGTCGATGTGCGCGTGGGTGATGAAGAGCGCGTCGACCGCCGAGACGTCGTAAATCCACGGCTCGAAGTTGAGCGCTCGGTCCTCGCGGCTCCCCTGCACCATGCCGCAGTCGACGAGCATCTGCCCGCCCGGGGTCTTGAGCAGGAAGTTCGCCCCGGTCACGTGGCCGACGCCTCCGCAGAATCGGAGCGAGACGCTGGCGCCGCTATTTTTAGGGCGGTCAGTCATTACCGTCGTCGTGCGTGGCAACCATCCGGAAGTAACCGAGCGCCGCGACGCCGCCCAGAAGATCCATCCCCAGGTCGACGAGCGTGTCGAGGCGATCGAGGATTGGGTCCGCGAGGCCAGCCAGAAACTCGTACACTTCCCACGCGAGCCCGGCCGCGAGGACCGAGCCGATCGTCACGACAACGACCACGCGAGCGTCGCGACGGGGCAGCCGAACCATTCCCGAGGTGAAGAACACCAGAATAGCCGCGAGGCCAATCCAGAGACCTCCGGAGAAGTGGATCGCCACGTCGGCCGCGCCGACCGCGTAATAGAGCCCGGTCTGGCTCGCCGCGTAGTGCGCGAGGGTGACCGCGACGCCGACGGCTAAGAACTCGAGCAGGAGCGGGTACCGCTTGAAGGTTGGCAGCGCGTTCACGTGGAAATCGTAGCACGCGACCTCACCGAGACCGCCCATTTCCAGACGCACAAAACCGCCCTTTGGGGGGCGGTTCTCTGCGCAGGCTCCGGCATTCAAGTCTCCGAGAGTTTCCTCAAGGTGGGTTTCTTCAGGACGGGCGCGCGAGGCGACCGGCCGATTCAGAATCCCGATAGATTTGAAAGGTTCAGAGACTTGGAACCAGAGGCCTGCCACCCGATAGTAGGGCACCCAGACGCAATCGCCTAACCCCGAGACGGCGAAGGTTCGTCGTCCGTTTCGCGACACAAACACCGAAGAATAAGGCCGGGTGGGCAAACCCCTGTGGATAGGCTGTGGAGTACCTGTGCGCCGAGGGTGGAATGGCCTGTGGACACCTGTGGAGAAATAAGGCTTTTTGAAGCCTGCTCCAAAAGAGAGGGTCGTTGAAAATCAAAACTTGGTCTTGAAGACCGCGCCTTGATTTGCTACTCCAGAATCCCGTCCAGGTTCACGTCGTAGAGGATGCGGTCGTGGGCCAGGCTGTAGCGGACGATTTCGTCGGCCGCGAACCAGACGGGGATTTCGAGCGCAGCCTCCTCGGGCGAGCCGGAGGCGTGGACGATGTTGCGCACGGCGCGGCCGTCCAGCTCGGACATCTCGTAGGAGTCGAGCATCAGATCGCCGCGGATGGTGCCGACGTCGGACGTAAGTGGCTCGGTGCCGCCAATGAGCTTGCGGACGACGGCGCACGCGTGCGCGCCCTGCCACACGGTCGCGAAGACGGGGCCGGACGCGAGGTACTTCAAAAGTTTGGCGAGAATTGCCTCCCCCGCGAGCTCGGGCGTCGCCGGGTGAGAAGCATTGCGCGCCTCGGCCGCCGCGATTGACTTGGCGCCGACCTTCGCGAGCCACGTCGGGTCGGACGTGTAGTGCGCCCGCGCCTTCGCCTCATCCGCGACGACAATCTTCGCCGCCACCAGCTTCAGCCCCACGCGCTCGATGCGCTTCACCACCTCCCCCACCAGCGTGCGCTGCACGCCATCGGGTTTAACGATCAGGAGCGTCTGCTCGAGCGAGGGGTGCATTTTTTCCATGCGGGCACCTTAGCACGAGGTTAAATCGTTGGTTTCGGCACGGCCGGCACCTCCGCCGCCACCGCGTACTTGGCCATAATTTCGGCCTCCACCGACGCGCGGTCGCGGCCGAAGGTGAGGCGCGAGAGCTCGGCGAGCTTGGCGGCGAGCTCGGGGTTGCCCTTCGGCGGGAAGCCGGTCTGGATTGAAAACGGGCGGAGCGGCATGCCCTTGGCGAGGATGCGCGCGTAGGCGTTGAGGTTCTCGATTTCGGTGAGATCGCGCGCGGTGAACACCGGCGCGAAAATCTTCTCGAGGAACTCCGAGTCCTCAGGCCCCACGCGGAAGCTCACGAAGTTGCCGACGTTGCCGAAGACCGAATCACGAATCCCCTCCCCCAGCTGCGCGATGAACTGGTGCGCCATCGCGAGCACGAGCTTGTACTTGCGCGCCTCGGACAGAATCGTCGAAATCGAGTCGGTCGTGACGTTCTGGAACTCGTCGATGTAGCAGTAGAACGGCGGCATGTCCTTGCCGAAGGAATCCACGCGCGAGAGCGCCGCCATCAGGATCTTTCCCACGACGATGAGGCCGATGAGGTGCGAGTTGATGTCGCCGAGGCGGCCCTTGGCGAGGTTCACCAGCAAGATCTTCTTGTTATCCATCACGTCGCGGAAGTTGATCGTCGAGCGCTCCTGCGCGATGACCGGCCGCATGATCTCGTTCGAGAGGAACACGTCGAACTTGTTCGTGACGTACTGTACGTAGTTCGCGAAGCCCTGCTCGCCGGAGGTCTTCTGCGCGTTCTCCCAGAACTGCTTCACGAGCGGGTTCTTGCAGCGCGAAATCTTGAGCTCGCGGTACGCCTTGCTCGAGAGCACGCGCGAGATGTCGACGAGCGTGCAGCCGGACTCCGGGTCCTCCATCACGAGGAGCGCGGAGTTGCGGAAGTACTGCTCGAACGCGGGGCCCATCGACTCGGGCGAGTCCGAGTACAGCTTCTTGAAGATGCCGAACAGCTCGTTGACCACGAACGTCTTCTGCTCGGGGAAGCGCGGGTCGAACTCGAGCATGTTGAGGCCGATCGGGCGCTCGGTGTTGCCCGGGTCGAAGTAGATGACGTCCTCGAAGCGCTCGGGCGGAATCGAGCCGAGGATGTCCGCCACGTCCGAGCCGTGCGGGTCGATGAAGCAGACGCCCTCCCCGTTCTTAATGTCCTGAAGGATGAGCTGCTTGAGGAACGAGGTTTTGCCGGTGCCGGTCTGGCCGATCGCGTAGAGGTGGCGCAGGCGGTCTTCCGGCGCGAGGTGAATGGCCGTCTGGCGCCCTTGGTGAACGTTCGCGCCGAGGAGCACGCCGGACTCGGCGAGGCCGAGCGGCGCTGGCGCGGTGCCGGCCTTCGCGCGGCGCATCCCCGGCAGCTCGCGCGCGGCGAGGCGCGGCAGGTGGAACATCGTGGCGGCCTCGCGCAGCGAGAGCGGCACCTCAGCCGAGGCGTCGTACTCGCGGAAGCTGAACTTGCGGAGGAGCCGCTCGATCCCGGCACCCTTCGGAGCGGCGAACTCGAGCGAGTTGCCGGTCGCGTCGCTGTACTGCGAGAACGACGACTCGAGGTCGTGGAGGATCGACCCGGCGCGGCCGGAGTGCGCAGCGCAGGCGACGAGGCGAATGTTCGCCGAGAGCACCGACGTCTCGAGCTTACGGCGCACCGCCTCGACCGCGCTCTGGTCGGCAGCCTTCGTGTCTTTATCTTTCTTCTTCGAGCCGAAGATGTCCGAGAGGTCGCCGACCAAAGACGACACCGCGCGCGATGCCTTGTAGGCCGCCCGGTCGTGCGCGTCGAGCTCGGCCGGGTTTTTTTCGCCCTTTTCGAGCGCGCGGAGACCTTTCGAGAACGCGTCGGCGAAGAAGCGTCCGGCGGGCTTCAGCACCAGCTGCACCGCGGCCCCTTCCCCGTCGCGGTCGAGCTTGGAGAGCGCCGCGATCACCAAGGACATCGGGTCGGAGTCGAACGACGCCGCGAGGCGGAGCGGAAAGGCGCCGGCGCGCTTGAGCGACGCTTCGGACGCGACGGCCGAGCCGCCGACGGAGAACGGGTTGTAGTCGTCGGGCTGGCGCACCAAGGTCGCGTCCGGGAACACGGTGGCCACCTGGCTCTCGAGGAGCTTGGCCGCGCGTTCGGGCACGGAGAGGTAAATTGAAAAGTCTTCGGCGCCGGCCGGGTTCGCGAGTTCGACGGTCAGGTGGCCGTCCGCGCCCGCCACGCCGGCGTAGAGCTGCTCCATGCGTCCGACGATCTCCTTGAGCCCATCCTCGCGCGCCTGCCCCTCCTTGCCGGAAGCCTCGGGCGCGTGGAGCTCGTAGAGCGCGCGGCGGAGCAGCGTGCCGAGCGCCTCGCCCTCCCCCGCCCCCGGCGCGCGGTGGCCCGCCGAAACGTAGGCCACGAGGAAGCGGTGGAGGTCGTCCGCGAGGTGCGGGTCGCCGAGGCGGGCCACCACGTCGAGCGCGTGCGCCACGCCCTTGGTCTCAACCAGGTGCACCAGCTCGGCCATTTTCTCGTCGTGCTGTTCCGGCGAGAGCGCGAGCACAATCTCTTCGCGGAAGTGCTCCGGTACGAGCGTCCCCTTCTGGTACACGTCCTCAGGCTGGCGCGCGGCGTGCTCGCGGACGATAGAGGCGGCGAGCGTCTCGCGCGCGGCCGGCGCGCTGTCGGCGCGCGATTCGGCAGACCGCTCGGCGAGCTGGGCGCGCAGCCAGCGCACCTCCTCCTCGGGGCTCTGGAATTTCGGCTGGGGAATCTGCTCCACGGGCGTAATTCTAGCAGCCGCCCGCGCCGCGGCGAGAGCTTAAGGTTCGACCTTGCCGCAAGGTCGAACCTTAAGCTCTCGCCTACTTGCCCGTGAGCACCAAACAGCCGCCCGGCACGACCGCGACCGTGCGCTCGGACTGCGCCGCGATCGAGCCATCTTTGGACTCGAGCGCGAAGCCATCCTTGCCCGATTTGAGGTGCCAGCCGCCGGTCGAGAAAATCGGTTCGATGGCGATAACCGCGCCGACCTCGAGCACCGGCCCCTCGTTCGCCTTCCCCTCGTTCGGCACGTACGGGTCCTCGTGGAGGCCGAAGCCGACGCCGTGGCCCGCGAGCTCCTTCACCACGGTGAAGCCCGCGCGGTTCGCCACGCGCTCGATGGCGGCCGAGAGCTCCCCCACCCGCACGCCGGGCCTCACCAGGCGAATAGCCGCGTCCAGCGCGTCCTTGGTGGCCTTCACGAGGCGCGCGGACTCGGGCGGCACCGGCGGCACAATGACGGTCACCGCCGCGTCGGTAATGAGGCCGCCGTGGCTAATCCCCGCGTCCACCTTCACGACGTCCCCCGGCTTAAAGATTTTGGACGTGAGCGGCGCGCCGTGGACGATCTCGTGGTTAATCGAGATGCAGATCGAAGCCGGAAACGCCTTGCGGCCGCCCGGCGAGACGTAGTTCTTGAAGGCGGGCTTGTCGCCACCCTCGACGATCATCGCCTCGGCCATACGGTCGAGCTCGGCCGCCGAGACGCCCACCTTCACCTCCTTCGCGAGCGCCTGGAGCACGCGCCAGAGACGACGCCCGCCCTCGCGCAGCGTCTCAATCTGTTCGGGCGACTTGAGCCGGATGTTCACGCGGGGACTCTAGCAGCTCGAATTCGCGACGGCTACAGCCCGAGCGCGGCGGCGATGTCCGCGGCGACATCTTCGATGGGCTGCTCGCCGCGGATGTCGATGAACTTGTGGCGCGGGTGGGCGCGGTAGAAATCCATGACCGGGAGCACGTCGCGCTCGAACCAGTCCATGCGGGCCTCGATGTCGGCGCGCTCGAGGTCGTCCGCGCGGCCGCGTCCGATCAGGCGCTCGACCGCCCACTCGCGCGAGACGTCGAGGTAGACGACCGCGGCGTCGGCGCGGCCAAAGAACTCGAGCGCCTCCTCGAGCACGCCGGCCTCGGAGACGCGGCGGGGCATGCCGTCCATCAAGAGGATTGTTTCGGGGGCGACCTTGTCCACGAGCTCAGACGTCCAAGCCCACACCGAGAGGAACTGCGGCTGGAGGCCGCCCTCGTCGTTAATTTTTCGCGCGAGCGCCGCCGCGTGGCTCGCCGTCTCGAAGAAGCGCCGGAACCGCGCGCCCGACTCGACACGGGCCACCGGCCCGTGGGCCGCGAGCGCCTTGGCCAGAATCTCCACCTGCGTCCCCTTCCCCGAACCCGACCGGCCGATGACGATGATTGTTTTGGGCATTGCGGGGAGAATTGTAGCAAGAGAGCGGCCCCCCCAGGGGCGGCCGCGGCCGTGGTGGGGTAAGATTCCCCGAACCTTATTACCGCCACCTGGTGAGGGCAAACCAATTGGTGTTGTGGGG
>CAZNOT010000029.1:0-7898 GCA_964574865.1 uncultured Candidatus Saccharibacteria bacterium | reverse complement strand
CGCCAACTCGGCCGACGAAACCGTTGCTGCCGTTCTCGACACGCTCCGCGCCGACCCTCGCCCCACCGTCGTGCTCCTGATGTCTAACGGCTCGTGGGACGGCGCCCGCGAGTCGCTCATTGCCGCGCTGGAAAAAGAAAAGACTAGCGGGTGAGGCTAGTCGTCGGTGTGGCCCATGAGCTCGGCGAGCTTCTTGGCCGACCTTGACGTGTGGGGCGAGAGGGGAAAATTCTCGGGGGAGGCGTCGCGGAGTGTGCGAGACCTCTTTCCCGTGCGGCAGAGAAAGATTGTCGAACTGTTAGGCCGTAGCGTCGATAGGCGTACGGGTAGCCTTGCGCGGAGAGCGGCGGCGTTAAAACGACCGCACACTCTGCCGCGAAGGCTTCCATCTTCAATCTCGAAACCGGCGTTGTTTTTCTCGCAGAGACTTTCGGCGGCGGTGACCAGAGTCGCGAGGTCGTCGGCGTAACACGGTTTGGCGTAGAGGCTCTTCGCGAACGCCAAGACTAATTCGGCGCCGATTTCCTGTAGCGATATTTTGAGGGAGCTAGACACGGTTATTTCTTTATATTATATTCTTAAATATGTCAACCCTCTCCGTCGTCGGCACGCCGATCGGCAACCTCGAGGACATCACGCTCCGCGCGCTGCGGGTCTTGGCCGAGGCGGATTTGGTGCTGTGCGAGGACACGCGGGTGACGGCGACGCTGCTCGCCGCGCACGAGGTCCCAGCCAAGGGGCGGCTCGCGAGCTTCCCGTCGAACGAGCGCGCCTACGGCGAGGTCTCGGGCGGGGCTAAGCGCGCGCTCGAGGTTCTGGACGACGGCGGCCACGTGGCGCTCGTGTCGGACGCCGGCACGCCGGGGATTTCGGATCCGGGCGGCGCGTTCGTCGCGCTCGTCCGCGAACGCATGCCGGAGGTGAAGGTCGAGGCGATCCCGGGCGCGTCCGCGCTCGCGGCCGCCATTTCGATTGCCGGCGTTCCCGCGCCCTCTTTCACGTTCTACGGCTTTCTGCCGCACAAGAAGGGACGCGAGACGATTCTGAAAGAGATTGCGGCGGATGGCCGCGCGTCCGTGTTCTACGAGTCGCCGCACCGCGTCGAGAAAATGCTGACGTCGCTGGCAAAGCTCGCGCCCGACCGCCAGATCGCGCTAGCCCGCGAGATCACCAAGATGTTCGAGGAGGTCTCGCGCGGCACGGCCGCGGAGCTCCTGGCCCAGATCGAGGCGAACCCGAACAAGGGTAGGGGAGAGTTCGTGGCGGTCGTGGCGGCGAAGTAGCCGACTTCGGAACGGGGCAAACTAGGGGCCCCGCGGGCGCTTTGCGCCCGCGGGGCCCGAGCGCGTATAATCCCCGCACTCGTTATGAAAAAACAGCGCGCGGCCCAAATCATCGTCGGTGCCCTCGTCCTCCTGTTCCCGTTCATCGGCGTACCGCTGCCGTTCGCGTGGGAGGCCTCGTTCCTCTACCTGCTCGGCGTTGCCGTAATCGCCCTCGCGTTCCCGATCGGCGACGGCCTCCGCGCCTTCTTCAAGCGTTCGTGCTGCTCCGGCGTCGGCTGCGCGGTCTGCGATCCGGCCGATCAAAAATTAGACGTCGATTCAAATTCCGGTGTCGGGTCGTCTGAAGCCTAGCCGCGCCGCCGCCTTCGGGGGCGTGACGCTCGCGGCTGCCCTCGTCCTCGCGTTCGTGATCTTGCCGCAGGCGCGCGCCCGCGAGTACCTCGGCGCGGCGGACGGGCCGGCGGCTCCCGGGGCGCCGGCCGTCCCGCCCCCGCCGCCGATCGTTCGCGTGCCGGTGCCGGACGTGGTGCGCGCGGCCTACATGACTTCCTGCTACGCGGCCTCGCCGGACCTGCGCGCGAAGCTCGTGGACATGGTCGACCAGACCGAGCTCAACGCGCTCGTCATCGACGTCAAGGACTGGAGCGGCACCGTCTCGTTTCCCATTAAAGATCCGTCGCTCGCAGCCGATTTCGCCGGCGGCGACGGCTGCACGGTCGGCGATATGGAGGAGTTCCTCGGCGCCCTGGGCGAGAAGGGCATCTTCCGCATCGCGCGCCTCACCGTGTTCCAGGATCCGCTCTACGCCAAATCGCACCCGGGCCAAGCGGTGCAGCGCGCCGACGGTTCGGTCTGGGCCGATCGCAAGGGGATCGCGTTCGTCGACGCGGGCGCGAAGCCGTACTGGGAAAAAATTGTGGCGCTCTCGAACGAGGCGTACGACCTCGGCTTCGACGAGGTCAACTACGACTACGTGCGCTATCCGACCGACGGCGACGTTCGCTCCGCGGTGTACCCGTACTCGGGCGCGCGGCTGACGTCGAACGAGCCGAACGTGAAGGCCGCCGTGCTGCGCGAGTTCTTCGCGTACCTCGATGGCGCGATCGAGGACGGCGCGCCGTACACCTCGGCCGACTTCTTCGGTATGACGACGAACGCCGAGGACGACATGGGCATCGGCCAGGTGCTCGAGGACGGTCTCACGTACTTCGACTACCTCGCGCCGATGGTCTACCCGTCGCACTACCCGGCGACGTGGAACGGCTACGCGAACCCGAACGCCAACCCCGGCGGCGTGGTGCGCGACGCGATGCGCTTCGCCGTCGACCGCGCGAACGCGCTGGCCGCCGCGACGACCACTCCGGCCGAGATTCGCGCGAAGGTTTCGCCGTCGCAGCTACGCGCGTGGATTCAGGACTTCGACTACGGCGGCGACTACGACGCGGCCGATGTGCGCGCGCAGATCGACGCGACCGCCGAGGTCGGCGCGCCGAGCTACATGCTCTGGGATCCCGCGAACCGCTACACGCCGTTGGCGCTGCGGGCAGAGTGAGTCAAGGCTCGTCTCTGGTTCCACGTCTTGCTGGCGTGGGGCTTGCCAGGATTGGTGGACTGGGCGTAGCGTGGGGCAAATGAGCGGTACATCCGAAATATCGAAACTGGCCCAGCTCCTCGACAGGGACTACCGGGAATTCCTCGTCGAGGCGGGCCACTTCCTCGACTGCGTGGAGCAACTCCACGGCGAAGGCCTCGGGCTCTGCGCGAGCCGGGAGGTCTCACCCCTCGTGCGCCGAATTGAGCAGCTCCCGTTTCGCGACGCCCGCCGCCGCGCGGCCGGCGGCGGCGACCTCGCCGTCTTCTGCTACTCGTGGACCCTCAGGCGCCTCGCGCTCGACATGACCATCGTCGCGGTCGATTGGGAGAGTTTCGAAATAGGCCCAATCGACCTCCGGGACTTCGCGATCGCGCGGCAGGTTCGCGGTCTCGATTGAGCGTCGCGCCGCGATGGCGCGGCTTTTCTTTTTCCACGCCTCAGATCCGGCGGCGCCCGCAGGCCCCCGCCGCGCTGGTAGAATCATTCTCGATGGAAGATCCCAATAAGGTCACCTACTTCGCCGAGACGGACGCGCGCAACCGCCGCACGCCGTTCGGCATCAAGGAGAAGGACCGCGCCAAGCACACCTACGTCATCGGCAAGACGGGAATGGGCAAGTCCACGCTCCTCTTGAACATGGCGATCCAGGACGTGAAGAACGGTAACGGCGTGGTCATCATCGATCCGCACGGCTCGTTCGCCGAGGAGCTCCTCGAGTTCGTGCCGGAGGAGCGCGTGAAGGACGTGCTCTACTTCGCGCCGTTCGATCTCGAGTACCCGATCTCGTTCAACGTCATGGAGGACGTTGGCTTCGACCGCCGCCACATCGTCGCCTCGGGCCTCATGTCCGCGTTCAAGAAAATTTGGCAGGACGCGTGGTCGGCGCGCATGGAGTACATCCTCTCCAACACCATCCTCGCGCTCCTCGAGTACCCGAACGCGACGCTGCTCTCGGTGAACCGCATGCTCGCCGACAAGGCGTTCCGCGAGGACGTCGTCTCGACCGTGACCGACCCGGGCGTGCGCTCGTTCTGGGTCAATGAATTCGCTAACTACACCGAGCGCTTCGCCGCCGAGGCGACGCCCGCCATTCAGAACAAGGTCGGCCAGTTCACCAGCAACCCCGTCATCCGCAACATCCTCGGCCAGCCGAAATCCTCTTTCGACATTCGCCAGATGATGGACGAGGGGAAAATTCTCATCGCGAACCTCTCGAAGGGTCGCATCGGCGAGGTCGCCTCGACGCTGCTCGGCTCGCTCTTCGTCACCAAGACCTACCTCGCGGCCATGTCGCGCGCCGACGTCTCGCCCGCGGAGCTCAAGGCGCTGCCGAACTGCTACCTGTACGTAGACGAGTTCCAGACCTTCGCCAACGAGTCGTTCGCCGACATTCTCTCAGAGGCGCGCAAGTACAAGCTCGCGCTCACCATCGCGCACCAGTACGTCGAGCAGATGCCCGAGGAGGTGCGCTCGGCGGTGTTCGGCAACGTCGGCACCATGATTGTGTTTCGCGTGGGCTCGTTCGACGCGGAGGTGTTCGAGAAAGAGTTCTCGCCGACCTTCCTGGCGACCGATATCGTGAACCTGGGCTTCACGCAGATCTACCTACGCCTGATGATCGACGGCGTGGGCTCGAAGCCGTTCTCGGCGAAGACGCTCCCGCCGATCGCGAAGCCGCCGAAGAGCTTCGTCGCGGAAATTATCGCCACGTCGCGCGAGCAGTTCGCGAGCTCTCGCGGCGAGGTCGAGAAGGCGTTCGTCGCCGAGCTCGAAGCGCAGGCTGACGCGCAGGAAGCCGAGGCGTCGTCCAAGAAGAAGCCGAAGTACGGCGCGAAGCCAGGCGGCTCGTCGTCCGGCAGCGGCTACGGCGGGGGAGACTCGCGCCCGCCGCGTCGCGATGACGGCCCCCGCCGCGACGATCGGCCGCCGCGCCCCGCGCCGGCGAGGGAAGAGCGCCCCGCGATCCGGGCCGCAGAGGCGCGCCCGGCTCCGGTCGTTTCGGTCGCGCCGGCGCCGAGTCCGCGTCCGGCGCCCGCCGCACCCACGACTGTACCCGCGCCGTCGCCCGCTCACCGCCCGTCGCCCGCCCCCGTCGCCCCGCGGAACCCTTCGCCGGCTGAGGCTCCCAGAATTGCTCCGGCCGCTGCCCCCAAGAGCGAAGATCCTGTCGCGTCTTTCCTCCGCGAGGTCGAGCGCGAGGCGGGCGTCGTGCCTGTCGCTGGGAACGGCTCCGCGCGCGTGGGTTCCCGCGAAGCGGGACCCGCCTCGAGCCCCGAGCCGATTCACCTCGCCGAGCTCTTGAAGCGCCCGCCGCGTCCGGGTGAGGTGAAGAAGGAGGCCGACGAGGATCGAAAGGCGGCGCTCCGCGCGGCGCTCCAGGCCACGCTCGGCGAATCGAAACCGGCTGCGGCTGAAATTCCCGCTGCTCCGAAGCCCGCGCCTGTTCGGGCCGCGCCCGGGCCGCGCCCGCCGGTTCCCGACCCGATTGCCGCCGCCGTGGCGCCGCTCGCCGCGTCGGTTTCCGCTCCCGCTCACACCTCGCGCCCCCGCGGCATCCCCGACGACGAGCTCCGCGCCATCCTCGACGCGGAGGAGTAGTCCGGGCTAGATTGCACCCGTGAGCGAAACTCGCCCCCGCGTCGCGGTCTTCACCCTCGGCTACCTGCCGTCGTTCGTCGGCGGGGCCGAAATCGCGATCCGGGAAATTGTGGAGCGGCTCTCCGGTCGCTTCGATTTCGATATCTACTGCGCGCGCTTCGATTCGTCCGAGCCCGCGACCGAGAGCTTCGGCGCGGCCCGCGTGATCCGGGTGGGGCGCGGCTGGCGCGGCGCGCGGCCGGGGCAGGCGGGGGGTATCCGCGGCGTTGCCCTCAAAATCTCGTACCCGCTCCTCGCGTGCCGCGCCGCGCTCCGCCGCCACCGCGAGACGCCCTACGCCGTCCTGTGGGGCGTCATGGCGGCGTTCGGCGGCGTCGCGGCGCGGCTCTTCCTCGCGCGGGTCCCGAAGGCGAATGTCCGGCCGCGCTTCCTGCTCACCCTTCAGGAGGGGACGCCTCCCGAGGAGATTGCCCGGAAGGCCGCGCTCATTCGCCCGCTCTACGCGTCCGTCTTCCGCGCCGCCGACCGCGCGCAGGCTATCTCGCGCTACCTCGCGAACTGGGCGCGCGGCTGGGGCGCCACCTGCCCGATCGACGTCGTGCCGAACGGCGCGAACGTCGCGGCGTTCGCGTCCGCGCGGCCTGACCCCGAGCTGCGCGCGCGCCTCGGTGTACCCGAGGGGGCGTTCCTCGTCGCGACCGCCTCGCGCCTCGCGCGCAAGAACGGAGTCGACACGCTCATCGACGCCGTCGCGCGGACCGAGGGCGTCGCGCTCGCCGTCTTCGGCGACGGGCCCGACCGCCACGCGCTCGAGGACTTGGCCCGCGCGCGCGGCCTCGCTGGCCGGGTGCGTTTCGCCGGCGAGGTGGCGCCGGATGAGCTGCCCGCGCTCCTGCGCGCGTGCGACGCGTTCGCGCGGCTCTCGCGCTCGGAAGGGTTCGGCAACGCGTTCGTCGAGGCGATGGCCGCGGGGATTCCCGTCGTCGCGACCGGCGTCGGCGGCATCGTCGATTTCGCGCGCGACGGCGAGAACGCGCTCGTCGTGCCGCCGGAGGACGCGGCCTCGGCCTCCTCGGCGATCGCGCGCTTGCGGGACGACGGCGCGCTCCGGGCTAAGCTCGCCCTCGAGGGCGCCGCGACCGCGAGCCGCTACGACTGGAACGATGTCGCGGCGCGGATGGGCGACATTTTTAGGCTGCTCGTGTAGTGTAAAAAAGTATGAAGAGACTGGTCATCGTGACCCCGATGCTCCCGCCCGCGGCCGGCGGCCCGGGCACGTTCGCGGCCCTGGCTGCCCGCGAGCTGCCGGCGCTCGGCGTCGCGGTCGATACGGTCTGCTACGGGGACGCACCTGGCCGCTGGGGGTTCCGTCACCTCAGGCTCGCCCGCCGAATCGAGGCGGCGGCCGCGCCGCGGGATGGGGAAGATGGCCCCGCCGCGATTCTCGCGCTCGATCCGGGGCCGGTGGGGCTGCCGGCGTACCTCGCCGCGCGCCGCCTCGGCGCCGCTTTCTTTCTCCGCGTGGCTGGGGATTACGCGTGGGAGCGGGCGCGGCTCTCGTTCGGCGAGGGTCGAACGCTCGACGGGTTCATCGAAGGCTGGGCGCCGTGGCACCCGATCGCGCGAGCTCTCTGGCACCTCGAGCGCTTTCTCGCGCGTCGCGCCGAGAAGGTGATTGTGCCGAGTGGCTACCTGGCGCGCATCCTTGGGCGCTGGGGCGCCGCACCCGACCGCATCGCCGTCGTCGGGAACGCCTACGACGGCCCCGCGCCGTCCGGCACCCCGCGCGCCGTGGCCCACGAGAGGTGGGGGATTCACGGGCGCGCGGTCGTCTCGGCTGGGCGCCTCGTGCCGTGGAAGCACTTCCCGGAGCTCGTTGTCGCTTTCGCCGCGGCGAAGGCGCGCGTGCCGGACGCGACGCTCCTGATCGCGGGCGACGGGCCTGAGCGCGCCGCCCTCGAGTCCGCCGTTGCGGCTTCGGGCTTCGCCGACTCGGTTCGCCTCCTGGGTAACCTCCCCAAAGACGAGCTATTCTCGCTCCTCGCCGCCGCCGACTGCTTCGCGCTCGCCTCGTCCTACGAAGGCCAGTCGCACCAAATTTTGGAGGCGATGGCGCAGGGCGCGCCGGTCGTCGCGACCGATGCCGGCGGCAACCCCGACGTCGTGAAGGACGGCGAGACCGGCTGGCTGGTGCCGGTCGGTAACGGCGCGGCGCTCGCGTCGGCAATCGCGGAGTGCCTCGAGAGCGAGGGCGAGGCCAAGCGCCGGGCCGTCCGCGCCGCGGCGCACGTGTCGACGATGACGCCGCGGAAGGTGGCCGAGGAGGTTCTGGCCGCCCTCACCTGACATGCGCGTCCTGATGATCTCCGCCGACCCGGCGCTCGCGGACAAGGCGAGCGGGGTGTTCGCGCGGGTGCGGG
>CAZNOT010000028.1:3642-7999 GCA_964574865.1 uncultured Candidatus Saccharibacteria bacterium | reverse complement strand
GGGCGCGCGCAGAGCCGGGCTCGACGTGCCAAAAACTCACGCTGTCAAAGGCCTACAGGAGCAGTCTAGCATGTAGATACCAGACTGTCAAATCGAGCTCCCCCGGCAGGGATCGAACCTGCGACCAATCGATTAACAGTCGATTGCTCTACCGCTGAGCTACAGGGGAATGTGGGGATTCGGGCCGAACCCCGCGCGGGCGATACTAGCAATGCGGGCTTTGTCTCGCAACATATTTTACCGACGCTGCTATAGTCTTGTCGTGAACCGCTCGGCGCCTTCGGGGGTTTCAATTCGAGAGTCTGACGCCTTTCCTGATCAGGAAGCTCTGACGCGGGATCTCCTCGCAATCGATTCAACCTGCTACGGCGAGTTGTCCCGCGAAGATACCGGGCCGGCAGAGTACTGGGCTCAAATCGACCCGTACTCGTTTTGCCGTGTCGCCTGTTTCGGGGAGCGTCCCGTGGGATACGTCGACGCGCACCGGCTGTCCGGGCGGGGTCTCGGGACGCTCCTCGCGGGCCACCTGCGCGAGGGCAATCTGGTCGACGCCGTCGATCGGAGCGGCAATCGGCGCGCGGTCCTCTACGTCGGGTCGCTCGCGGTGCTGCCGGAGTGGCGGGGGAAGGGTATCGCCGGCGCGCTCCTCTCCTCGCTCGTTCGGGGTGTCAGGGAGGAGGGGTACGAAATCGCGGCTGTCTACGCGACGCTCTGGTCCGAGCGGTACTGGCAAAAATTCGAGCCGGACGAGGTCGCGCGCGATCCGCTCGGGCACCCCGTGGTGCGTCTCGACTCAATCGCTACCCTCTGACCTCGCGGGGTAGAATTCGCGCGCCATGCTCGGCCTCACCCCGAAAGAGCTCGCGACCCTGCGGCGGCTCAGCACGCCCGCTAAGATCCAGGACTACCTCGACCGCGTGCCCATCAACTACGAAAAGAAGGGCGATACCGTCATGTCGCCGCGGCGCGTGCTGCGCGAGCGCAAGGCGCTGTGCCTCGAGGGGGCGCTCTTCGCGGCCGCGGCGCTCTGGGTCCAGGGAGAGCCGCCGCTCCTCCTCGACTTGCGCGACTCGGACCACCGCGAGGACCACGTCGTGGCGCTCTACCGCCGCGGCGGCCGCTGGGGCGCGATCAGCAAGACGAACCACTCGACGCTGCGTTTCCGCGACCCGATCTACCTCTCGGTGCGCGAGCTGGCCGCCTCGTACTTCCACGAGTTCTTCATGAACGACAACGGCAAGAAGACGCTCGTGGACTACTCGGCGCCGTTCGATTTGCGGAAGCTCGGCGAGGGTTGGGTCACCGCCGAGGAGAACCTCTTCGACCTCGGCGACGCGCTCGACCGCTCGCGCCACTACCGCCTGTACCCGGCGAGGGCGGCGCGCTCGTTCCGCCGCGCCGACCGCATGGAGATGCGCGCCGCCAGGCTCGTCGAGTGGAGGAAGTCCGACCCGCGCACCTGAGCCGGATTCGGCTAGAATGGAGCCATGGAACCATCCTTCGCGCCCAGCGATTTCAAGATCTCGAGCCCGGCGTTCGGCCACATGGAGCCGATTCCGGCCAAGTACACCTGCGACGGCGACGACGTCTCGCCGCCCCTCAACATCGAGTACGTGCCGGCGAACGCCGCCTCGATCGTGATTATCTGCGAAGACCCGGACTCCCCGGGCGGCGTCTGGGACCACTGGGTGCGCTTCAACGTTGCGCCGGACCACCTCGAGATTCCCGAGGGCAGCTACCCGGGCGACGGCTCGGGCAAGACCACCGGCAACTCGCTCGGCTGGCAGGGCCCGTGCCCGCACCGGGGCGAGCACCGCTACATCTTCCGCGCCTACGCGCTCTCGGAGCGCCTCGCGCTGCCGGACGGCGTCACGAAGGCGGAGGTGGAGCGGGCGATGGACGGAATCGTCCTGGCCAAAGCTTCGCTCATTGGAACGTACGCTCGGCCGGAGCACCTCCAGAGCTAGCGTGTACCTCAAGGTTCGCGTCCACCCAGGCGCCAGAGAGGAGAAGGTCGTCGAGAAAAAAGACGGCTCGTTCGAGATTTGGACGCGCGCCCCGGCCGAGCGCGGGCTCGCCAACAGGAAGGTGGTGCAGGTCGTGCGCGAGCGCCTCGGCAATCCCGCGGGCGGCGTCGCCATCGTCTCGGGCCACACTTCGCCATCGAAGATTCTGCGAGCGGGGAAGTGAAGCCGCCGCTGGGCGACCTCACTATTTATTTACGCGCCAGGAACGTTAAAAAAGAAAAGGCCAGACGCGCGAGCGTCTGGCCTCGATTGCGGCGGCTACTTCTTGGCCTTCGGGCGCGCGATTCGCGCGCGGACCTCGAGCTTGCCTTTCGTCCTGGCGACGCCGAGGTTGTACCCGCGCTGCTTGAGCTCGCGCCCGATGGCGGCGTTCAGGCAGACGAGCAGGTCCTTTTGCCCGGGCTCGAGGGCCCATTTGCGGGACACCCAATCGAAATGGCTGTGCAGGTGCGCCAGATCGGCCGAGGTGTCGCCCGTCTCCTTCTCGAGGAGCTTCCAGGCGGCCGCAATGTCTTGTCCTAACGGTGAGTTTTCGGTGTTCTCCATGTGGAAACGTCTACATCATAATCAAAAGAAAGTCAATTAAATGCCCGCCCGGGCCGCGCTACAATGTCGACGTTACCACCGGCTAACCAATCAGCATGACCCAGACGCCGATGCTCGCGATCAAGGCTACGAACATTACCCTCACGCCGGAAATTGCCGCCGCGGTCGACAAGCGATTCGGCTCGCTCGCCAAGTTCGTTCGCCCGAAGGAGGACCAGGAGGTGCGCCTCCAGGTCGAGGTCGGCCGGAAGAACAAAGGAAAGAGCAAGGCGGACGACCTCTTCTTCGCCGAGCTCAACGTTATCGTCGGCGGCGAGCGCCACCGCGCGGTGGCCGAGGCGCGCGAGCTCTACGACGCGATCGACAAGGCGAAGGCCGAAATGACGGCGCACCTCTCGCGCGCGCACGAGCGGGCTAAGGACGAGCACCGCAAGGGCGGCCGCATGGTGAAGGAGGCGATGCGCGCCGCGGCTCCGGAGCGCGCGCCGATCGCCAAGAAGATCGTGGTCCCGGTGGCGAAGAAGCCTCTCGCGAAGAAGCTTGCGGCTAAGAAGCCCGTCGCGAAGAAGTTTGCCCCGAAGAAGCCAGCGGCCAAGAAAATCTCGCCGCGGTCCCGCAAGCACGGCACCAAGAACACCCGCGGCGCGGGCAACCGCCCGCCGCAGATGCGGCCGGTCGGGAAGGGGAAGAACCGGTAGGTCGGGTTCGGTCCCGAAATTAAGCGACGGCGCCCGGAGGGCGCCGTCGCTCCTTCTCGTCTGGGCGGCTCGCCACGGTTGGCGCGAGGCGACGGCAAAACGAACGACGACGTACGCATGTACGGCGAGTGAGTTTTGCCTAGCCGCAGCCCAAGCTGGCAGACGCTACCTACGAAACCCGTTCTGGAACGACGCCCAATCCATCGCCTGGTGACCCTCCGGCACAACCTTCTCAAAGACGCACAGATTGTTTTCCGCGTCCCACCGCGCTTCCAAAATTTTCACGCGAATCACCTTGCCGTTCTTGTCGTTCACGAACATGAACGCCCCCGGCCACGGGCTCATTGCCTGGACGCGCAGGAACTTCTCGCGCTCGGTGGTCGACTTAGCCAAATCGCCGTCCGCTTTCTCGAGCATCTTCGTGTAGGTGGCGAGGCCCTCGTCCTGCGGCACCGCCGCGAGCGATCCGTCGAGCCACTTCGGGAGCGCCGCCGCGAGCAGGTCGCCGCCGATCTCGGCCGTCCGGCGCTCCACCTCGGGCCGCGCGGGCCACTCGTCGAACGAGACCGGCTCGGTCGCCACGATCGGCCCGTGGTCCATCTTCGCGTCCATGAGGATCACCGAGACGCCGGTGGTCTTTTCGTCGGCCAGCATCGCCGCCTCGATCGGCGTCGCGCCGCGGTGGCGGGGGAGGAGGGACGGGTGGACGTTGAGGCATCCTTTAGCAGGCACGTCGAGCACGGCCTGCGGAATAATTTTCCCGTACGAGGCGACGGCGAAGATTTCCCACGGGCCGCGCTCGTTGAGCGCGGCCACAAACTCGCCGTCGAGCTTCTCGGGCTGCAGCACCTCGATGCCGTGCCGCTTCGCCCACACCTTCGCGTCGGGCTCCTTGAGCTCCATGTGCCGCCCGGCTGGCCTATCCGGCGCGGCCACGATCAAGGATGGCAAAATGCCAGCCGCCGCGAGCCGCTCCATCACCCCCACCGAAAAGTGGTCCGTCCCAAAAAACGCAATCTTCATACCCTGACAATAGCATTTTGAACGGGGTCAGATCCCGCGCGGGGTCAGACCTTGCACGGGGTC
>CAZNOT010000028.1:0-3542 GCA_964574865.1 uncultured Candidatus Saccharibacteria bacterium | reverse complement strand
CGGGGTCAGACCTTGCACGGGGTCTGATCCTGTTCGCTGGGGTTGTTAGGAGAGGGGCGGGGCGGGGTAGGTCTCGGAGGCGGCGTCGACGAAGAGGTGGCCGTCCAGGTGGTCGGTCTCGTGTTGGAAGATTTGGGCCAGGAGGCCGGAGCCCTCGACCGCGAACTCGGCGCCGAACTCGTCCTGGGCGCGGATGACCGCGCGGCTGGCGCGGCGGATTTTTCCGTAGACGCCGGGGACCGAGAGGCAGCCTTCCTCCACGAGCTTCTTGTCGCGGGAGCGGCGGAGAATTTCGGGGTTCACGAACACCATCGCCGCCTCGCCCGTGAAGAGGTCAGCCGCCCGGGGCGCGAGCACGAAGACGCGCTTCGAAACGCCGATCTGCGGCGCGGCAATCGCGATACCGTCGTCGCGGGTCGCGAGCGCGGCGCGCATGTCCTCGACGAGCGCGAGGAGCGCCGCCGAGCCGAACTCCTTCTCGGCCACGGGCTTCGCCACCGCGCGCAGCGCGGCGTGGCCCTCCTGGACGATGGGCGGGGTCTTCTTCGCCATGCTCGTTAACTTACGGCAAGAGCACGTCGCGGGCAACCTCTTCTTCGGTGAAGAAAAATAGAAGGGGTAATCGAGGGGCTATCTCGCTCCTGTATTGCGGTAGGGGAAGGTTCGTTCACGGAGCGAACCTACTACAGGATTGCGTCCGTATCGACTTCGACCGAAACATCCATCGGCAGCGACTTCAGCGCCCGCACGATGTCCGGGTCCGGCCAGGGGTCGCGGGGAAGATTCCTGAGGGCGTGGGCGGGGACGAGGCCGCGGGCTAGCGGCTCGCGGCCGGCGTAGATGGATGGCTCGCGGCCCGGAATCAAATTCGCCAGCTCTTTCGCGCGCTTCAGCGCCTCGGCCGGCGTCTTGCCGGCGACCGTCGCGCGCACCAGCAACCCGAACGGCGGGAAGCCGTACTCGCGACGCTCGTCGAGCTCCTCGCGGTAGAAGTCGGCGAGCGTGCCGCGCGCGGCGTGCTGGTAGAGGCTCTCGTTCTTGAGGCGCGTCTGTATGATCACGCGGCGCTTGGCGTGGCTGCGCAGGTGGAGCAGGACGGCCAGCACGCGCTCGCGCATCCGGTACTCGGGCACGGCCAAGAGCGCGTCGGCCGAGACGACGCCGAGGCACTCGAACTCCTCGCGCACGAGGTTCGCGGCCATCTCGGTGCCGACCAGAATCGAGCCGGGGGTCGCGTACCACTTCTCGACGGCCTTGCGCGCCGCGGGCGTGGTGGGCGTCGACTCGGCGTCCACGATGGAGACCTGCGCGTCGGGCGTCTTATCGGCGATCGCCGCCGCGACCGTCTCGGTGCCGAACCCTAGGCCCTTCAGGCGCCAGCCGCCGCAGCGCGGGCACTTGTCGTCCGCCGCGCGCGCCGTGCCGCAGGTGCGGCAGCGAACCTCGCTCGTCTTGGCGCCCTTCGCGCCGTACAGCGCGAGCGGTCGGTCGCAGCTCTCGCACGCGATCGTGTGGCCGCAGTCGTCGCACGTGAGGAGCGGCGCGAGGCCCTTGCGGCCGACGTACAGGAACGTCCGCTCGCCGCGCTCGCGTGCCTCCTCGATCAGCGCCCAGAGCTGCGGCGAGAGCGGCGAGCGTCGGGCGACCGCCTCGTCCGCGAGCGCGGTGACCTCGGCGGCCGTCTTCGCGGGCTTCGCGTCGGACGCCTTCGAGATTTCCACGATCTCGCACTCGGCGTCGGCGAGCGCGCGCAGGCGGAGGTTGCGGTGCTCCATCACCTCGTGGGCGCGGTAGCGGGCGACGGTGTCCGCGCGGAGCATCAAATCGCCGAGGTAGATGGGGCAGCCGAGGGCCTCGGCGTAGCGCTCGGCCAGGAAGCGACAGTCGATCGCGGGGCGGCGGCGCGTGCGGTACGCGGGGGACGACTCGCGCTCGAGGACGATGGCGCCCCAGTCCGCGCGCGGCAGGCCCATGAACGCGGGCGTGGCGACGACGACGATCGGGCGCTCGGCGCTAATCGCCGCGGCCCAGCGCGCGAGCTGCTGCTTCGGCGCCACGCCGGAGGAGAGCTCGAAGCACGAGTCCTGGATGCCCTTGCCGAGAGACTCCGCAGCGACGCGCGCGTCTTCGGCGGTCGGCACGAGGAAGAGCACCGAGCGGCGCCGCGCGAGCTCCTGGCGCGCGACCGAGCGGTACTCGGCGTAGCGGTCTTGGTCGCGGTCCATGACGCAGTACTTCGCGGCGACGCGGTTGCCGCGCGGGGCGACCTCGTCTGCGGCGGCGGCCGGCGGCTTCTCGCCGATCGCGGCGGGCACGAACGAGGCGAGCACCGCGCCCGCCTCGGCCGCGTGCCACTTCGCCGTCTCGCGCGCGGCCAGCGCGAACTCGGGGCGGAAGAACGCGCCCGGCGCCGCCTTGCCCAATTTTTTGAGCTGGAAGTCCGACGACTTAATTTCGGCCTTCGCGTCCTCGACGGCGCGCACGCCGGTGACGAGGCCCCACATCTTTTTGCGCCTAACGTCGATGCGGGCGAGCTGGCCGGGGGCAATCGGCTCGGCCGAAAAGTACGAGAGCGACTCGATGCGCGCCGTTCGCGAGAGGGGGACAATCTCGACGATGTTCACCCCTAGAGCCTGCCTCAAAAAAGAGGTCGTGGCGAGCGGGCGCGCCGGTATTTACTTTTTGGGCAAAATATGAAACAATGGTTGGCAAGAGAGTATGGGCTGGACGAGTTCGCTTGCCCATTGTTAGGGCACCGGCTCGTTGCGGTAAAAACGCGGTCAACCGGACGAGGTTTAGTCTTGACCTACATCCCGCGATAAAGCACCCCTGCGCTCGTCTTCTCACGAGAGCGTCAACCCGGCACTCGATGCCTGCCCCGGTTTTGCTTGGTTCTGGCCCGGGGCCGCCGATTAAGGGAAGAAAACGTCGTCGAGACGTGTGCGGTTCGGTTCGCCCCTCACCGGCAACGGTGGGGGGCGTCATTTTTGACCCCCGTCGCGCCCTTTCGTGTATAGTGGCCGACGCTATGGGTTTTCTCTCGTCCCCCCGCATCGGCATCGACCTGGGCACGGCGAACACCCTCGTCTTCATCCCCGGGAAAGGGGTCGTCCTGAACGAGCCGTCGGTGGTGGCCGTCTCCGAGCACGATCGACGCATCCTCGCGGTCGGCGCCGAGGCGAAGGAAATGGTCGGCAAGACGCCGGAGTCTATCGTCGCGTACCGCCCGATGGCGAACGGCGTCATCGCAGACTACCGTGTGACCGAGGCGATGCTCGCGTACTTCATCCGGAAGGCGCTCGGCCGCTGGAGCTTCTGGCGCCCCGAGGTTCTCGTGTCTGTTCCGGCCGGCGTCACCTCGACCGAGCGCCGCGCCGTCATCGAGGCGGCGATCAAGGCGGGCGCGAAGAACGCGTTCGTCGTGAAGGAGCCGATCCTCGCCGCGATCGGCGCGGGTATCCCCATCCACGAGGCGAAGGGGCGCATGGTCGTCGACATCGGCGGCGGCACGACCGACGTGGCCGTGAGCTCGCTCGCCGGCA
>CAZNOT010000027.1:3242-8061 GCA_964574865.1 uncultured Candidatus Saccharibacteria bacterium | reverse complement strand
GCCGGTGGGCCTCGCTGGGGCGGTTGTATTCCCCCACCCCCCCCAACACCAACCCCCGCCCAAGCGGGGGTTTTTTTTGTTTTTGTGGGGGTTGGGGGAATCGAACCCCCGTCTCAACCATGGGAAGGTCACATCCTGCCACTGAACGATACCCGCGAATTGGGGAAAGAACGGCGGGACTATAGCAAATTCGTGAGGTGTCGCGGGAGGGCTAGGCGCGCGTCGCTCTCTTGCGATTTTTGAAATTCGTAGTAAAAGTAACTTCGAAATCCACTCACAACATGAATACCAAACGACTCATCATCATCGAGAATAACGCTGCCGGCACCGGCAAAACGACCATCGCCCGCGCGCTGGCCCACTACCTGAAGATTCGCGGAATCACGCCCACAGAGCTCCTCTTCGCCCCTGCGGAAGACGAAGTTTCTGCGTCACAGATTTGGGTTGATGCCGGAGAACCCTCTACACTCCTGCCGCACCTGGGTCTCGATGGGTCGGGCATAGTCCTCCTCGAGATTGCCACTGGCTCCACGGGCCTGTTCCACAACTTCTACGAGCGTCGCAGGCTGTACGACTGGCTCTTCGCCAGCGGGGTTGAAGCCGTTGTCGCCCTGCCTTTGACTCGCGGCGAGGAGAGCCATAAGGCGGTCACCTCTGCCGCCGAGGTCTACTCCGACAATGTGTCCTACGTTCTGTTCCGGCCTGAGGGAGGCGGCAGTGCCCGCGACGGCAAAAATTCGTGGGGCCAGAGCTACGCCGCCCACGTGATGTGCCTGTTCGATGCCGCTACCGGGAAAATTCCCGAGGCTAGCGGCGAATTCGTTCGCGCGTTCCTGAAAGCCGACGCGAACCTGGCGGACGCGTTGCCCCAGGAGGGTTCACCTGACGCGCGCGGCGAAGGCTGTCAGGAGTGGCTCCGGCGCGTGGGGGCTGTGATTCACACCCTGCGCTGGCACCTGTTCGGCGCCGCCGCGCGGAACTTTCCAAAGACGGGGCGCGCGGTGGCGGCAAAGTGATTCGGTTTGCGTCGGGCGCCTCAGCGGCGCCCGATTTTCTTCTTTTGGATGGTTCCGCTGGCCGATTGAAATTTCGCGCCGCACGTCCAGCTTCTCCAAATCCCCCATCGAGTAAATTCCGATGCCGCGCAGCTCGCGGCCTCGCAAATCCTCGGCATCGTTCGGCTTTCGATCCCAAACGTGAGGCGAGCAGTCGCCTCGCTGCGCCCGCACCTAAAACGGACGCTCCTTACGGAAAGCGTCTGTTTTAGGTGCGGGCGCTTGGGATCGAACCAAGGACCAGTCGTGTATAAGACGACCGCTCTACCACTGAGCTACGCCCGCGGGGACTAGGCTACCGTTTTCGTCGGGGCGCTGCTAGCCGAGGGGGCGGAGGTTTCGTGGCTCGCGAACGGCTCGAGCTCGGGGCCGTCGCTCAAGACCCACTCGAGGAGCGCCATGCGGGCGAAGAGGCCGTAGCGGGCCTGCCGGAAGTAAGCGGCCTGCGGCAGCGCGTCCACCTCGGGCGCAATCTCGTCGACGCGGGGGAGCGGGTGCATCACGATGGCGCCGGCCCTCATCGCGCTCACCAGCGCGGCGTCGACGCGGTAGCAGCCCTTGAGGCGCGCGTATTCGTCGGGATCGGCGAACCGCTCTTTTTGGATGCGCGTCTGGTACAGGACGTTGGCGCGCGCGGCTGCCTCCCGCAGGTCCGTCGTCTGTTCGTGCGCCACGCCGTGGCGGTCGAGGTAGCTCAGGATGTCGGGGCAAATCGCGAGCTCCGGGGGCGACACGAAAATTGCGCGCACGTCGCGATACTTTCCCAAAAGGTAGGCGAGCGAGCGAACCGTGCGACCGTACCGGAGGTCGCCCGCGAAGGCGATGGTGACGCCGTCCACGCGCCCGAGTTCGCGCCCGATCGTGTAGAGGTCGAGGATCGCCTGCGTCGGGTGCTGGCCCGGGCCGTCACCCGCGTTCACGACCGGGATTGAGGCCGCGGCGGCCGCGCGCGCGGCCGCCCCTTTCTCGGGGTGCCGCATCACTATTACGTCCGCGTAGCCGGAGGTGACGCGGATAGAGTCCTCGAGCGTTTCGCCTTTCGCGGCCGACGAGAACTCTCCGGCGTTCTCTGTGGCGATGACGCTGCCGCCGAGTCGCAGCATCGCCGACTCGAACGAGAAGCGCGTGCGCGTCGACGGCTCGTAGAAGAGCGAGGCTAGAATTTTTCCCCTCAACGAGGGGGCGGGAGATTTTTCGAGCCGATTGGCCGCGGCGAACAGGGATTCGAGGAGCGGGCGGTCGAACTGCTGGCTCTCGATGACGTGTCGCATCCGTTTAAGCGGCCGCATTGTGCCGGCCGCGGCCGGGGGCACAATCGCCGGCGCTGGCTGCGGTTGGGGATAGCGCCGCGCCGCCGCGCCGGAGCGGCCCCGAGCTCCCTCCGCAAAGGAGTAGCCGCCGCCCGGACAATGCCGCGCGGCGGCCCTTCCCGTAATCATTTGAGGCTCACGTTAGGGTGAACGGGAAACTCGACTGAAAAAATGGCCCCCTCATCGGGAGCTGATCGGAAGCTAATTTTTCCTTTGAGCACTTTCTCGACGGTGCGGCGCACGGTGTCGAGCCCGAGGCCCGATCCGCCGCCTGGCCCTTTGGTACTGAAGTAGCGCTCGAAGACGCGCGCGGCGGTAGCCTCGTCCATGCCGACGCCGTTGTCCGCGACCGAGATTTTGGCGATGCCGGTCTCGATTGCCGCCGACACCACGATCCTCCCGCGCCACTTGTCATTCTCGCGCGCCAGCCGCTCGCCGCACGCGTCCGCCGCGTTGCCGAGGAGGTTCACCAGGATCTGCACGATGGGCAGCGGCCGGCCGAAAATTTCAGACGGCTCCTCGACGGCGACGACGATTTCGGTTTCGGAGCGCCGGGCGCGGTGCCGCACCAGCCGCACCGCGTGGCCGACCGCTTCGGCGAGCGAAAAATTGCGCTCGGCGCGCGGGTCGGCGATGTACTCGCGAATCGTCTGCACGAGGCCGCGCAGGTCGTTGCACGAGAAGAGTAGCTCCTCGGCGCAGACGCGCGTCGCGTCCGGCGTCTTCGCGGCTGCGGCGCAGAGGGTTTCGGCGACGAGGGTGATGGCGGTTAAGGGTGACGCCAAATCGTGGAACAAGCCTCTCGAGAGCTCGCCGAGGCTCGCGAGGTGCAGGCGGTCGAGGTTTCGCTCGGCAGCGCTCATGGGTCAGTGCGGCACGGTACGCGCGAGATTCGTTGCCGACAAGATTCGGCACCTACCGTGCGAGGGTCGCGCCTTGCCGTCAACGTGCGCCTCGAAACTTGACGGTAAATTACGCCTCGGCTAGGGTCGCGTCACCCCAATGGAACGGCGGCGCGTGAGAAACGCCGAAGTGCCGATGGCCCTCGACACTTCGCTCCTCGGAGCTCTGGCCGCCTTCGAATTTTCCAGCGCTGAGGCTCGCGCCCTCCTGGCTCTTTTCTCGCGCTCTGACCCTGCGCCGCTCTCGGCCGTGAGCCGAGGCGCGGACCTGCCGCGCTCGACGGCCCACTCTGCTCTGGAATCCCTCGCGAAGCGGGGGTTAATTTTTTGCGAGGGGCGCTACCCGGCCCGCTACCACGCCGCGCCCGTGTCGCGCCTGGCGACGCTCGCCGCCGCGCGCCTCGAATCTGCCCGCCGCGCGGGCGCGGCGGCGGCGCTGCTACGCCGAGTCTTCGGCGGTTGACTCATTTCTCTCCCGTGCTACTTTTCGGGGCATGAAGCTCTCTTCCGTCATCCTTCCAATGTTCGTGGTCGTCGTGATTGTCGTCGCAAGAAAGGCCGACCACCGCGTCGCTCTCGAAAAGGAGAATCTGTTCCAGGAGTCGTCCCAGACTGTGCCCAGGACGCTGCCCACCGTCGTCTCGCCGGCCACCGTGCTCGGCGTCGTCGAACGCGGGGACCAGCGCTACCTGGTGGGTGAGAACGGGCCTATCGCCGTCCCGAAAGGCATCGATCCGGTCGCGATTTTTTCGTTCGTGCGCCTCGGCGCCGACGTCGAGATCGATTCGGCTCCGGACACGTTCACGCTCGGCCTCGTCGACGACCCGAGCGACCCGACGCGGCGCCTGGTGGTGGTGCCTCCAGATCGCAACCCAGCCGGCACCTAGCCGGCTTTTCTTTTACTCGAAGTGGATTGCCTCGCGAGCAGCGAGGGCGTCGGCCAAGGCTTGGTGGCGGGAGAGGGGAGGGTCGCCGGCGATGATTTCTCTGGCCGCATCGCGCGCGGCTTCGACCATCGGCAAATTCTTGAGCGCCTCCATGGCGAGGTCGGTCATGCCCCACTGGCGGCTGCCCGCGAGCTCTCCCGAGCCGCGCATCTCGAGGTCGAGTTCGGCGAGCTTGAAACCATCGATCGCTTTTTCCATCGCGGCGAGCCGCGCGAGCGTCTTCTCGCCCTTGCTGTCGGTCGCGAGGTAGCAGCGCGACTGGTACGACGCGCGCGCCACGCGGCCGCGGAGCTGGTGGAGCTGCGCGAGGCCGAAGCGCTCGGCGCCCTCGATGAAGATAGCGGTCGCGTTCGGCACGTTCACGCCGACCTCGACGACGGAGGTGGCTACGAGCAGGTTCGTCTCGCCCGAGACGAACGCGGCCATCGCGTCATCCTTCTCGGCGGGCTTCATTTTTCCGTGGAGGAGGCCGACGGAAAATTCGGGGAAGACCTCCTCTCGTAGGCGGGGGGGCGGCGCGGCCGCCCCGGCACCCCCCACACCCCCCAACACCTAGGCCGGTGGGGTGGCGAGGGGGGGGGGCGGAGGCACCAACCCGCGAGGCC
>CAZNOT010000027.1:0-3232 GCA_964574865.1 uncultured Candidatus Saccharibacteria bacterium | reverse complement strand
CGCTTCCGCTACCGCGGAAGCTGCCATCACCGCCATCTCCTTCGTCGGATCTGGCTCGTCGATGCGCGGGCAGATAACGAACGCCTGTCGGCCGCTCTTCAGCTCCGCGCGAATTTCCTCGTACGCGATTTTTCGGTCACCCGCGCGCACAACTTTGGTGAGCACAGGTTTCCGGCCCGGCGGCAGCTCGTCCACGATCGAGAGGTCGAGGTCTCCGTAGAGGGTGAGCGCGAGCGTGCGCGGAATCGGCGTCGCCGTCATCGACATGAGGTGGGGCAGGCGCTCGTCTTTGCGCGCGAGGGCTTTTCGCTGCCGCATGCCGAAGCGGTGCTGCTCGTCGATAATCACGAGGCCGAGGTGCTTGAACTTCACCGACTTCTGGATGAGCGCGTGCGTGCCGACGACCACCGGCAGCTCGCCGTTCTCGACCCACTTCAGAACCTGCGCGCGAGAGACGTGCGTCGCCTCGTCGGGGCTCACCTTCGACGGGAACTTGAGGCAGCCCGAGCCGGTGAGGAGCGCCACCTGAATGCCGAGGTGCCGGAAGTAGCCCACGAACGAGTCGAAGTGCTGGCGCGCGAGAATTTCGGTGGGCGCCATGATCGCGACCTGCAGCCGCGCGGAGGGGCGGTCTTTGGGTCGCGCGGAAATCGTGGCGAACGCGGCGGCCGCGGCGACGAACGTCTTTCCCGAGCCGACGTCGCCCTCGACGAGCCGCGACATCGGGTGCGGCTCGGAAATGTCGCCGAGTACCTGGTCGATGGCGCGGCGCTGGGCGTTGGTCGGCGCGAACGGGAAGCGGCCGAAGAACTCGGCGAGCGTGTGCGCGCCGACGGTGATCTCGTGCGCGGGTTCGCCGGCCAGAGACTGCCGCTGGCGCTGCCGGTCGGCCTGGATGAGGAACACCTCCTCGAACGCGAAGCGCTTGCGGGCGGCGCGCGCCTGGGACGCTTTCTTCGGCGCGTGAATCCAGAAGAGCGCGGTGCGCAGCGAAGGCAGCGAGTACTTTTCGAGGAACGGTTCGGGGATCGGGTCGGCGAAGACGTCCTCGGGCAGCGCGGCGAGAATTTTTTGCGCCGCGTGGAAGAGCCACCGCGACGAGACGCCGCGGCTCTCGGGGTAGACGGGGAGGAGCGCCGCCTCGGAGTCCTCGCCCTCGCCGAACAGCGAGTCGCCGACCGCGACCGGCATCGATTCGACGCGCTCGATCTCGGGGTTCGCCATCGATTTTTTTCCGCCGCGGTCCGCGACCTTGCCGGTGACGCGCACGAGCGAGCCCTCGGGGATCATCTTCGCGATGTACGGCTGCGAGAACCACGTGAGCGCGAGCTTGCCGGTCTCGTCCTCGAGCGTGCCCGTCGCGCGGGGGATGTGGCCGCGGAACGTGCGGCTGGTCTGGAGCTTGCGCACCTGGCCGTAGACCGTGGCGATCTCGCCGTCGGCCAAGGTCGCGATCGCGCGGACCGTGGCGGTGTCGCCGTAGCGCGCGGGGAAGTGGTACAGGAGGTCGCGAACAGTTTTGAGGCCGAGCTTGCGCAGGCCCTTCGACTCCGGCTCGTTCACCTGGACGGCCGCGTCAATCAGGGTGGCGAGCGCGAGCGGCCGGGGAGGTGTGGCGGCGCGCGTGGGTCGGGGCATTTGGGGATGCTGCGTGGGCGCGGGCAATTGTACGCGCGCCGGAGATTTTTGCTCGGGCCCTAGCCTAGCCGCGGGTCGGGCCAAAAGAAAAGCCGCCGGGTTAGGGCGGCGGTCGTTCTGCCGGTCAGATCGTTCGCGAACATTGGGTCAAGGACTGCCGCCGAATCTTCGAGAACGTCGTCTTCGCGGCTTCAGGGCTCTTTCGTCGGCCTTTGCCGCGAGCCTCGAGCGCTCCTGCCGTGAGCCGTTTCCCGAGGCGCCGCTTCGGGCGACGGGCCCTGCCCTTGGCTTCTTCCTTGGCCGCCTGGGCGCGGTCTTGGGCCTCTTCCTGGGCGGTTCTTTCTGGTTCTGTCGCGATGCCGAGGCGTCGAAACACCGATCCTATTTCGTGCAAGTGTGCCATCGGGCGGAACGCTACGCCCGCTTCACCCGCGAATCAAGTGCCGCTCAGCCGGCGGGGCAGAGGAGGGAGCCGCGGCGCTCTATGAGCCCGTCGCGCAGGAGTCCGTCGAGCGCGACGCGCGTTTTCCGTCGTTCGACGCCGAGCTTTTTCGAAACCGCGCGCGTCACTGACGCCGCGCTCGCGCGGCCCCTCTTCGCCAAAATTTCTTTGAGAGCCGCGCCCCGCACCTGCCGCATCGACCCCGCGAAGGCCGTCTTCTTCACCTTGCCGTGGTGCGCCGAGCGCCGCGCGTGGTTCCCCTCGCTCGCCTTGAGGTGCGCGCCGTAGTCCATGAACGCGGCGTACCAGTCGCGCGGGTTCTCGCGGTCGAGCGTCTGCTCGGTGAGCGAGAGGATCTCGCGCTCGCTCACGTCTTTCTTGCGCGGGAAGAAGTGCCGGATGATCACGGCGCGCACGTTCGTCTCGATGAGCGGTCGCCCGACGCCGAACGCGAACGCCAGGATCGCCGAGGCCGTGTAGTCACCGATGCCGGGGAGCGAGCGGAGCCCCTCGTACGTGTTCGGGAGAATTCCGGAGCGCCTCTCGACGAGCGCTTTCGCCGCCTCCCACAGCATTTTCGCGCGGCGGTTGTAGCCCAGGCCCGCCCACGTCTCGAGCACCTCGCCGAGCGGCGCCGATGCGAGCGAGCGGGCGGTGGGGAAGCGCCTCACGAATTCGACGAATTTGGGCACGACCCGCGAGACCTGCGTCTGCTGCAGCATCATCTCGGACACGAAGATTTGGTACGGGTCGCGCGTGTGGCGCCACGGCAGGTCGCGCTTGAACTGCCGGTAGTGGCCGTACACAGCCTCGCGGAACGCCGCGATTTCCGCCGGTGCCAGCTTTCTCACCCGAGGCTTCTTCGCCGCCGCTTTCTTCACCGCAGGCTTCTTCGCCGTCTCTTTTGTTCCCGCTTTCTTCACCCTGGCCTCAATTTCTCCTCTCCGCCCCCTCACCCCCAATTTGCGAGCGTTCAGCCGGGGGCGCCGCTCCTCCTTGACCGTCCGCTCAACTCCACCTTTCCGCGCCATGATGCCGGCTATAGTACCGTCCCGCCCCGGGGGCCTGCTTTTTTCGGACCCGACGGGACGTCGCCGGGGCCGCTGTGGTATAAGTTCCGAGCCCGAAGTTTGCCCCGAAAAGGAGACGTGG
>CAZNOT010000026.1:0-8132 GCA_964574865.1 uncultured Candidatus Saccharibacteria bacterium | reverse complement strand
CCCGACGAGAGGTTGTCGAGGAGCGGCGAGGCCTCGTTCGGCAGATCGACGCCGGTCGGCGCGCCGAAGAAGTCGCCGAGGTAGCGGCGGAACCGCTCGTTGCCGACCTTGCGCGCGACGAACGCGACGCCGGTGTTGAGCGACTGCGAGAGCACCTCCTGCATGTCGACGATGCCGCGCCCTCGAAGGTCGAAGTTGTAAATGGTTTTGCCGTCGAGCGTGAGCGACCCCTGGTCGTCGTAGGTCGTCTGGGGCGTGACCGCGCCAGCGTCGATTCCAATCGCCATCGTCACCGCCTTCACGATCGAGCCGAACTCGTAGACTCGCTCGACGAGCGGGTTCTGGTAGACGCCGGGATCACCCTCGGCGCCGTAGTCGTTCGGGTCAAAGTTCGGCCAGCCCGCCATCGCGATAATTTTTCCGGTCGCGGGGTCGAGCACGACGCCGCCGACCTCGCGCGCCGCGTAGCGCTCGCCGACACCGGCGAGCGCCTCTTCCAGGTAGGCCTGGGCCGACGGTTCGATCGAGGTCACGAGGTCGCCGTCGGGGCGGTTGCCGGACGCCGCGCGGCGGGCGCCGGCGAACACCTCCGCGAAAAAATTTGCGTAGCGGCCGCCAGACTCGCGCCCGAGCGTATCCTCGTACTGGCGCTCGAGCCCGTACGTGCCGGTGCGCACCTCGTTCTCCCAGCCCACGAAGCCGAGCACGTGCGCGAGCGATCGCTCGCCGGGGTAGCTGCGCCAACGCTCGCGGCGCAGCGCCACGCCGGGTAGGTCGAGCGCCTCAATGGCGGCACCCTCAGCTTCAGAGAGGTGCGAGGCCGCGTCGAACGAACCGCCGGCGCCAGGCGTGGCGCGCGCGACGAACGCCGCTCGGTCGAGGGTCACGGCCGAGGACGAAGCGGCGCGGCGCAGCGCGTCGTAGAGGGCGCCCGCGTCCTCGACCGACGCCGGAGTCACGACCGCGGCGTACCCGGAGGCGAGCGTCGCCGCGGGCACGCGCCGGCCGTCGGCGCGTGTTAGGTATATGTCGCCGCGATCGTAGGCCGCGAGCGAGCCCGCCGCGCCATCCTCGCCCGCGGCGCGCAGCTCGGCGCCGCGCACGATCTGCAGCGACCACAGCTGCGCCAGAACGGCGAGCGCCGCGAGCGCAAAAATTACGGCCAAGAAGCGGAGCCGGCTCCGCGCGATTCCCGAAAACTCGGGCTTAGCGCTCATTCGCCGAGAGCGCGGCTACCGCGCCGGCCGACGAGACGAAACGGGGCGCGACCTCGGCGAGACCCGCCGCGGCCGCGTCGCCGTACGAGAGCGCGCCGCCGCGGACGAGGGCGCGCTCGGCGTCGTGGAGCGCGGCGGCGAGTTCGCCCGCGCGATCCTCCGCGCGCTCCATGCGACCCACGGCGAGCACCGTCGCCACGTACGCGGCGAAATACAGGCCGACGAGCGCCACGATAGCCACGCCGAGCAGCAGGTTGAAGCCAATCCCTCGGCGCGCCGAGCGAGCGGCTGGGCGGGCAACGATCGGGCGGAGCGGGACGGCGTAGGCGCTGCTCATTGGGTTCGTTCGTTTCGGGTAATGCGTGTCTGTCTGTAAAGTCACGGTCGTTTCTCGGCCGCGCGGAGCTTGGCGCTCCGCGCCCGGGGGTTCTCGGCAATCTCCTGCTCGGACGGACCGATCGGCTTCTTCGCGAGGAGCGTCGCCTCCCCGTCGTCTGACTTGCCCCGGAGAAAGCGCTTCACGGCGCCGTCCTCGAGCGAGTGGAACGTGATGGCGAGGAGCCGGCCGCCGGGCGCCAGCCGGTCCCACACCTGCGGGAGCGCCGCGCGCAGCCTCGAGAGCTCGCCGTTCGTCGCGATGCGCAGCGCCTGGAACGTCTTGGTGGCGGCGTGCGTCTTCGCGTGGCGGGCGGTCGCGGGCACCGCGCCGCGGATCGTGTCCGCGAGGTCGGCGGCGTTCGCGAAGGGCGCGATTTCGCGGCGGGCGACGATGCCCCGCGCGATGCGCCGCGCGTAGCGGTCCTCGCCCAAGACCTCGATGGTCTCGGCGAGCTCCGCCTCGGAGAGCGTGTTCACCAGCTCCGCGGCAGTCGTGTCCGCCGTCGGACCCATGCGCATGTCGAGCGGCTCGTCGGCGCGGAACGAGAACCCGCGGCCGGAACCCTCGAGCTGGTCCGAGCGGAGCCCGAGATCGAAGAGGGCGCCGTCGATCGGACCAATTTTCTCGCGGTCGAGAATCGCGCCGATCTCGTCGCTCCAGGCCTGGAAGATGCAGACCCGGGGCGCTGCGCCCTCGAGGCGCCCGGAAGCAATAGCGACCGCTTCCGGATCGGCGTCGATTCCCACAATGACGCTCGGGCGGAAGCGGGCGGCGACCAGCGCCGCGTGCCCGCCCTGGCCCACGTTCAGATCGACGTAGACCCCACCCTCGGGGATCGAGAGATTTTCGAGAACTTCGTTTGAAAGAACGGGCGTGTGGGCGGTGCGAGGCTGCATCGGCCGCTAGCTAGATAGCGCCGACCTGACCCAGCTTCTCGGCCATCGCGTCGGCAGCCTTCGCGACGGACGCGGCGTAGGACTTCCAGCGGGACTCGTCCCAAATTTCTAATCGGTTGGCGACGCCGGCGACGACCACCGACGACTTGATACCCGCGAATTCGCGCAGGTGCTCCGGCACGAGGATGCGGCCGGCGGAGTCGACCTCCGTCTCGACCGCGCCCGCGAGCATGAAGCGCGCGAACCCGCGGGTGTCCGACTGGCCCATGCCTAAGGCCGCGAGCTTGCCGCTGATTCCCTTCCACTCCTTGTCCGGGTAGAGGAAGAGGCAGCCGTCGAGCCCGCGCGTGACCACGACGCCCCTCCCCACAGCCTTCCGGAGTTTGACCGGTAGCGTGAGGCGCTTCTTTTCGTCGAGCGCGTGGGTGTGTTCGCCGAGGAACATGGTGTTGGTCAGGTGTTTGAAGGGTTTAACCGAGGTCGAGGCGATTTACCACTTTCTCCCACCTAGACACCATCCTATCCCACCAAGCGCCACACGGCGCCAGAGTTTTCCACAGAAAAAGGCCCGACCGCTGCGCGGTCGGGCCTTCGTATTTCTGAGCCGACGGGAAGGCTACTCCTTCGCCGCCCCGTAGCCGCCGCGAGCCTTCCAGTAGTCGGCCACCTCCGCGTCAGTCGGGTAGCGTGGCGCCGAGGGGGCCAGAGCTCCCCCGCGGGTAACCCGGACCTCGTAATCGGCCACCTGGCCGTCGGGCACCGCACGACCAGCCTCGCGGTCACGCTGCTTTTTAGCGTCCAGCGGGATGAGGATTACGAGCAGAGACACAAACACCGTCACGGTAACAAGGATCGTTTTCATAGGCCTCAAATATAATCATATATTATATATATTGTCAAATTAGGGCATCTGCGGTAACGTCGGTCCGGAAAGACTATGAAAAAGATCATCATTATCCTCGGCGCGACGGTCGCCGCGCTCTCGCTCGCGAAGCACCCCACCATCCTCGCGCTCTCCGGAATCGCCGCCGCCTTCGGTCTCACGCTCTACTCGCTGCCACCCAGCGTTCGGCGGAGGGTGTCCCGACTCGAAGAGCGCGCAGACGAAGCGCGGCACCGGGTCGAGTATCTACGGGAAGTGGCGGCGTACACGAAATCTACGCGGCCCGACGGAAGCAGCTCTGCCCTCGTCGCGGAATCGAGGCTGCACTCGGCCGAAGCCGAGCTCGCCCGCCTCCGCGCCGAAATAGCGCGACTTCGGGCCCTCATCGAACCGGAAGGTCGGTGATTAGCTGGCCAGCTCCTCGATGGCAAGAGCCGCGCGCGGCGCGGCTTTTTCTTTTTCTGACTCAAAAAGCCGAAGCTAGTCCTTCGAGCGTGGGCGCATCAGCGGGAAGATTTGCGCCTCACGGACGGATTTTCCGGCGAGGAACGCGAAGAGGCGTTCCGAGACGCCGAAACCGAAGGCGGGCGGCATGCCGTGCTCCATCGCCTCGACGTACTCCCAGTCCCCCATCTGCGCCTCGGCGTCGCCCGCGTCGCGCATCGCCTGCTGGCGCTCGAAGCGCTCGCGCTGGTCGACGGCGTCGTTGAGCTCGGAGAAGCCCTTGCCCACCTCGGAGCCGCCGAGGATAACCTGGAAGCGCTCGACGACGCGGGGATCTTTCGGGTCGCGCTTGGCGAGCGGCTCCATGATGACGGGCACGCCGGTGAGCACGGCTGGGCCGGCAATCTCCTTGCGGCACACCTTCCAGAGCTGGTCGGCGGCGCGCTCGCGCGAGAAAGGCTCCTCGGCGGCGATGCCCGCCTCCTCGAGCGCGGCTTTGAGCTCGTCCTCGGACGACTCGAGCGCATCGACGCCGTGGCGCTCGCGGACGGCGTCGCGGAAATCGATCTCCCCCCACGGGCTCGCGAGATCGACGTCGTGGCCGTTGAGGCTGAACTTCGTCGTACCGAACGCCTCGGTCGCGAGCGTGAGGTACAGCTCGCGCACGGCGTCGAGCCCCTGGCAGTAGTCCGCGTACGCCTCGTAGTACTCGAGCTGGGTGTAGTCCTGCAGGTGCTCGTGCGACATGCCCTCGTTGCGGAAGATGCGGCCGATTTCGAAAATTTTGGGCAGGCCCGCGACGAGGAGCCGCTTCTGCCAGAGCTCGCCCGCGGAGATGCGGAGGTAGACCGGCAGGTCGAGCGCCTTGTGGAAGGTTTGGAACGGCTCGGCCTCGGCGCCGCCGGTCGCGTTCTCGAGGACCGGCGTCTCGACCTCGACGAAGCCGCGGCCGAGGAGCCACGAGCGCGCGGCGTTCCAGAAGCGCGAGCGACGCTCGACCAGCAGGCGGACCTCCGGGTTGAGGAGGATGTCGAGGTAGCGGCGGCGCAGCACCTCGTCCGGGTCCTTGAGGCCGTACCAGCCGTCGGGGAGCGCGCGTAGCGACTTCGAGAGCATGCGCCACGACTTCACGAAGACGGTCTTCTCGCCGCGCTTCGAAGCGCCTAGCGTGCCGCGGAATTCCAGAAAGTCGCCCTGGTCGGCGGTCTCGGAGAAGAGCGCGAAGCCATCGAGGTCGGCGCGGCCCTCGTAGGCCGGCGACTCGTCCTTCTTGAGGAACGCCTGGATCTTGCCGGTGCCGTCGTCGAGGTCGACGAACGCGAGCGCGCCCTGGCCGCGGATGCCGAGCGCGCGGCCGGCGAGCACGACCTCGTCGCCCGAGCCCGAGAGCGCCTCGAAGCGGTCGACGGCGACGCCGATCTCGTGCGTGCGGGCCGACGTCGACGGGTACGGGTCGACCCCCTGCGCGCGCAGGGTCTCGAGCTTCGCGAGGCGAACCTGGCGGATTTCTTCGACGGAGGCCATTGGCGTCGCCTAATGTAGCAGAAAAACGGCGGCGCCCGTAGGGCGCCGCCGTTTTTCTTTTTTTCGTGGGAGACCGTATTTCGCCCAGAATCACCACGAAACCGTCAGGGCCGAGCGAGGCGAACGAAAATCGCCCGACAGTGTACGCATGTACCCCGAGGGCGATTTTCGTTTGCCACAGCCGGCACTCGGCGGTTTCCCCGGCTCGACCTACTTGATTTCGAGAACGTCGTAGCAGACTTCTCCCTTGGGAGTATTCACGACGGCGCACTCCCCTTTCTTCTTCCCCATCAGCGCCTGGCCGATCGGCGACTGGTACGAGACCTTACCGGCGGCAATATCGGTCTCCTCAGCGCCGACGAGGGTGTAGGTAGCCTTCGAGCCGTCCGGCTTCTTCACGATCACGGTCGCGCCAACCTCGACGATGTCGGACGAGTGGCGCGAGACGATCTCGGCGTGCTTGATCATCTCCTCGATCACGCCGATACGGTGCTCGACCATCGCCTGCTCCTCGCGGGCCTCGTGGTACTCGGCGTTCTCGGAAAGATCGCCCTGCGATTTCGCGGATTCGAGCGCGGCCGCGACCTCCCGGCGGCGCACGGAAACGAGCTCCTTGAGCTCGCGCTCCAAGGACTCGAGGGTTTCTCGGGTCATCAGCTCTTTCTTCTGGGCCATTTGGCGGGTCTTAGTGGCAAAAATTGACGGGCGGAGTCTACGTGGCGTCAAGGGTGATGTCAAAGGGGCGGAAGGAGCGAACGAAGGCAGAAGGCGCAAGGCAGAAGGCAGAAGTTCGGACCTGAATCCCTTCCGCCTTACGCCCTCTGCCTTCTGCCTTCGTCCTCCCCTACAGGTACTCAGGAGCGTTGGCCGCGAGCCACTCAAAGAACACGCGCGTACCCGGCGACGCGCCGAAGAGGTTCGTCCGGTCGCCGTGCTCGAGGAGCGTCACGAACGCGTACCGAGGCTCGTCGTAGGGCCAGAAGCCCATGACCCACGAGTTCACCTTCGCCTTCACCGTGCCGACCTCGGCGGTGCCGGTCTTCGCCGCGATCTCGAGGCCGGGGATACCGCCGAGCGCCCGCGCCGTGCCCTCGAGCGCGCCGCGGCGCATTCCCTCGCGAACCACCCGAAACTCGTCCGGCGAGATACCCTCGACGTGCGCGAACTCCGGGGCCTCTCCCCCCGCCCGGAACGCGAGCGTCGGCTCGACGATGGCGCCGCCCGTCGCGACGGCAGACACCGCGCGCAGCGCCTGCGCCGGGCTCGCCTGGAACCCGTACTGGCCAATCGAGGTGAAGTACGTGTCGCCGAGGCGCCAAGGGTCGCCATCGAAGTGCTCCTCCTTCCAGCCCGGGCTCGGCACGGTACCCTCAGGTCCGCGCAGCGCGAGGTCCTCGAGCGGCTCACCGAAGCCGAAACTGCGCGCGTACCGCTCGAGCCGCGCGATGCCGAGCCCCTCGATCGCGCCCGCGCCGCCGCCGATCGTGTAGAAGTAGATGTTCGAAGAGACGGCAATCGCCTGGCGCATGTCTACGGTGCCGTGCGCCTTCCAGTCCGTAAAGATCGACGGATTCTCGGGATCGTACGGGTTCGGCACCTCCATCGCGCCGTCCGAGTAGACGGTCGTGTCGGGCGTGACGGTCCCCTCGGCGAGCGCCGCGGCGGCGAAGAACGGCTTCACGATTGAGCCGGGCGTGAACACGCCCTGCGAGAAGCGGTTCAGAAACGGCTGGCGGTCGGAGTCGAGCCACCCCTGGATGCGACCGTCGTCCTCGCCGTCGGACATCGTCTCGGGATCAAACTCGGGGAAGCTCGCCATGGCGAGAACCTCGCCCGTGCGCAGGTCCATCACGCCAGACGCGCCTCCGCGAAAACCGCGCTCCTCGACGATTGTCGCGAGCGCGGCCGCGAGAGCCTCCTGGAGGCGCGCGTCGACCGAGAGCGTGACCGGCTCGCCGTGCTCGGCCGGGCGGGCTGCGCCGTCCGAAACGATCGCGCCGCGGGCATCGACCTCGACGAGCCGCGCGCCGTTCTCACCCGCGAGCGCGCTGTCGTAGGAGCGCTCGACACCGGCGACGCCGCGAATCTCCGTGTCGGTGTAGTTGCCGGCCGAATCTCTCTTCGGGTAGCTCACGTAGCCGAGGAGCGCGCCGAACCCCGGCGCGTCAATGTAGTCGCGTCGCGGCCACGGTCGATCCGCGGTGGGCGGGTCAGAAATAGCTAGCGCCACGCCGTTGCGATCCAAAATCGCGCCGCGCTCGGCGAAGGTGATTTCCTCGCGCAGACGGTTCGACTCAGCGCGCGCGGCAAACCCATCGCCGCGAACCACCTGCAGGTACCAGAGCCGGCCGCCGAAGCCGGCGACGAACGCTAGCGCGAGAGCTGCGAGCGCCGCGAGGGTGAGCCGTGAGATGGGGCGCTCGAGGCGACCCTCGGGCCGCGCCGCGTCGTAGCCGGCGAGGTTCTCGGCGTCGATGATGACCTCGTCAGGATCGAAGTCGAGCGTCGCGGCCACCCGGGCCCGGCGCTCTGCGCCGCGGAAGAAGCTCCTCGCCATGCTAGACGGTCGCGCGCCCCCGCCGAGCGAGGAGCGGTCGGGCGATTTCAGCCACGCCGGCGATCGCGAGCGCGGCGGCGGTGAGCGGCAGCCAGCCTGGGCCGACCCGGTCCACCGTTGAGGCGCCCTCGATCAGCGCGAACGCGATCGCGCCCTCGACGTAGGCGGGCCAGATCGATGCGCCGAGCGCCACGAGCGCCAGCGTCACCGGCCACGGCGCGGCCAGCGAGGA
>CAZNOT010000025.1:0-8197 GCA_964574865.1 uncultured Candidatus Saccharibacteria bacterium | reverse complement strand
ACCCACGGAACAATAAGGCCCGTTCACGAAGAAGCCGCCCTCGGGCGGCTTCTTCGTGGTTCGAATCCTAGAGAGGTCGCCCGTATTTAAATATTGACAAATATGTCTTTTGTAATGTAGTAGATAGGCAAATCTCACTCTCTGAAAACCAAAAATAAACGATATGTCCTCAAAGATACTCACCCTCATGAAGCCGCAGAGTGTCGGCATCTGGGTCCGCGTCTCTACGGAGATGCAGGCTCAGGGCGACAGCCCAATGCACCACGAGCAGCGCGCCCGCGACTACGCCGCCTCCAAGGGCTGGACGGTCGCCAAGACCTACAGCCTCGAGGCGGTCAGCGGGAAGGCGGTCCTGTGGCACCCCGAGACCCAGCGGATGCTCGCCGACATCAAGTCGGGCGAGATTACCACCCTGATCGTCTCGAAGTTCGCCCGCCTGGTCCGCAACACCCGCGAGCTCCTGGAGGTGTCCGACATCTTCCACGAGCACCGCGCCGACCTCGTGTCGCTCGACGAGCCGATCAACGTGGCCACGTCGAGCGGCCGATTGTTCCTCAGCGTCCTCGGCGCACTCGCACAGTGGGAACGGGAGGAAATCGGGTCGCGGGTTGCCGCCTCGATTCCCATCCGCGCCAAGCTCGGCAAGTGCGTCGGCGGCTCCGGAACCTTCGGCCACCACTGGGTGGATGGGAAGCTGGTGATTCACCCCGACGAAGCCCCGATTCGGAAGCTCGTCTACGAGCTCTTCATCAAGCACAAGCGGAAGAAGACAGTTGCCCGCCTTCTCAACGAGGCAGGCCACCGGACCCGGAACGGCAGCAAGTTCAGCGACACGACCATCGCGCGCCTCATCCGGGACCCGTCCGCCAAGGGCCTACGTCGCGCCAACCACACCCGGAGCGAAGACAACGGGAAGGCGTGGGTCGCCAAGCCCGAGTCCGACTGGGTGATGGTGCCGATTGAGCCAATTGTCACCGAGGACGTGTGGGATGAGGCGAACCGAATCATCGACGCGCAACTCGCCGAGCGGAAACGCCCAGGCAAGATGTCGGCCCACGTCTTCAGCGGCATCGCGCAGTGCGGGTGCGGCGGCAAGATGTACGTGTACAGCGACCGGTCTCGGTACGTGTGCTGCAAGTGCCGCACTCGCATTCGCGTGGACGATCTCGAGAACCTGTTCGTCGAGGGTATTCGCGCGATGTACGCCGAGGACCGACTGGTCCCGCTGTTCGAGCGGGTCCACGAGGAGCTCAGGATCAAATCGACGGCCCTCGCCGAGTCCACGGGCATCCTCGAAACCCTCCGGTCGGAGACGACCAAGTGCTACGAGGCCTACGTCGCGGGAAACCTCGACCAAGAGGACTTCGGGCGTCGCTACCGACCCCTGAAGGACCGCGTGCGCGTGTGCGAGGCGAAGATTGGCGTCTTGCAAGACGAGGTAGAAACCCTCGGCCGCCAGCACAAGCCTGGCGCTCGAGCCATCATTGGCGACGCGAAGAGCGTCACTGATAAATGGTGGCCGCTCGCCTCGAAAGACGAGCGGCGCTGGCTCGCTGAGAACCTGGCGCAACGAATTGTGGTTGAGCCGACCGTTGTGACCGTAGAGTTCGGCCGAATGAACCTCACCCTGCCGGACCATCGGCCGGAGTTCGGGGTCCTCAGCCTTCTCTACGGAACGTCGATTACGCTCGGGCGGAGCGATTCGTCCCGGGGGAGTCGTTCGTCGATTGATGGACGTCGAGGCTCTGCTCCGTTCTTGAAAGTCCTTGTAGCGTGATTGCCGCGCGCCCCGTCCGGGGCGCGCTTTTCTTTTCGCACCGCCGCTGCGAGTTCGTAGAGTTTTTAGATTGAATTCTCTAGCGCGCGGCCCAGCTTTTCTATGACTCCCACCACCAGCGCGTTGCCCATGAAGAAGGCGCGCCTGCCGTCGCCAGACGCGGCGGTGTGGTGGTCGGGGAACATGTTGGCCCGCTCCAGCTCGAGCGGCATGAGGCGGCGGTAGCGGCCTGATTTCGTTTTGATGACGTGCTTGAAGCGGGACGGCGTCGGGCCACCCTCGCCGGTGATGATGGTGCGCGCGGGCTTCTCGAGCGGGTCGGGGAAGGCCATCGGACCCCCGCCGAGCGCGCGCGGGCCGAGGGTCCCCGCCTCGCGGAGGTCGTCATCCCGGCGAGGCTCTCTCCCCTCAAGGGGCTCGATATCGCAGTCGCGGCTTCGGCGCAGCTTCGCGGCACCGCGGAACTCGTGGTGTGCTCGCCCGAGGGCCGCGGCTCAGATGCCGAGGCCGCGTACCGCGCGGAGCTGCTCGCGTCGGCGGGTCCGAACCCGAACGTCCGATTCGAGACGATGGGCCAGGCGGCGCTCCTCGCTCGAATGGCGACTGCGGCGTGCGTCGCGCTACCGTCGCGCATCGAGGGGGTCTCGATGGCGCTCCTCGAGGCCCTCGCCGCGGGGGCGCCGGTGGTGGCGACCGCGGTCGGCGGCACGCCCGAGGTCATCGAGGACGGGCAGAACGGCTTCCTCGTGCCGTCCGAGGACCCGGCCGCGCTGGCCGCCGCCATTGCGCGGGTGGCCAGACTCGACGAGGCGTCCCGCGCCGACGTCTGCGCCGCGGGCGGCAAGACCGTCCGCGAGTGCTACTCGCTCCGGGCGATGACTGACGCGTACGAGTCGATTCTGCTACGATGCGCGCCATGACCACCAAAATTTCGAACGACGTCCAGGCCGTCATATTCCGCCGCGCCGAGGCGGGGCCAGAGTTTTTGCTCCTCAAGCGCTTCGACAAGGAGAAAGGAGTAGACCAGTACCGCCTGGTGAAGGGCGGGGTGAAGGCGAAGCACGGCGAAGACCACGACGGCGCCCTGCGCCGCGAGATTACCGAAGAGACCGGCGTCGCCGCGTTCGAGGTGCTCGGCGAGCTCGCGCCCTACGGCTACGACGCGGGCGAGGTGCGCCACGAGGTTCGCGCCTTCCTCGTCGAGGCGGCGGAGGCCGGCGACATCGAGAAGGTCGACCAGGCCGAGGAGGGCGGCTTCACCATCAAAGAGGTCCGCTGGGCCGCGCCGGCCGAGGCGCTCGAGCTGCTCTCGTTCCCTCAGGAGCGGGCGCTCGTCGAGGAGGCGGTGCCCAAGCTCTAGCGGGCTACGGCGGCGACCATTGCCGCGACCCGCTCTGCGCCCCCGGCCGCCGCGAGATCCGCGGCGGCCGCGCGCGTCGCGAGCGGGGAGGTCGGCCCGAACCTGTCGTACGGCTCGTCGCGCTCAACGACCACGGTCGGCACGCCGAGCGTGAGCGCGACGTGCGCGAGGCTCCCTTCGGGCGCGACGGCCGCCGCGCACCCAGCGAGCGTGTCGATTGCCCCGGCGTACGTTTGTTGGTTCACCCGGTCGTCGACGTTCGGGTGCTCGATTCGCGCCCATCCGACCTCGGTCCCGAGCACGATAACAGGCCTCGATTCGGCGATCGCCAGCGTTACGTCGCGTAGCCCTCCGACGCGCTTTTGTGGGTCGCCAATACCCGCCACCACCGCCACTGTCCGCTGCGGCAGCAACTCTGCCCCCGCCGCCATTGTTGGGCGGGCGTTGCGCCCGAGGTCTACCCCTAGGGCCGCGCCGACGGACGAGATCCACGCGTGGGCGTGATTTCCTGCGAGCGCCTCTCGCCAGGTGGCAATGTCCGCATCTGGGTACGCACGACGCGCACAGGGGAATCGGAGAGCAACCGCATGCTCCCGCAGCGTGTCACGGCCAAGCGCCACCACCCAGCCGTGCCACCGCGGAGGCAGCTTAATGTTAACGCTTGAAACATCCGGGTTGCCCCGCAGGATAGCCGCGTGTTCAGGCTTCGACAGTAGGACATGCACCGCGTAACCATGGAGAGCGAGCGCGCGGAAAGTGGCCGTCTGAAACAGAAGATCGCCGAATCCTTGCTGCGGCGGCTCGACAAAGAGGATCTTCTTTTCTGGACATTTTGCAGAGAATAGAGAGTTGACCGCGAGTCCTAGCGCGAGGAGCGCGACATTTGCGGCGTCTCTGCAGGCGTACCCACAGGTCTTGGCGGCAGCAGCCAGAATACCGTCGCCTTTGGCCACGTAACGCCTAAACTTTCGGCGCCACCGGGCAGCGTAATTCCTGACCACGATGCTACAAAACTACGTATTTCCATCAGAAGCAAGTCGGCGAGGGAATTAACTTCCACCATATCGGGTGTCTCATTTGTCTCATTTTGAGCCCGTCCGAGGTGCGTCGCCCTCGGTTCCGGCTGACCCTTCGGGAAGGCTTGTGGGGCAAGGTATGGAAAAGTGCGAGTCCGACGTGTCCAGCCAGCTTGAGCGAGGTTCCTGTGTCCGAGGTGCCTCAGTCCAGACCCGTTTATGTGGAATAATCGGTTTCCATGGAAAAAGTCGATTTCAGCGTTTCTCCGAGCTACGCCTACAACCAAAAGGAGACGCTCAAAAAGACCGTCCTAGATTTCGTTGGGAAGCACAGCCTGCGGTCAATGCTCGATATCGGGGCGGGCTTCGTCGAGACGGCCGTGCCGTACGCCCAGGCCGTTAGCCGCTACCTCGCGGTCGAGCAAGACGCGGAGAAGGTCGAGAAGCTAAGAGCCGCTGGGCTCGAGGTGGTCGCAGGCAAGTTCCCCGTCGAAATTTCGGAGCGATTCGACCTGGTCCTCTCGTCGCACTCGATCCCGGAAGACGGCGTCGGCGGGTACCGACCGTACCTGGCTGCCGCCTGGGAACTGGTCGAGCCGAACGGCTGGCTCTTCATCATTACCTTCAAGGGTACGTACGATGCCCGTCGGCAGATTGACTGTCGGCTGACCGGGGACTGCTCGCCTCACGACGAGGAGAAGTACAAAGAGATGATGAGGGTACTGGAGGACTTCGGTCGACCGACAAACTCGAAGGTGACGAGTCGCATAACGTCTGATGTCGCAGAGGACATTGTCGGGGTGCTGTGTCGGTCGCTCGGGCTCAAGACCGATCCGGAGCGCCAGGCGGTGCGAGGTATTGTCGAAGGCGAGCTTAAGACCGAGACCGGCTACTCGCTCCCCACGGAGCACCTGGTCATCTCGGTCCAGAAGGGTGGCAGATAAGACATACAAAACGACCGCTCACTCTTGGAAGGACTACCTCGAGAAGACGAGAGGGAAGCCGCCGCGGCCGCTGCTCGCCAAAGCCGTCTCTCTCACCGCCGAGCGTGGGGCCGCCCTAGGCCTAGGCTCGGGTGCCCTGAACGACTCGACGTACCTGCTTGTGGGGTATCTTCGCGATCTGCCCGCAGCTGACCGTCACCTACCTCAACGCGTAGCCGAGGCGAGCGGCGGTATTTCCTGTCGCCAAAAGGCTCGTCGACCCGTGACTGAATCGTGGTCCTCGTCCGTCTAGTAACTGTGACGGCGCCCCTCTTCCCCAATGTTGGCCGAGCAGCTTAGTACCCGTAGCCGAACCTCCCCATGCGAACAGACAAAAAACTCGCCCTCGCCGCCGCCGCGATACTGGCCCTGGCCGTTGTCGCTTTAGGTCTGCGTTCGGCCGGAAAGCAGCAGGTTTCGACCGCTGACCCGTCCGACATTGTTCGCGAATTCTACGGCGCGTGGCTCGCGGCGGCGCAATCCACGAGCACCGATCCGTACCGAGAGGGGCTGGGCAAGTCGCCGATTTTGAGCGCGGAGCTGCGCGAGCGCCTCGAGGCGTCGCGAGGCGGGCTCGACCCCGTCCTCTGTCAGACGGTCGTCCCCGAGGCTATCTCCACCAGAAGGTTGTCCGAAGGCGCCAGCAAGGTTGAGGTGCTCGTGACCGCCAAGAAGCCCTCGACCTCCACCGAGCAGGCGGTCGTCGCGCTCCGCGCCCTCGACGGCGGGTGGTACGTAGACGGCATCAGGTGCTCCGCGGGAGATTTCGCTCCGGAGCCGGAGTTCACCTTCGAGCGGGACGGCCATCTCAAAGAGGTTGCGCCGGGTTCCTGGCACCTCGTGTTCGAGGAAGACGGCCAGCCGGGGCACCAGGCTCCTCTCCTGTTCGGCGTCCAGAGCGTGTGCGTGGTCGCGGACGGGAGCGCCGTCGCCTGCGATTCTGGTTCGCTCGCCGAGAACGCGAAGGCGCACGTGCGGGGCCAGATGACGGAAGGGGGAGTCGAGGTGGCGCGGCTGGAGCTCGTCCGGTAGGCGTACCTCGAGTCGCCCGAGAGAACGGGCAACTTTCCTTTGTTTCAGGCCCGATTTGGCTCGGCGGCGCCAAAATTTCGCTAGGTGTAGAATGGGTGCCATGAAAAAAATCATTGCCGCAATCGTCGTCATCGCGATTATCGGGTTCGGCGTTTACGTTTTTAGCCGCGGTCCGGCCTCGGTAGCCCCGTCGCCCGAGCCCGTCGCGACCACGACCGCGCCCGCGGCCACCACCACTGCTCCGATCGACGAGAAAATTGAGGTTATCGGTAAGTCGGCCGGCGGCCGCGACATCGTCGCCTACCACTACGGCGCGGCGAAGGGTGCGAGCGAGCTCCTGCTCGTCGGCGGCATCCACGGCGGCTACAGTGCGAACACGGCGAGCGTCGCGTACGAGGCGATGGCGCACCTCGAGGCGAACCCCGGCGTTATCCCGACCGGCATCCGCGTGACGGTGGTTCCGGTCCTGAACCCGGACGGCCTCGCCAAGGTCACGAGCGCGACCAGCTCGTTCGATTCCTCCGAGATCACCGCGAGCGAGGCGACGCGCGTCGCCGGCCGCTTCAACGGCAACACGGTCGACCTCAACCGCAACTTCGACTGTGACTGGCAGGCGGACGCGGTCTGGCAGAGCAAGAAGGTGAGCGGGGGCACCGCGGCGTTCTCCGAGCCGGAAGCTCAGGCCATCAAGGCGTACGTCGAGTCGCACCCCGTCACGGCGGCTATCGTCTGGTACAGCTCGGCCGGCGGCGTGTTCGCCTCGAACTGCCACAACGACATGCTCGACCAGACCAAGGAGCTCACCGCGACCTTCGCGAAGGCGTCGGGCTACCCGGCGCACGAGGAGTTCAACTTCTACGAGGTTACCGGCGACATGACCAACTGGTTTGCCAAGAAGGACATCGCCGCGATCAGCGTGCTCCTCACCGACCACGAGGAGACCGAGTGGCCTAAGAACCAGAAGGGCATCGAGGCCGTACTCGCGAGCTTCGCCAACTAATGCCGCCGAGCTCGGGTCTCCGCTCCGGCTGGCCGCGCCTCGCCGTCGCCGCGGCGCTCGTGGTCGTCGCCGGCGTCACCGCGCTCTTCTTCGCGAACCGAGAGCCGTCGCCGGAGCCGGCTCCCGTGGCGCCGGAGGCGCCGGCCCCGCAAGGGCCGGCGCGCGCCGTTATCGGCGCGTCGGTCGAGGGCCGCGCCATCGAGTCGTTCACGTACGGCGACGGCGCGACGCGCCTCCTCTTCGTCGGCGGCGTGCACGGCGGGTACGAGTGGAACAGCGTCGTGCTGGCGTACCAGGTGATGGACTACCTAGAGGCGAACCCGACGGCGCTGCCCGCGAACGTTTCCGTGACCGTCGTCCCGAACGCGAACCCGGACGGCGTGTTTAAGATCGTGGGGAAGGAGGGTCGGTTCGCGGCGGCCGACGTGCCCGCTTCGGCGGACCAGTCCGCGGGCCGCTTCAACGCGAACGGCGTCGACCTCAACCGAAACTTCGCGTGCAAGTGGCAGCCGGAATCGAAGTGGCGCAGCCGGACCGTGAGCGCGGGCACCGCCGCCTTCTCGGAGCCCGAGGCCGCGGCGATCCGCGACCTCGTCGCGTCGACTGAACCTGCCGCGGCCGTCTTCTGGCACAGCCAATCGAACGCGGTGTACGCCTCCGAGTGCGAGGCCGGCATCCTCCCCGAGACGCGCGAGATCATGAACGCCTACGCGGCCGCGTCCGGCTACCCCGCCGTCGACACGTTCGACGCCTACGCCGTCACCGGCGACGCCGATGGCTGGCTCGCCTCGATCGGGATTCCGGCGGTCACCGTCGAGCTCTCGTCTCACGAGGCAATCGAGTTCGATCGCAACTTGGCCGGCGTGAAGGCGCTGCTCGCGCGGTACGGGCAACGGTAGGAACGATGTGGCCGAAGCGCCGGCCCCGCGAAGCGGGGCCGGCGCTTTTCCTGTATCATTCGTCGATGAAGACCCCCGTCTACCGAGGCGCGGGGGACACAGGAAAACAACCAATAACCCCCCCCCCAAA
>CAZNOT010000024.1:0-8961 GCA_964574865.1 uncultured Candidatus Saccharibacteria bacterium | reverse complement strand
CCGAGGCGGCGCATCGCGGCGCGCGCCCACGGCATCCCGAAGAGCGCCTTCGACTTCTTGAACACCTCGGTCTCGGGGCTGTTCATGTACTTCGGCGTCTCGGCGGTCTCGTGGCCGGGCAGGATGCGGCCCGAGAAGCCGATCACCTTCCCCTCCCCGTCCATGATCGGGAACGTGATGCGCCCGCGCAGGCGGTCGTAGCGGCGGTCGCCCTGGTCCGGCTTCTTGGTGATGCCGGCGGCCTCGATCTCCTCCTCGGTGAAGCCGGCGGCCTTGCACGCGTCCTCGCCGTAGCGCCACTCGTCCGGCGCGAGGCCGACTCGGAACTTCGCGATCGTCTCGTCGGTGAGGCCGCGCTTCTTCACGTACTCGACCGCCTCGGGCGAGCCGAGGAGCGCCCGCTGGTACGCCGAGCACGCCGCCTCGAGGCACGCGAGGAGCCGCTCGCGGCGATCCTTCGGCACAGACGGCGCGCGCATCCCGATCTCGGAGGGGTCGAACTGGACGCCCGCGCGTTCGGCGAGCTTCGTGAGCGCCTCGACGAACGAGAGGCCCTCGAACTCCTGCAGGAACGAGATCGCGTCCCCCTTCGCCCCGCAGCCGAAGCAGTAGTACGTGCCGCGGTCGGGTGAGACGTTGAACGACGGCGACTTCTCCTTGTGGAACGGGCACAGGCCCTTCCACGAGTTTCCGGCGCGCGCCAAGCGGACCCGCTCGCCGACGATGTCGACGATCTGGATCCGCTCTTTGACGCGCTCGGCGAGTGGGTTGCTCAACTGGTTGGTTCGTTTTGGCGACGGACCGAAGTGAAGCTAAGCCGACGTGAACTGACGATCGGGACGCGGTCAGGACGCGGTCTCGGAGACCGGGCCTCGGCGGCTAGAAACCGCCGGAGAAGTTGCCCATGGAGAGGCCCGTACCCGCTCCGCCCTCGGCGGCCGCGCGGGCCGCGGCGGCGAGCGCCTGAGCTGCCTCGCGCTCGGCCATGATCTCCTGGTAGCGGGCTTCCTCCCGATCGCGGATTTTCTTGACCGCCGCGAATTTCCGCGAGCCGTCGAACCCGGTACCGGCCGGGATGAGGCGGCCGATAATGACGTTCTCCTTGAGGCCGCGGAGCTCGTCTTCGGTGCCGCGAATCGCGGTGTTGATGAGGATCTTCGCGGTGTGCTGGAAGGACGCCGCCGACAGGAACGACTTGCGGGAGAGCGAGACCTCGGTGATGCCCATGATGAGGCGGTCGGCCTTGCCCTTCTCGTCGGCCTGCGCGCTGACCTCGGCCCACTCCTCGGCCGCGACGATGTCGCCGACGGAGTAGCCCGTGGTGCCCGGGTCGATGACGCGGACGCGGGAGAACATCTGCTTGATGATCACCTCGATGTGCTTGCGCGACACCGCGGCGCCCTGGAGCTCGTAGATGCGGTTCACCTCGCCGATGATGTAGTTCTGGGCGCGCTCGCGGCCGGCGAGCTTGTGGAGCTCGCTGATGTCGGCGGAGCCGTCGGTGAGGAAGTCGCCCTTCTTCACGGTCTGGCCGACCTTCACCACCGGCACGCGAACCGTCGGGAACGAGTACTCGTTGGACTTCGTCTTGCCAGTCTTGCCCGACGAGACGTCCGGGATGACGACGATGAGGCGCTCCTTACCCTCCTCGCGGATCTCGCCGATCGTGCCGTCCTGCTTGGCGATGACCGCCGGAACCTTCGGCTTGCGGCGCTCGAAGAGCTCCTCGACGCGCGGGAGGCCGTGCGTGATGTCGCCGCCGACGGAGGCCGCGCCTCCGGCGTGGAAGGTGCGCATGGTGAGCTGGGTGCCCGGCTCGCCGATCGCCTGGGCGGCGACGGTGCCGACGGCCTCGCCGAGGTCGATGGGCGCGTCCTTCGCGAGGTCCATGCCGTAGCAGACCTGGCAGACGCCGCGGCGCGAAGCGCAGGTCATCGGGGAGCGGACGCGGGCCGACTGGACGCCGGCGCGCTCGACGGCCTGGGAATCCGTCTTGGTGAGGAGGTGGCCGGCGGCAAAGATAACCTTGCCCTCGCCGTCCTTGGCGTCCTCGGCGAGCACGCGGCCGCGGAGCTTCTTGGCGAGCGGGACCTCGATGCCGGACTCGGAGCCCGCGACGACGAGGACGGAATCCTTCGTGCCGCAGTCCTTCTCGGAGACGACCACGTCCTGCGCGACGTCGAACAGCTTGCGGGTGAGGTAGCCGGACTTCGCGGTGTTGAGCGCGGTGTCGGTGAGGCCCTTGCGGGAACCGTGCGTGGTCGTGAAGTACTCGATCGGCGAGAGGCCTTCCTTGGAGGACGAGACGACGGGGTGCTCGATGGTCTCGCCGCGAGAGTTCGCGATGAGGCCCTTCATGCCGCACATCTGGGTCAGCTGCGAGAGCGAGCCACGGGCGCCCGACTTCCACATGTCCGACACGGAGCCGTTCGGATCGAGCGTCGAGGGCACGAGCTTCTCGACCTCGCCCTTGGCGCCGTGCCAGATCTCGACAATCTTGCGGAGCTTCTCGTCATCCGAGAGGAGGCCTTCGGCGTGCTGCGACGCGACCTCGGCAGCCTTACCCGCGGCGCGCTCGACGATGGCGGTCTTGCCCTTCGGCACCTGGACGTCGTCGATGCCGAACGTGACGCCGGCGCGGGTCGTGGCCTCGAAGCCGAAGGTCTTGATGCGGTCGAGGAGCGGCGCGACGGAGTCGATGCCGTACTGGCCGATCATCTCGTCGACGATCTGGGTCATCCTAGCTTTGTCGACGGTCTCGTTGACGTAGGGGTAGTCGTCCGGCAGCGCCTCGTTGAAGAGGATACGGCCGACGGTGGTCTCGAGGAGGCCGTCAGCCCAGGGACCGAACTTGCCGCCCTCCTTGCCGCGTACCTTGATGAGCGCGCGCGGCGAGATCGCGTCGTAGTCGACGGCGGTGACGGCCGAGTTCGGGCCCGGGAAGACCTTACCCTCGCCCTTGTCGCCCGCGATCGCCTTGGTCATCCAGTAGCAGCCGAGGTTGATGTCCTGGCGCGCCGAGAGAATCGGCTCGCCGTCGCCGGGCTTGAGGACGTTGCGGTTCGACGCCATGATCTCGCGCGCCTCGTACTGCGCCTCTTCCGAGAGCGGAACGTGGACGGCCATCTGGTCGCCGTCGAAGTCGGCGTTGAACGCGGAGCAGACGAGCGGGTGGACGCGGACAGCGTTGCCCTCCACGAGGACCGGGCGGAACGCCTGGATACCGAGGCGGTGGAGGGTCGGCGCGCGGTTGAGGAGCACGTACTTGCCCTGAATGACCTCCTCGAGCACCTCCCACACCTCCGGGGACGCCTCGTCGATGAGGCGGCCGGCGCCGCGGATGTTGAACGCGAGCTCGCGCTCGATGAGCTTGCCAATGACGAACGGGCGGAAGAGCTCGAGCGCCATCTTCTTGGGCAGGCCGGTCTGGTCGATCGAGAGCTCGGGGCCGACGACGATGACCGAGCGGCCCGAGTAGTCGACGCGCTTGCCGAGCAGGTTCTGGCGGAAGAGGCCGCGCTTGCCCTTGAGGGCGTCGGCGAGCGACTTGAGCGGGCGGCGCGCGGCGGCCGAGGCCGAGGCGAACGCCTCCTTGCCGTGCTTGATCGAGGAATCCACGAGCGCGTCGACGGCCTCCTGGAGAATGCGCTTCTCGTTGCGGAGAATCACGTCCGGGGCGCCGATGTCGATGAGCTTGCGGAGGCGGTTGTTGCGGTTGATGACGCGGCGGTAGAGGTCGTTGACGTCAGACGTGGCGTTGCGGCCGCCGTCGAGCGCGACCATCGGGCGGAGCGCCGGCGGGATGACCGGGATCTTGGTGAGGAACATCCACTCCGGGCGGACGCCGGAGCGCTGCATCGCGCGGACGATCGAGAGGCGCTTCGCGATCTTGTCGCGGGTCGCGGCGGACGCCTCGGCGAGGTCCTTCACGAGCTTCTCGGCGAGCGCCGGCAGGTCGAGCGAGCGGCAGAGCTCGTAGATGGCCTCCGCGCCAATCTTCGCCTCGAAGAGCGGGCCGAAGCGCAGCGAGAACTTGTGGAACTGGAGCTCGTCGAGGACGGCGCCAGGCACGAGCGACTCGATGTCGCGCCGCGCGGTCGTGGCGCGCTCGCGGAGCGCGTCCTTGGTCTTGTCGTCCTGGGCGGACTTCACCTTCGCGGCGAGCTCGGAGTCGAGCTCCTTGAGCAGGCGGTCGCGCTCGCGCTCGTCGACAGACGTGACGAGGTAGCCCGCGAAGTAGACGACCTTCTCGACGTCGCCGGCCGGCATGCCGAGAATAGCCGCGATGCGGGACGGGACCTGGCGGAGGAACCAGACGTGCGCGACGGGGGTCGAGAGCTCGATGTGGCCCATGCGCTCGCGGCGCACGATGGCGCGCGTGACCTCGACGCCACACTTTTCACAGGTGATGCCGCGGTAGCGGATGCCGCGGTACTTGCCGCAGTAGCACTCGAAGTCCTTCTCCGGTCCGAAGATTCGCTCATCGAACAGGCCGTTCTTCTCGGACCGCTGGGTCCGGTAGTTCATGGTCTCGGGCTTGGTGACCTCGCCGCGGGACCACGACTTAATGTCGTCGGGAGACGCGACCCGGATGAAGATCTTGTCGAAGTTCTGCGCCGGCTTGTGCTGTCGTTTAAACATGATGGCTCGGGTTAGTTGCGCTCTTCAAGACCCTCCGGCTCCTTCAGGTCGATCTGGATGCCGAGGCCGCGGATAGTGGCGAGCAGAACGTTGAACGCGGCCGGGACGTTGGACTGGCGGATCGGCTCGCCCTTCACGATCGCGTCGAAGGCGGCAGAGCGGCCCTGGATGTCGTCGGACTTGTAGGTGAGCATCTCGCGGAGCGTGTACGCCGCGCCGTAGCCGAGGAGCGCCCACACCTCCATTTCTCCGAAACGCTGGCCACCGTTCTGGGCCTTACCGCCGAGCGGCTGCTGCGTGATGAGCGAGTAGGGTCCAATGGCGCGCATGTGGATCTTGTCCTCGACCATGTGGTGGAGCTTCAGGAGGTACATGTAGCCGACCGCGATGTCCTGCGCGAACTTCTCGCCGGTGCGGCCGTCGAAGAGCGGAATCTTGCCGGAGGACGGGAAACCGGCCTTCACGAGCTCAGCCTTCACGTCCTCATCGGACGGCGCGGTGAAGGCGGGCGCGATGGCCTGGTAGCCGAGGGACATGGCCGCGAGGCCGAGGTGCATCTCGAGAATCTGGCCGAGGTTCATGCGGGAAGGGACGCCCAGCGGGGTGAGAATCACGTCGACCGGAGTGCCGTCCTTCATGAACGGCATATCCTCCTCGGGGAGAATCTTCGAAATGACGCCCTTGTTACCGTGGCGGCCGGCGAGCTTGTCGCCCGCCTGGCAGCCGCGGAGCTCGGCAATTTCGACGTGGACGCGCTTGATGATGCCAGACTCGAGGCGGTCACCCTTCTCGCGGGAGAAGATTTTGATGCCGATGACGCGGCCGCGCTTTCCGCCGTCGACGCGCTTCGACGTATCCTTCACGTCGCGCGCCTTGTCGCCGAAGATCGAACGGAGCAGGCGCTCTTCCGGCGTGAGCTGCGTCTCACCCTTCGGGGTGATCTTGCCGACGAGGATATCGCCGGGGCGAACCTCGGCGCCGATGCGCACGATGCCCTCCTCGTCGAGGTTGCGGAGCTTCGCCTCGGAGACGTTCGGGATGTCCGGGGTCGTGACCTCGGGCCCGAGCTTGGTGTCGCGCACGTTCACGACAACCTCCTCCATGTGAATCGAGGTGAAGGTCTGCTCCTTCGAGAGCTTCTGGGAGAGGATGATGGCGTCCTCGTAGTTGGAGCCGGACCACGAGAGGAACGCGACGAGGCAGTTCTGGCCGAGCGCGATCTGGCCGTGGTCGGAAGACGAGGTGTCCGCGAGGACGTCGCCCTTCTTGACCTTGTCGCCGACGTTCACGATCGGACGCTGGTGGTAGCAGGTGAACGAGTTGGTGCGGACGAAGTTCGCGAGCCTGTAGGTTTTGGTCTCCTTCGCGCCCTTGAGGACGATCTGGCGCGCGTCGACCTCGGCGACGGTGCCGTCGAAGTCGGCGATAGCGAGGCGCTTGGAGTTCTTCATCGCGTGCTTCTCGGCGCCCGTGCCGACGACCGGCGCGTCGGGGCGGATGGTGGGCACGGCCTGCTTCTGCATGTTCGATGCCATGAGCGCGCGGTTCGCCTCGTCGTGATTGAGGAACGGAATCATCGCGGTCGCGATGGAGAACGCCTGCGTCGGGGCGACGTCCGCGTAGTGCACCTCGGACGGCGGGATGCGGGCCGGGCCACCCTGGTAGCGGACGTCGACGAGCTCTTCGGTGAGCGTGCCGTCCTTGCCGAGCGCCGCCGCAGCGTGAGCGATCTTCCACTTCTCCTCCTCGTGCGCGTTCAGGTAGACGATCTCCTTCGTGACCTTGCCGTTCTTGACCTTGCAGTACGGCGTCTCGATCATGCCGAACTCGTTGGTCTTCGCGTACTGCGAGAAGCGCAGGATGAGGCCGATGTTCGGGCCTTCCGGGGTCTGGATCGGGCAGACGCGGCCGTAGTGCGACGGGTGCACGTCGCGGACCTCGAGGCCGGCGCGCTCGCGGGAGAGGCCGCCCGGGCCGAGGGCCGAGATGGTGCGCAGGTGCTCGAGCTCGGTCAGGACGTTGTCCTGCTGGAGGAACTGCGAGAGCTGGTTCGTGGTGAAGAACTCCTTGATGCGCGCCTGGAGCGGACGAGCCGAGATGAACGCGACCGGCATCGAGGCGTCCGAGTCGATGGTCGACATGCGGTTCTGCACGTTGCGCTTGATCTGAACCATGCCGGTGCGAATTTTCTGCTGGAGGAGCTCGCCGATGAAGCGCACGCGGCGGGAGCCGAGGTGGTCTACGTCGTCCGGCGTGGCGCCCGGGGTGTGGTTGAGGGAAACCGCGTGGCCGACGATGATCGCGAAATCATCCTTCGAGAGGAGCTTCTGGTCGAGCGCCTTGCCCTCCACGGCCAAACCGAAGCGGCTGTTGAACTTGTAGCGACCGACGCGCGAGAGGTCGAAGCGCTCGTCGCTCATGATCGAGTCCACGAAAGCTTTGGCGTTCTCGAAGGTGGCGAGATCGCCGTCGCGGAGGCGGCGGTAAATGTCGACGTAGGCCTCCTCGGCGGTCTTCACCTGGTCCTTCTTGAGAGTCTTCTCGATGGCCTCGCGCACGCGCTCGTCAGCCTTCTTGAAGAGGGCGCGAATGTCGTCATCGGTGGGGGCGCCGAGGACGCGGAGCCAGGTCGTGACGGGAAACTTGCGGCTCTTGTCGATGCGCATCATGACGACATCCTCGCCGTCGGTCTCGAACTCGATCCACGCGCCGCGGGCCGGGATAACCTTGGCGCCGTAGTAGCCCTTGCCGCGGACGAAGTTCTCGGTGAAAAGGACGCCGTAGGAGCGCGCGAGCTGGGGGACGATAACGCGCTCGATACCGTTGACGATGAAGGTGCCCTGCTCGGTCATGACCGGAAAGTCAGACAGGAAGAGCTCCTGCTCCTTCACGGAGTTGATGACGCGGTTGGTGAGGCGCACGGTCGCCTTCATGGGGGCGTCGTAGTTGCCGCAAGTCTGAACCGCGCGGAGGGCGTCGGTCTTCGGGGCTTCGAGCTTGAAGTCGACAAACTCCAAGATGAACTTCTTCTCGGAAAAGTCTTTGATGGTCGCGAACTCCTGGAAAACCTCCCTGATACCCTCCTTCACCAGCCACTCGTAGGATGCAATCTGACCCTCGATGAGCTCCGGCAGCTCGATGGCCGGCTCGCGGTATCGGCTGAAGTGCTTGGCCGGGAGCGCGCCGACGGTGGTGATGCTCGCGGACTTAACGGACGCCTCTTCTTTCATATAAGTGGTGTGTCTGTTCCCTCGCCTCTCCCCCCGGAGCGACGGGTTGCCTTTCGGCGTTTTCGTAAAATTGAGGACGTGTAGCGGGCCCGGTCTCGTGGCTGTAAGGTCAGCCCCGGAGGGCGCAAAACCGAAAACGGCTCCGGGCCGCGTCCCCAATTTTTCGGGACGCGGCCTTGACTTTGATTCGCTAGCTGCGGTCGGGCGCCTGGTGTGGCATCCGGTCGTTGTCGTTTAGAGCGGTCGTTTCTAGCTTTTTCGGGCGTGGCGCTCTCCCCCCAGAACTCACTCGTTGAGCAGACGGGATACTATCCGGCAATAAATGTCCAGTCAAGCCGAGGTCAAGAACTTTATCCCCAGGATTTGGGGCTTGCGTGGCAGCCGATTTTGACCTTTCAGAGGTAACCGTGGCCTAGTTTTTTGCGCGGGCGCCGCCCGGCTTCTCGCCGCGGTAGACGTCGATCTTGGCGTGGTGGCCGGAGAGGAGGATTTCGGGGACAGCGTAGCGTTTCCCCTTCCATTTGATCTCGGCGGGGCGGGTGTAGGCGTCGGCGGAGGCAACGCGCGACTCCTCCACCGAGAGGTCGTCGCCGAGCACTCCCGGCACGTGGCGAATGGCCGCATCGATGACGGTGAGCGCCGGCAGCTCGCCGCCGGAGAGGACGTACGGACCAACAGATACCTCCTCGACCGCGAACATTTCCTTCACGCGGGCGTCGATGCCCTCGTAGCGGCCGCAGACGAGCACAATGTCTTTCGCCGCCGCGTACTCGCGGGCGAGATCGTTCGTGAACGGCGCGCCGGACGGCGAGAACCAAATCACGCGCGCCTTCGGCTTTCCTTTTTTTGCCGCGGCAATGGCGCGGGCGACCGGCAGCGCTTCGAGCACCATGCCTGGGCCGCCGCCGTACGGCTTCCGATCCACGCGCCGGCCCGGGTCGTCGGTGAAATCGCGGGGGTTCTTCGTCGAGACCTTCACGTAGCCGTCCTCAATCGCCCGGCCAAGGATGCTCGCCTTCAGGTACGAATCCAGCGCCTCCGGGAAGAGGGTCACGACCTCGGCGCGCAGCTTCGGGCTCTTGGCTTTGGG
>CAZNOT010000023.1:0-9502 GCA_964574865.1 uncultured Candidatus Saccharibacteria bacterium | reverse complement strand
TAGAGCGACAGCTTGAACCCCGAGTCCGGCAGGTAGTCCTGCGGGTCGAGGTAGGCCTCGTGCGGCGCCACCGGCGTGGTCGCCCCCGCGCAGCCGGTCTGCGTCTTGAACTCCTCGAAGCGGCGCACCTGGACGCCCTCCGAGGCGTAGAGGGTCAGGTGGAGGTGCGGCCCGGTGGCGTAGCCGGTCTGCCCCACGTAGCCCAAGGTCTGGCCGCGGTCGAGGCTGTCGCCTTCCGAGACCGCCACGCCGGAGAGGTGCGCGTAGAGGGACGAGATGCCGTTGCCGTGCGCGACGAGCACCCACTTCCCCCACGAGTAGCAGCCGCGGACCGCGTCGGTGTTGCCGGTCGCCGTGACCTCGCCGGAATCGATCGCGAAGACCGGCGTGCCGACGGGCGCCCCGAAGTCGAGGCCCGGGTGGAACGGGCGGCCGTAGGCGCTCGCGTGCTCCTTCGCGAACTCGGTGCCGCCGAAGAGCTGGGTGAAGACGACCGAGCTGAGCGGCCACGAGAAGACCCCCTTGCCGGCCTTCGCGTAGCTGTCCTTGTTGATGGCGACGTCCAGCTCGTTCTCGAACTCGCGCAGCGCCGATTCGAAGGCGGTCTTCTGTGCGACCTTCTCGGCGAGGCGGCGCTGGTACTCGGCTTCGGTCCCCTTCGCCTCGGCGAGGAGCTCGGCCTTCGCGCCGCGCGCCGACGCGACCGACTCGCGCTCGCCGGCGAGCTCGGAGGTTCGCTCGGCGAGGCGGTCCTTCTCGATCGCGCTCGCGGCCTGGGCGGCGGAGAGCTCACGGTTGGCCTCGGCGAGGGCGACCGCGACGCCGAGGAACTGCTCGCGGACGGCGGTGAGGTCGTCGATTGCGCCCCAGATCTCGTCGGTCGAGCCGGCCGAGAGCAGGACCTCGAGCCCCGCTAGCTGCTGCTCGGCGTCGAGCGTGGAGAGCAGGCGCGACGCCGCGGCGCGGTGCTCGGCCGCGCGCGAGGAGTTCGTCTCGATCGAGCCGGTGAGACGGTCGATCTCGAGCTCGGCCGCGCGGATAGCCGCCTGCGTCTTCTTGATCGAAGTGTCGATCGCCCGCGCGGAGGCGTCGAGGTTCCGGACCGCGCCGTCGAGCGTCTGCGTCTGCTGCGACGCTTCGAGCAGCTTCTTGCGCTGCTCTTCGATCTCGCGGTCGAGCTTCTTGATGATGTCGCGCTGCTCCTCGATCTTCTCGCGGATCTCGTCTGGCGAGTCCTCGGCGCGCGCGGGTGTAGCGCTCGCGCCGGCCGCGACGAGGCCGCACGCGAGCGCGGCGGCAAGGAAGAAATTCGCGGCTGCTCGTGGGCGCATTGGGGTGATTCTAACCGATGCGAGAGGCGTGTAGGTTTTGCCGGATTTGCACGCGGGAAGTGCCGACGGAAGGTGCCTGGTCCCACTCAGGATGGTAGCGAAATGCGGTGAGGTCTTTGTAAGGAAAAAATAAATTTTGATCCGCGCGGGGGCGGGGGCGCTAGGAGAGCGACGTCGCAGCGGCCGCGAGGCGCGCGAGGGTCTCGTCGCGGCCGAGGACGTAGGCCAGCTCGAAGGGGTCGGGGGAGCGCTCGAGGCCGGAGAGGGACACGCGGACCGGCCAGAGGACAGCCCCCTTCCCCTCCGCTTCGGCGTAGGGCCACAGGGCGGCTTTTAGAGCCTCCTTACCCCAGGACGAGGAATCGACGTCGCCGAGCAGCCGGGAGGCCTCCTGGAGCCGTTTTGCGGCCTCTGCCGGGGCGCCGACCCCCTTCCCCTTCAGGATGAGCTCGGCGGGCGCGGCGGGGGCAGCCGCGACCCAGGCGAAGGCTCCCTCCCCTGCCTGGGTGTCGATTTCGGTGTACACGGAGATGCGCTCGCGGAGCGACGCGGCGAGCCGGTCGAGCCGGCCCGCGTCGGCCTCCGGGAAGTGGGCCGCGAGGCGCCCGGCGATCGCGCGCGTCACCTCTTCGGCGGGGCGGGCCATCAGGTACTCTTTGTTGAACCAGTCGAGCTTCTCGACGTTGAAGATTGCGCCAGCCTTCGCGCAGCGCTCGAGCGAGAACTCGGCGACTAGCTGCTCCATCGAGAAAATTTCGCGCTCGTCGCCCGGGTTCCAGCCGAGGAACGCCAAAAAGTTCGCCATCGCCTCCGGTAGGTAGCCGCGGTCGCGGTAGTCCGTGAGCGCGGTCGCGCCGTGGCGCTTCGAGAGCTTGCTGCGGTCGGCGGCGAGGATGAGCGGCAGGTGGGCGTAAATCGGGCGCGGCGCGCCGAAGGCCTCGATGAGCAGAATCTGCCGCGCGGTGTTCGAGATGTGGTCCTCGCCGCGGATGACGTGCGTCACGCCCGCGTCGATGTCGTCGACGACGACCGCGAGGTGGTAGAGCGGGTCGTCGATCGCGCGGCCGATGACGAAGTCGCCGAGCGAGTCGAGCTCGCTCTCGATGTCGCCGCGGATCTCGTCGTGGAACGTGAGCTTGCCGCCCGGGTTCCGGAAGCGCACGAGCTCGCGCGTGACCGACGGGTCGTCCTTCGCCGGCTCGGCCGAGACGTACGCCTTGCCGGACGCGATGAGGTGCGCGAGCGCCGCGGTGTGCGCCGCGACGCGCTCCGACTGCCGCACGGTGTCGCCGTCCCACTTGATGCCGAGCCACGAGAGACCCTCGACGATGTTCGCCTCGAACTCGGGCTTGCTGCGCGCGCGGTCCGTGTCCTCGATGCGCAGGACTACCTTCCCGCCCATCTTCTTGGCGAACAGGTAGTTGAAGAGCGCTGTGCGCGCGGTGCCCACGTGCAGGTTCCCTGTCGGCGACGGCGGGATGCGGGTGACGACGCTCATTGCCGCGCGATACTACCAAAAACCGACACAAAAAACTCAAGCCTTTCGGCCTGAATCCGCCCAGACTTCTTCCTTTCGCCCCGCGTCTTCCGCCTTCTCTCAGGCTCCCTCGTGCTCCAGCGCGATGTCCACCACCTGCTTCGCGATCGCCGCGTCCGCGTCGGGCTTCGCGAACCGCTTAGCGGCCTCGGCCATCTCGCGCTGGAGCGGCTCGGAGTTGAGGATGCGCCGGATCTCGGCGAGGAAAACGTCTTTGGTGAGGTTGTTCTCCTCGAGCACGACCGCGCCGCCGCCGCGGGCGTAGGTGTAGGCGTTGGTGCGCTGGTCGTGCGAAATGGTCTCGGGGATCGGGATGACGATCGCCGGCAGGCCCCACGCCGCGACCTCGAACAGCGACGACCCGGCGCGCGTCACCACGAGGTCGGCGGCGCCGGCGGCCATGCGGAGCGCGAGGTCGTCGAGGTAGTCGAACGGCAGGTACCGCCCGGCGTGCGGGTTATTCTCGAGCGCGAACTCGGCGAGCTGCGCGGTGTCGGCGAAGTTGGCTTTCCCGGTCTGGTGGATGACCTGGAAGTCCGCGACGAGCTCGGCGACGGAAGCGACGACGACCTCGTTGATCTTCTGCGCGCCCTGGCTACCGCCGAGGACGAGCAGGGTCGGCGTGTGCGTTTCGAGGCGCAGGTGCTCGCGCGCGCCCTCGCGGGCCGGAGTCTCGATGGCGCGGCGCACGGGCTGGCCGGTCCACGCGGTCTTCCCCTCCGGGAACATCTTGGCGGTCTCGGGGTACGAGACGGCAATTTTCGCGGCGAAGCGGCCTGTCCACGCGTTCACGCGGCCGGGGCGCGAGTCCGACTCGTGCACGACGACCGGGATTCGCAGCACGCGCGCGGCGAAGACGACCGGGAACGCGCCGTACCCGCCCTTCGAGAAAACGACGTCGGGGAAAATTTTGAACACCTCGAGGAGGCCGTCGAAGACGCCGACGACGGTCCGGAAGACGTCCGAGATGTTCGCGAGCGAGAAGTACCGGCGCATTTTTCCGGCGACCACCTTGCGGTACCTGATGCCGTGGTCGAAGAGCGCGCCGGGGTTGTACGGCTCGGGCGCGAGGTAGTACATCTCGGGCTCGACGAGGCGCTGGTCGCGGGCCATCTTCCGAATCTGCTCGGCGACCGCGATGAGGGGGTAGAAGTGGCCGCCCGTGCCGCCGCCGGTGAATACGATGCGCATTGCGCAGTGGATTGTACCAAAAGGCGGCGCCCGCAGGGCGCCGCCCCTCTCCTCTGTCCGAACTTGTTACCTGTTACTTCTCCTGCCTCCCCGCCCGCGACACCGCCGCCACAATCCCCATCGACACCAGCGCCCCCACGAGCGCGGTGCCGCCCTTCGAGACGAACGGCAACGGCAGGCCCGCGAGCGGCATGAGGTTCACGGCGGAGGCGATGTTCAGGAACGCCTGAGTCAGAACGAGCGTGCCGAAGCCTGCGGCGAGCAGGCCGCCGAACGCGTCCGGCGCGCGTCGCGCCACGCGGAAGCAGGCCGCGCCGAGTGCGACGAACACGAGCACGGTGAACGCCGCGCCGAGGAAGCCGGATTCCTCGGCGAGAACCGCGAAAATGGAATCGGACGTTGGCTCCGGCAGGCGCCCGAGCTTCTGGAGGCTCTGCCCGAGGCCTCGGCCGGTCACCTGGCCCGCGCCCACCGCGATGAGCGACTGCTGGATCTGGTAGTCGCTGCCGAGCGGGTCGTCGTTCGGATCCATGAAGGTCAGCACGCGGTCGACGCTGTAGCCGGCCGAGAGCACGAGGCCCACCGAGAGGACGGCGCCGATCGCCGCGAGGATGCCGAGCCGCTTCCAGTCGGCGCCGGCGGCGAGGAGCATCGCGAAGCCTGTGCCGCCGAGGAGGAGCAGGCCGTCGCGGTCCGGCTGCAGGATGAGAGCGGTGCCGGCGATGCCGGTGACCGCGGCGTAGCTCAGGACGCCGCGCCAGCCCTCGACCCCGCGCCGCCGCCCGAGGAGCGCCGCGAGCAGCACCACGTACCCGATCTTTAAGAGCTCGAGCGGCTGCGCCGTCACTGGCCCGAGGTCGAGCCAGCGCGTCGCGCCGCCGTGGCTCACGCCGAGGCCGGGCACGAACACGGCGACGGTCGCGAGGACCGACGCCGCGAAGAGGCCGACGGCGGCGGCGCGCAGGCGACGGTACGGAATTCGCGAGACGAGGTACGCGAGAGCCCCGCCGCCGACGAGCCCGAGCCCTACCTGCGCGATCACGTCGCCCAGGATGGCCTCGCCGCGGGCGGCGAGGCCGCTCGTCGCCGAGAAGAACATGGCGGCGCCGAAGAGCGCGATGATCGCCGTCGCGACGGCGAGGAAGCGGTCGGCGGGGTCGAGCTTCTTCATCGCGCGACGGTTCGGACTGCTAGGCCGCGATGTGCGCGAGGGCCACAACAACGCCGATGGTGGCGGAGGCCGCGGCGACGATCCAGTAGCGCATCACGACCTTCTCGCGCGGCCAGCCGATAGCCTCGAAGTGGTGGTGGACCGGCGCGACGCGGAAAATTTTCTTGCCGCGGAGCTTCTTCGATCCCACCTGCAGGACGTTGCCGACGACCGTGCCCGCGAGCGGGAGCGCCACGAGCGGCAGAACCGCGAGGCCGACGCCGCCGACGAGGTCGTCGCTCATCATCGCGACCGTCGCGAGCGACAGCGTGAGCGCCATCGACCCGGTCTCGGACATGTAGAAGCGCGCGGGCGGCACGTTGAACCAGAGGAACGCCAGCGTCGCGCCGGCAATCGTGGCCGCGAGCGCCGCGAGGTTCACCTGCCCCTGCGCGAAGGCGATGGCCGCGTACGCGGCGAACGCGATCGCGAAGACGCCGCCCGCGAGCCCGTCGAGCCCGTCGATGACGCCCGAGGCGTAGGTCGCGAGGACCACCGCGACGAAGAGCGGCACCACGAGCCAACCTAGCTCGAGCGGCCCCACGAGCGGGACCGATACCGCGGTCACCTCCAGTTTTTCGTAGAACCAGATGGCGAGCAGCGTCGCCACGCCGATCACGAACGAGAGGCGCGCGCCGAGCGAGAGCCCGCCGCCGCCGCGTACCTCCGAGAGGTCGTCGGCGAGCCCCACGAGCGCGCCGAGCGCGAAGACGGCGAGCGGCACCCACGTCTGCGAGCGCGCGAGGAACTCGAGCTTGCCGAATCCGACGCCCGGGAAGAGCGCCGCGAGGAGCCAGAGCCCGCCGGCGACGGCGAGCGTGGAGATCCAGATGATCGAGCCGCCGAGGCGCGGCGTGCCGACCTCCTTCGTCGCGTGCAGCCGGTTGAACTCCTCCGCGGCCTTGCCGTCGAGCGCGGTCTTCCCCGCCTTCGGCTTCCACATTTTGTTGCGGTACAGGAATCCCGCGACCGCCGGGGTCACCGAGATGCCCACGAGGAAGGCGAGCGCGGCGGGCAGCAGGACCTTGATGGTGTCGAACGGCATACGGAACACTTTAGCGCAGCGGGGCAACTTTCGCGCTACGGCCCAGTCCCCAGCCGGGGCATTGATTTATTTTTATTATTGTTGTAATAAAAACACCGAACCAAAAAGAACTATGGAAAAACAAGAATCAAAATCTATCCCCGACATCCTGTTCGACCACTTTGTCCCGAGGGGCCTCGGCGCGTGCCTGCTGTTTGGCGCCCTGGCCTGGCTCCTCACGTGGGCGGTATCCGCGGCGTGGGGCCTCTCGGCTCCAACCTCCCGCGCGCTCGGAATCGCGCAGCTCACCTTCGTCACCGTCGCGTGCCTCGGCGTTTCACGCGTCGAGGCGCAGGTGCTCAAGGGCGGTGGCGTCCTCTCCCTGGGGGCAGTGCTGAGGTTTTTCTGGTGCCTCATGACCCCACCACTCTTGCTCTGTCTCCTGGTGTCTCCCGAAGACTTCGGGCTTCCCGGCTCCGCGAGCATTACCTACGCATCTTCTCATGGTGATCTCATTGCCGCCGAAGGAGCGGTCCCGCCTTTTTGGAAAGGTGTAGGCTCCAACCTCTGGACTGACTACCCTGTCAAAGTGGCCTCGATATTCGGGGCCCTCCTCGTCGCGATTTGGCTCGCCGGCGCGTCAATGGTTTGGGCCGCCATTCGATTTTGGCGGCTCGTCCGCTGGGCCGCGAGGTCGATTTGGAACGTTCGGCAAGAAGTTTGAGTTGCCCTTATCGTCCGCGGTCACCTGCGGACGATTTTCTTTTTGGGTGCGTAGGCTCAGTCTCCCTGGGAAAGGTGCGCCACCGTCGCGGCCGCGAGCGCCTGCACATCGGCGAAGCGGCCCTCTTTGGTCGAGCCGAGCACGACGATGGCGATCGGCTGGCCGAGGCCTGGGTCGATGACGACCGCGAGGTTACCGCCGGCGGCGTCGGTGAGGCCGGTCTTCCCGCCCACGAGGTTCGGCAGCGTGCCGGCGATGAGGTTGGTGTTGCGCGCGACGATGGCGCCGCGGTCGGTCGGCACGCTGAAGGAAACCTCGGCGGTAGGGGCGATGAGCGGTAGCCGGCTCTTCACGAGGTAGCCGAGGATGGCCGCCACGTCGCGGGCGCTCCCGACCGCGCCGGCCTCGGCACCCTCGTCGAGGCCCGTCGGGTTGCGGAAGGTCATGGTACGGGCGCCGAGCTCGCCGGCGGTCGCGTTCATTGCCGCGACGAAGCTCGCCTGGCCTGGTCCGGCCGCCGCCGCGAGCGCCGCCGCGGCCTCGTTCGACGACGCGACGAGCGCGTATGAAATGGCGTCTTCGACCCGCGCGACGACGGGCACAGTGTGCGTCGTGGGCGGGAGCGCGATGACCTGCTCCTCGGTGAAGAGCGGCTCGCCGTTCTCCCCGATGGCCGGGTTACCCTCGGCGTCGAGAAGCGGCTGGGCCGGAACCGTGTAGGTCGCGACGCTCTCCTCGGTCTCGGTGGCGCTCGCGATGGTCACCGGGGCGTCGCCGTCGAGGCGGTCGCTCGCGACGATCGCCGTGACGAGTTTGGTGATCGAGGCGAGCGGGCGGGCGGTGTCTGCGTCGCGCTCGAAGAAGGCGCGGCCGGTCGAGAGATCGACGACGATAGCCGAGGCGGCCTGGAGCTCGACCGATGGGAATTGGCGCGGGGCCGGAACCGGCGGGAGGGCCGCGGCGAGATTTTGAGGCTCTCGCGCCGCGAAGCCGACAGGCCAGAGCCCGAGCGCGCCGGAGCTCGCGACGAGGGCCGCCACGGCGAGCGGGGCGAACCGCGCGAGGCGGCGGTTTTCGGGGCGTTCGCGGGTGTGGGGTTCCATGGAAAAGAAAAAAGTTTTAGGCGCCCGCCTCGATCGCCGCGGCGTCCGCTTCGCTCGCTCGCGCGAGCGCCTCCTCGAGCTCGCGGCGCGTATCCGCGTAGCCGGGCAGCGCCGACGCGTCGGCGACGCCGATAGAGGAGAGGAGGTCCACCGTCGCGCGGAACCGGCCGCGTCCTTCCTCGCTCCCCTCCCGCTCCACGAGCCCCCGCGCCGACAGCGCCCGCAGCGCCGCCGCGCAGTTCACGCCGCGCAGGTGCTCGAGCTCGGCGCGCGAAATCGGTCCGGCGTAGGCGACCGCCGCGAGCGTCTCGGCCGCCGCCTTGGTGAGCTCGCGGTCGAGCTCGTCCCGGCGCATCTTCGCGACCAGCTCGCTCGCGCCGCTCGCGGTCACCAGCGTCGCCTCGTCTCCCGCCCGCACGAGCGTCACGCCGCGGCCCGTGAGCGATGCGCCGAGCTCCGCGAGCGCGGCCTCGACCGCTTCGCGGCTCTCCCCCGTCGCCTCGGCGAGCTGCTTCACGCGTAGCGCGCCCGCCGACCAGAAAAGCGCCGCCTCGAGGCGCGCGGAAAGCGGGAGCTCCGAGCGCGCATCCGATGTGCGCTCGTTTTGGCCTGAGGCCTGGTTCACTGCGACGTTATCCTCGTTCATTACAATCCTGAGTGGGACCAGGTCACTTTTTGTCCGGTAAAAATCAGACGTAGCGGGGCGTCGACACCTCGGCGGCCTCCAGCCGGATGTCCTCGAAGTGGTCGCTCTGCTGCGTCCGGACTATACCACGACGCACTAGTTCCAAAAGCGCAAGGAAGTGCACCGCCGCCTCGTGGCGCGACGCGCCCCTGAGCCCCGCAATTTCGCGGAACGATCCGCGCAGCGCGGCCCTGATGCGACCCGAGAGCGACGCGACGGCCTCTTCGAGCGACACCGCGCGGCGCACGAGCGCCTGCGGCATTCTCGCGAGCGGCCGCGGCGCCCTCGCCAGGATCGTCTGCGCCTTCGCCAGCAGGATGTCGGCGGTGAGCTCGCGCGGGGGCGCGAAGGTCGGCGCCTCGGGGCTCCGGCCGCGGCGCCCGAAGAGCGGCGCGAGTAGCCACACCCGCGCGAGCCGCCGCGATGCGTCCCGCAGGCGTCGGTACGCCTCGAGCCGGAGCTCAAGGTCGTGCACGGACCGCTCCTCGTCGGGCGAGAGCTCGAGCTGCGGCAGGAGCGCGCGCGACTTGATCAGGAGCAGCGTCGACGCCACCAGCACGAACTGCGCGACCTCGGCCTCGGGCATCTCCGGCAGGCTCTCGAGGTACGCGACGAAATCGTCCGCCACCTGCGCGAGCGACACGTCCGACACGAGGAGCTTCCGCCTCTCGATTAGGTCGAGCAGCGCCTCGAGCGG
>CAZNOT010000022.1:5222-9772 GCA_964574865.1 uncultured Candidatus Saccharibacteria bacterium | reverse complement strand
TGAACAGGAACGTCAGGGCGAGCGCGGCGACGGTTGGCTTGATTGCTTCGGGCATGGCGAGGTGCGTGCGCGGAAATTATAGCAGCGCTCGAGTGGCGCCGCGGGAGCGCACGAAACAAACTCAGCCCGGTCGGGCTGAGTTTGTTCTTTATTCTAACTTCCGCCTCCCGCCTTCGCTCTCTTCCCTAGACCCCAATGATCACCGTGATCACGATCGGCTGCTTCGACGTGTCCTGGAAGAGCAGCTTGCCGACCTCGTCCGAGACGCGGTTCTCGATCTTGTCGAAGTCGATCGGGCGGGCGGCGCGGGCCACCTCGGCCTCGATCACGCGCTTGACCGCGAAGCGGCACTTGCGGAGCAGCTCCTGGTTCTCGCGGAGGTAGATGAAGCCGCGGGAGATGATGTCCGGCGACTTGCGCAGGCGCCCCGTGCGGAGCTCGACCGACGCGAAGACCGTGAAGAAGCCGGACTCGGAGAGCGCCTGGCGGTCGCGCATCACCACGTCCTGGATGTCGCCGACCGCGAAGCCGTCCACCGTGACCATCTCGCAGGGCGCCTTCACCGGCAGAACCTCGATCTTCTGGCCGTCGGCCGAGATGTCGATGATGGAGCCGTTGTCCGGCACGACCACGTTCTCGCGCTTGGCCCCGAGGGAAATCGCGAGCTCGGCGTGCTGGCGGAGCATGTAGTGGTTGCCGTGCACCGGCATGAAGAAGCGGTAGTCGATCTTGTTGTGGATCCACGCGAGCTCGTCGCGGTTGCCGTGGCCGGAGGCGTGCACGTCCGAGTCGAGGTAGGTGATGACCTTAGCCTGCGTGCGGTAGAGCGTGTCCTTGAGGCGCGTGACCGCGTGGTAGTTGGTCGGGATGATCGACGACGACAGGAGCACCGTGTCCTCTTTGCGGAGCTTCACGCTCTTGTGCGTGCCGTTCGCGATGCGCATGAGCGCTGCGAACTCCTCGCCCTGCGCGCCCGTCACGAGCATCACGAGGCGGTCGGGCGGCACGGACTCGACGGACTCGAGCGAGACGAGCGTGTCCTCCTTCTCCTTGATGAGCTCGAGGTGGCGGACGATCTCGACGCTGTTCTTCATCGAGCGGCCCTCGACGCAGACGCGCTTGCCGTGGCGCTGGGCCGAGTCGATGATCGCCATGACGCGCTCCACCTGGGAGGCGAAGGTCGCGATGATCAGGCGACCCTTAGCCTCGCTGATGATGCGGTCGATGTTGCGCACGACGGTCGACTCCGAGAGCGAGAAGCCCGGCTTCTCGATCGAGGTCGAGTCCATGGTGAGGAGCAGCATCGGGCGGCCCGCGAACCGCTTGTACTGCTCGACCTCCTCCTGGGTCGGCACGCCGTTCTCGTTGTCGACGCGCACGTCCTCGATGAACGCGATGTCGCCGGGCGGGGTCTTGATGATGAGGCCCATCGAATCGGGGATCGTGTGCGAGATGGGGAAGGTCGAGACCTTGAAGGTCGCGCCGATGCCAACCGTCTCGTCGCCGTCGAGCACCTTGATGTCCGGCTTCGGCAGGTGCGGGAACTCCTCCTGGCGCTTCGCGATCATGATTGCGCCGAACTGGCGGGTGTAGATGGGCGGGTTGTCGAGCTGCTCGAGGATGTAGGGCAGGCCGCCGATGTGGTCGAGGTGGCCGTGCGTGATGAAGATGGCGCGCACCTTGTGCTTGCGCTCCTCGACGTACTTCGCGTTCGGGAGAATGTAGTCGATGCCCGGGGTGGACGGCTCGCGGAACTGGAAGCCCGCGTCGACGATGAGGATGTCCTCGGCCGTCTCGATCGCGGTCATGTTGCGCCCAACCTCCTCGACGCCGCCGAGGGGGATGATGCGGACGCAGCCTGGGGCGACCGGCGGGATCGGCATGCCGACCTTGCTCTTCGGCGCGAGCGAGCGAGACGGTGCCGGGCCGCGGCGCGACTTCTGGCGCTGTTTCATGCGCATCTCGCGGTTGGAGGGCGCGAAGGGGGAGGCCGGCGCAGGGCGCGGGCCGTGATCGTGCTGCGGGCGCGGGAGCGGCTGGCCGTCGGGGCCGAGCTCGCGGGGCGGGCGGGGACCTCGGTCGCCGCCAAAGTTGCCGCCGCGGCCGCGGCCGCCGCGCCGGCGGCCTCGGCGCTGGCCGCCCGGGGCGTCACCTTCGTGGTGGTGGACGCGGGGGGCGGGGGATCCGGACGTGCCGCCCTGATCCGGCGCACCGGCAGAGTCGGCTCGGGGCTGCGGCGCGTTCGGGGCGGGGGCGGCGCTGGTGTTCTGGTCCATGTTGTTCGTGGCTATCGTTCTAAATCTGACTAAAAGAAAATTTGGTCTGGCGATTCTACCGCGCGAAGAAGGGCCACACGTCGTCTGTCTCGCGGTGCCACGACCGGACCAGCGCGAAGCGGTCGGACGGCGACGCGAGGCGCGGCGGCAGCGGCGCCACGAGGTCCTCCGGGAGGGCGTAGGTCGCCTCCGGTGCGTAGAGGAACGCGGCCGGGGCGTCCGCGGCGATCAACCCGCTCGCCCGCGCGAGAATCTTCGCCCGCTCGCCCGCGTCGGCCTCGTCGCGCAGATCCTCGAGCAGCCCGTCGACGGTTGCGTTCGCGTAGCCGGCGACGTTGAGCCCCGGGTCCATCCGCTGCGACGAGTGCCAGAAGCTGTAGAAGTCGACGTCGCGGCCGAGCACCTCGCCGAAGAGGAGCGCATCGTAGGCGCGCGGGCGAATCGCGACCTCGGCCAGGTCCTGCGCCGCGTAGACCTCCACGCGGACCTCCGCGCCTGCCGCGCGCCACGAGGACGCCACCAGCTGCGCCGCCGCCACGAGCTCCGGCGCGTCGGCGGTCACCAGCGAGAGCGAGAGCCGCTCGCCCTTGCGCGCGTAGACGCCGTCCTCGCCCGCGCGGAACCCGTCGGACTCGAGGGCCGCGCGGGCCGCGGCTACATCGGCCGCCGGCGCGGCCGCGGCGTCCTCGGCGCCGAGGCTGCGCGCGCCGGTCGACGAGAGCGAGATCGGGCCCGCGAGCGGCGCGCCGTACCCCTTCAGCACCTCGGAGACCACCGCCGCGCGGTCGACCGCGAGCGCGAGCGCCTCGCGCACGTCGTGGTCCGCGAGCACCGGCGCGTGGCTCTGGTTGAAGAAGGCGGCGAAGACGCGCGGCAGGAGCTGCGTCGCGACGCGCGAGCCGGCCGCCTCGGCCGCGGCCGCGTCTGCCGGCGAGAGGCCGTACGCGGAGTCGATCTCGCCGTCCTCGAGCGCGGCGGCGAGCGCGCGCTCGTCAGCGTACATGCGTACGGTCAGCGCGTCGAGGTAGGGCTCGGCGCCCTCGTACGCTTCGAAGCCTTCGAGCTCGTAGGCGACCGCGGCGTCCTTCTTGCGGACCAGGTTGTCGAGCGCGAACGGCCCCGCGCCGACCGGTTCGGCGTTCGCGTCCGAGAGCAGGAAGTCCTGCGCCGAGAGGCCGTTGAACCGGTGCGCGGGCAGGATGCCCATCGCGGTCGCCGCCAGGAAGTCGGGCGCGGGGCGCGGGAGCCGGAAGAGGACCTCTCGCGGCCCCGCGACCTCGACCTCGACGTCGTTCCAGGCTGCCGCGCGCGGGCTTTTGACCTCAGGGTCTTGGGCCTTGCCCACGGTGTAGGCGACGTCCGCGGCGAGGACCGGCTCGCCATCGTGGAACTTGGCGTCGGGGCGAATCCAGAAGCGGTACTCGAGGCCGTTATCGGACACCTGGTAGGTTCCGAGGTCGGGCTCAATCTCTCCGGTCGCGGTCGTGCGCGTGAGGCCCGCGAAGATGAGCGCCGTGAGCGCGCGGTCGGCGTCGGAGGCGGCGAGGACCGGGTTCACGAAGCGCGGCGTCCCGATGAGGCCCTCTACGAGCGATCCGCCCTCGCGCGGCGCTTCGACGAGCGTGCGCCCCATCGCGACGGTCCCGAGGCCGAGCGCCGAGACGAGGGCGACCGTCGCGAGCGCGACGAAGACCGCGCGCTCGGTCACCGAGGAGGCGGCGAGGACGGCGCGGAGGCGGCCGATCGGGCTCAAGTTTTCGTTGTCGAGCGGGTTCATCGGAATGAAATGGAAGGTGTCCGATGGCGGGCCGGTTCGGAAGGAAAAGGGCGGCGTGGGCCGCGGAGCTTAGGCGATGCGGAAAGCGGCGAAGGCGAGGGCGGCGAAGAGGATTGCGAGGACGACTGTGGCTACGAAGACGGCGCGCTCGGGCCCACGGCGGGTGTGGAATCCGGCATCAACGCTATCGGCACCCCCCAGGGCGCCAATGCCCGCGGCGGAGGTCTGGAGGAGGATCGCGCCGATCATCAAGACCGAGATGAGCGCGAGCGCGAAGGTGATCGCGGTAGCCATACAGCGGTGGAGAGACTAGCACGGGAGGGGGGAAGTAACAAGCGGGGAGCGACGGGGCAGAATGGGTGGACGGAGGCGAAAGGTAGAGGGCGGAAGCGCGGGTGGGTTTGGTAGAAAAATAGACAGAGAACCGAGAAAAGAGTTGGCCCCGCGCGTGTGTGCGCCGGGCCGAAAAAAGGGGAGGTGGGAATTGTTTATGTGTT
>CAZNOT010000022.1:0-5212 GCA_964574865.1 uncultured Candidatus Saccharibacteria bacterium | reverse complement strand
CAGGCAGATTAGGGGAGAAAAATAAGGGGAACACCGAGATAAAGAGTTGGCCCGGCGCTTGTGAGCGCCGGGCCGAAGCTCGGGGAGGAGGAAATTGTTTCTGTGTTCCTTCCGTGCCTATGTTTTGCGATATTTCATCGCCTGCTCCTTACGGACGGCCAGGATCATTGTCCCTGACTTGAGCCCGTCCGGCGCCGGGATCGTGCGGACGATCTTCTTCTCGAGGACGATGACCGCCCGCTTTTTGTCCGCGGTCAGCCGCAGCAGGGGCGACAGCCACGTCGTCTTTTCGTAGACGTCGTTCCCGTGCTCGGCGGCCCAGTAGCCGAATTCGCACGAGCACGCGGGCACGAAACCCACCTTTTCGAGCGCCGCAACCGCGACGGCCGTCAAGGCGTCTTGCGTGGCCTCGAACGCGGATATCTCGATTTCGATGCCCGTGGGGCACCGCGCCAAGATGTCGCGCACCTCGAGGAGCTGGGTCCTTAATCCGGCCGCGTTGAGCTGTTGCTCGACGCAGCCTTCCCTGGTCTGAACTGTCCACGTGCGGTGCAGCCTGAGCGGCCCCGTCACAATGGTTGCTGTCGTTTTTTCTGTCGGTGCCGCTCGGGGGCGGCTGATTGTCGTTCTCATTTTTTGTCGTTTGTATGCTGTCGTTTTTGTTTTGAAGATCCTCCTACGGAACTCGGGGTCGGATGCTACATCGGCTCTGACGGGTGTCAAATTATTGCCGAGCCTTTACGGCGCCGTTCCCGCGAGTAGAATCTGCGCGTCGCCGCTAGCACCGGCGCCTTTACCTGCGAACCCCAAGGAGCACATGGCTAAAACCAAAACCGAAACGGTCCGCGTCGTCCCGCTCGGCGACCGGGTCCTCCTGCGCGAAATCGAGCGCGCGGATACCAAGACCGCCTCGGGCATCATCATCCCCGAGAACGCCGATTCCGACCGCGACACCAAGAAAGGAATCGTCGTCGCGGTGGGCGAGGGCAAGTTCGTCGACGGCAAGCGCGAGCCGATGTCGGTCAAGGTCGGCCAGACCGTCCTCTACTCCTGGGGCGACGTCGTGACCGTCGACGGCGCCAAGTACACCCTCGTCCGCGACGGCGAAATCGCCGCGATCCTCCGCTAGCTCGACGCTTCTTACCTGTTACTTCTTACCTGTTACTTCACCAAATATGGCCAAGCAAATCGTTTTCTCTGAAGACGCTCGCCGCGCGCTCCGCCGTGGCGTCGCCGTCGTCGCGAACGCCGTGAAGGTTACGCTCGGGCCCCGGGGCCGAAACGTCGTGCTCGACAAGGGTTGGGGCACGCCGACCATCACCAACGACGGCGTCTCGATCGCGAAGGACATCGAGCTCGCGGACAAGATCGAGAACATGGGCGCCTCCATCATCAAGGAGGTGGCGACCAAGACCAACGACGCGGCCGGCGACGGCACCACGACCGCGACCGTGCTCACGGGCGCGATGGTCGAGGAGGGCATGAAGCACGTCACGGCGGGCGCGAACGCGCTCGGCATTCGCCTCGCCATCGAGGCTGCTTCGAACGAGGCCGTCGAGACGCTCAAGAAGCTCGCGGTCCCCGTGAAGGGCAAGAAGGAAATGGTGCGCCAGGTGGCGGCAATCTCGGCCGAGTCCAAAGAGCTCGGCGACAAGATCGCGGAGACCATCGAGAAGATCGGTCAGGACGGCGTCGTGACGGTGGAGGAGTCGCAGTCGTTCGGCCTCACGACCGAGATCGCGCAGGGCCTCGAATGGAACCAGGGCTTCGTCTCGGCGTACATGATGACGAACCCGGAGCGCATGGAAGCCGAGATGAAAGACCCGTTCATCCTCGTCACCGACAAGAAGATTTCGGCGGTGAAGGACGTGCTGCCGCTCCTCGAGAAGGTGGCGCAGCAGGGCCACAAGTCGCTCGTGATCGTCGCCGACGACGTGGAGGGCGAGGCGCTCTCGACGTTCGTGGTCAACAAGCTGCGCGGCACGTTCAGCGTGCTCGCGGTGAAGGCGCCGGGCTTCGGCGACCGCAAGAAGGATGAGCTCAAGGACATCGCGGTGACCGTCGGCGCGAACGTCATTTCCGACGAGGTTGGCCTCACGTTCGAGAAGGCGGAGATCACCGACCTCGGCCGCGCGGACAAGGTTATCGCGACCAAGGACCGCACGGTGGTCGTCGGCGGCAAGGGCAAGAAGGCGGACATCGAGAAGCGCGCCAGCCAGCTCGACGCGCAGGCTAAGAAGACCGACGCGAAGTACGACCGCGAGAAGCTCCTCGAGCGCGCGGCGAAGCTCCGCGGCGGCGTGGCCGTCATCCGCGTCGGCGCGGCGACCGAGTCCGAGGCGAAGTACCTCAAGCTCAAGATCGAGGACGCGGTGAACGCGACCAAGGCCGCGATCAGCGAGGGCATCGTGCCGGGCGGCGGCGTCGCGCTCGTGAAGGCGGCGGCCGGTCTGCGCGCGACGCTCAAGAAGGACGCGACCAAAATTTCGCTCGAGAAGAAGACCGGCTACGAGATCGTGATCAAGGCGCTCGAGGAGCCGCTCCGCCAGATCGCGGAGAACGCCGGGCGCGAGGGCGCGGTCATTGTCGACAAGGTGGCGAGCGGCAGCGGCCTCGCGGGCTACGACGCGCTCGCCGACGAAATGGTTCCCGACATGATTAAGGCCGGCATCATCGACCCGCTCAAAGTGACGCGCTCGGGGCTCCAGAACGCGGCGTCCGCGGCGGGGATTCTCCTCACCACCGAGGTCGCCATCGCGGAGATGCCGAAGCCCGAGAAAGCCGACGGCCACGGGCACGGTGGGGAGGACTACTAGCCCAGTTTAGACGGGGCAAAGCCGCGACTCCTCGGGTCGCGGCTTTATTCTGGGGCGCGTATACTTTGCCTGTTCCCGTAACCCAATCTCCCAATGGCCACATTCATGAACGAGAGCATCATCATCGGCTCCGACCGCGGTACGGCGAGGGGGCCTTGGCCGGGTGTGGCGCTACTTCTGGCTCTCGCGCTCGTCGCGCTCGTTTCGTGGGTCTTCCTCGGCCGCGCGGCCCCGGCGCAGCCGATTCTGGTGCCGCAGCCGCTGGCCTCATCGACCCCCACGGCTCCCAAGCCGGTCGTGTCGTCGGTGACGGTCGCCTTCCTCGACGCATCCGGCGAGGGCGAGGGCGAGCCCTTCGGCTGCGACACGCTCGCGCTCGTCGAGCTGCCGGTCGCGCCGACCGCCGACCCGGTCGCGCTCGCGCTCGATGCGCTCTTCTCCGCCGCGACCACCACCGACCTCGCGCCGGGCAACTTCGTCGCCGACCAGGCCGACCTCGCGCTCGAGGGCGTCGAGGCGCACGAGGACGATATCCACGTGAACCTCACCGGCTCCGTGTCTTACGCCGGCGTCTGCGATGATCCGCGCCTCCAGATCCAGATCGAGCAGACCGTCCGCGCGAACGCGCCTGACGTCGACGAGGTCGAGATCTTCCTGAACGGCGAAGAGTACGAGGCGCCGAACGAGAAGGGGGAGGAATAGCCGCCGTCTCCGCGAGGCGGCACCGCGTGGGTGCGGGGCGCCTTACCCGGCCTTCATCTCCCCTTTACGGCCGCACGATTGAAGCGGGTTAGAATGCGTGCGCAATGGTAGATAAGAAAAGCGGGAAGATGACGCTCGAGCGCCTCGCGACGCTGGTCGTCGAGCAATCCAACTTCGTGCGCGACGAGCTGCGGGAGGAGGTGCGCAACCAAATAGGCAGCCAGATAGGCGGCCTACGCGAAGAGATGGGCGCTAAATTCTTTGCCATTCACAACCGCATAGACGATCTCGCGTCGACGAACGCTCGCGTGACGCGGGTCGAGAGACATTTGGGCATGGCGTGAGCGCCGCGGCGGGCGAGGTGATGGGTAAAAGGCGTGGGTAGGCCCGCTAGAACTTTTACTTGTTACCCGTTACTTGTTACTTTAGCCCCATGCCTCCCCACATCCGCGCGCTCCAGGAAGAGAACACCCGTAAGACCTGGTTTTTGATGACCGGTTTTTTGGTCGCGGTTATCGCCGTGGGGTACTTCCTGACCCAGTACACGGGGAACTCGGCGTTCCTGTACGGCTTCATTCTGATTTCGGTCGGCATGAACATCGCGAGCTACTTCTTCTCGGCGAAGATTGCGCTCGCGTCGCACCGGGCGAAGCCGGCGGACCCGTCGCGGCACGCGGCGCTCTTCTCGGCGGCGCGCGACCTATCGGCGCGCGCGGGGCTGCCGGTGCCGGCGCTCTACGTCATTCCGGACGCATCACTGAACGCCTTCGCCACGGGCCGCAACGCGAAGAACGCCGCCGTCGCCGCGACGGAGGGCCTGCTCGCGAACCTCGACGAGGCCGAGCTGCGCGGCGTCATCGCCCACGAGCTGGCGCACGTCCGCAACCGCGACATTCTGCTCCAGACGGTCGTCGTCGTGCTCGCGGGCGCGTTCTCGATTCTCGCGGACTTCGCGGGGCGGCACCTGCTGTGGGGCGGCGGCGACCGCGAGAACCGCGGGCCGCTGATGATCGTCGGCATCGCGCTCTCGTTCCTCGCGCCGATCGGCGCGCTCCTGGTCCAGCTCGCCATCTCGCGCAAGCGCGAGTTTTTGGCCGACGTGACCGGCGCCGAGATTGCCGGCACGCCGCACGGCCTCGCGAGCGCGCTCGTGAAAATTTCTAAGCAGGGCCGCCCGCTCAAGACCGCGGGCGCCGCGACCGCGCACATGTTCATCGAGAACCCGTTCGGGGCCGACCGCGAGCGCGAGGAGGGGGAGGAGAAGCCCGGCTTCCTCGCCAAGCTGTTCATGACGCACCCAACGGTGGAGGAGAGGGTCGCGGCGCTCTCCGGTCGCCGAGCCTAGAAAAGCGCCCCCTTTTAGGTTAGTCTCTCCCCCGCACGGAGGGTTCGCATAGCGGTCTAGTGCGCCACCTTGGAAAGGTGGTGTGGGGGAAACTCCACCGAGGGTTCGAATCCCTCACCCTCCGCCCTAAGCACTTTTTATCGGATGACCCGGAGGCCCGCGCGGCCTCCGGGTTTTCCTTTGCCAACTCTTTGGTAGTAGTCTCTCATTTATGAATACCAACCAGAGAAATTACTGGGTCGTGCGCCTCGGCGAGGCGAACCGGTACGCGGAGATCTGCCACCAGAGGAACGTGCTCGCCGTCGGCTGGCAGGAGCTCGATCTCGACCTCTCCCCGCACCTGCACCTC
>CAZNOT010000021.1:0-10080 GCA_964574865.1 uncultured Candidatus Saccharibacteria bacterium | reverse complement strand
GGCTGCTAGAGCGGGGCGACCCGCCGAAACAGAATTCGGCTTACAGGTACGACCGTCGAGACGTCAGAACCCGCCGCGAGGCGGGTTCTGGCTACGCCTGTGGAAACGGGCGCGCGTGATAGATTCATGGCAACCCGATGGTGAGAAAAGTTTTCGCCCTGCTCGGCCGCGAAATTAATGGTCTCCACGAGGCCGCCTACGCGCTCGCCGCGTTCACTTTCCTCTCGCAGCTCGTGGCGCTCGCGCGCGACCGCCTAGTTGCCGGCGTCATCGGCCCCTCGGCGCACCTCGACACGTTCTACGCCGCGTTCCGCCTGCCCGATCTCGTGTTCGTGCTCACGACGTCGCTCGTCTCCTCGGCGGTGCTCATGCCGCGCGTCGTCGAGCGTCTCGAGGACCGACCTGAGCTGCGGCGGTTCCTCGACGGCGCGGCGTCCTTCTTCGCGCTCATCTCGGTTGCCGTCGCGGGCCTCGCGTTCGCTTTCACGCCGGAGCTCTCGGCCTGGCTCGCGCCGGGCCTCGCCGAGGCGGGCCAGGGAGCCGATCTCGTCACGTTCACGCGCGTGCTCCTGCTCTCGCCGATTCTCCTCGGCTTCTCGCAGATCTGGGGCAGCGTGGCGCAGGCGTACCGCAGGGTGGCGCTCTACGCGCTCTCGCCCGTCGTCTACAACCTGGGCTTTGTCGTCGGCGTAGGTTTCCTCTACCCGACGTTCGGCGTCGAGGGCGTCATCGCCGGGGTGATTGTCGGCGCCGCCCTCCACGCGCTCGTGACGCTCCCGGCTGCCGCCCGCGCCGACGGCGGCTTCCGCCCCGCCCCGATCCCGTGGCGCGAAGCGCGCGCGCTCGTTCTCGAGTCGTTGCCGCGCTCGGCCGCGCTCGCGATGGGCCAGCTCGCGACCTTGGTGCTCGTGGCGATGGCTTCGCGTATGGCCACCGGCTCGATTTCCGTTTTCCAGCTCGCGTCTAACCTCCAGTCTGTGCCGCTCGCGCTCATCGGCACATCGTACTCGATGGCCGCGTTCCCGATCCTCGCGAGCCTCGCCGCCGAGCGGAAGCGCGCGGCCTTCGGCCGCGCGCTCGCCGAAGCCGCGCGGCAGATCGTCTTCTGGTCGCTCCCGGTCATCGCGCTCTTCGTGGTGCTGCGCGCGCAGATCGTGCGCGTCGTGCTCGGCGCGGGCCACTTCGGCTGGGACGAGACGCGCCTCGTGGCCGCCGTGCTCGCCGTCCTCGTCCTCGCGTGCGTCGCGCAGGGTCTGATCCTCCTCTTCGCGCGCGCGAGCTACGCGGCCGGGAACACCTGGCGCCCGTTCGCCGCGAACCTCATCGGCGCGGTTGTGACGGCGGGCCTCGGCCTCACGCTGCCGGGCTACCTCGCCTCGCACCCCGCCGTCCTCTCGAAGCTCGCCGCCGCCTTCCGCCTCTCGGGCGTCGCCGGCGCCGAGGTGGTATCGCTCGGCATCGCGGCTACCGTCGGCGCGTTCGTCGCGGCCGGCATCCTGCTGGCCCTCGTGGCGCGGGGGACGTCGCTCCGCGGCGGCGGCCTCGGCCGTGCCTCGGTTCAGGGGCTCATTGCGTCCGGCTGGGCCGGCGTTGCGGCCTACATCGCGCTCGGCCTCACCGACGGCCTCTTCAGCGACCGCTACGCCGTGGCGGTCTTCGCGCACGGCCTCCTCGCGGGCGCCGTCGGCCTCGCCGCGTGGGTCTTCGCGCTCCGCGCCATGGGCAATCCCGAGCTCCCCGTCGCCCTCGCCGAGCTCCGCCGCCGCGTGTGGAAGGCGCCGGCTATCGCGCCGGACACGACGCCGGACCAGGCGCCGGGAGCGTAGGCGTTTTCCTCTGGAATCAGAAAATTTTGTCGCCGGAGGTCGTGTACAATTGAGGGCATGAAAAACGCTGCAGCCGCGCTACTCTCTGCAATTTTCTACGTAGGTCTTTCGTTTGCTGTTTCCGTGTCGGGAAGCTCGGGCGTAGCGTCCTCGCTCGACGCCGTCATTGGGGTGCTCGGGTACCAGCGCGCCGCCGCGCTCGTCGCCGGAGCTCACGCCGTGGCGGGCGGCGTTCTTGGCGCCCTCGCCGCTCGGCTCCTCTGTCGCCCGTTCAGCCCGCTACCTTCGGCGATGCTCTACGCGGCTTTCATCGTCCTGGTTAACCTGGGGAGCCTCGCGGATTTTTTCGACCACGGAATCGCGGCGATCCTCGCCGCCGTCGCCGGCCCCGTCGGGTTTCTTGTGGCCTCCCGAATTGGCGCGACGGCGCGCGCGGCAGCGGAGTCGTCGACGTCGCCGCTGGCGCCAGAGGTGACGACACCAGCCGGGGCGCAGCCCGCGGCAGTTTCCGCCTCTTGGCCGAAACGTTTGGGCGCAAACCTTCTGGTCGGCTTCGTCGCCGCGGGCTCGGCGGCGGCCCTCTTTCCTGCTGTGTTCTGCGGCATGGGCACCCGGTCAGTCACCTCGGTCTGCGAGGTTACGGGAGCTATCGGCATGCTCGCCCCGGGTCTGGCCGGGCTAACGATTATCTTTTTGGCCTGGGACACGCTCAGGCCTTGGATCTCTGGGCGCGTTAAATTTTGGGTTGCGGTGGCTTGGGCAGCCCTTCTCGCCGGCGTGTATGGCGCGGTCGGCCTCGACTATTGGCAGCGGGTCCGCGCGCGCGATTCGGCGGACCGGGAACGGCACGTGGCCGCAATGGCCGAACTCGCCCGCTACGAAGCCGACCCGTCTTCTTTCGCGCTCGAGGAGTGCTGGGTGGAGGACGCCCGCGTGCAGGTCGGGCCGAGGCTCGTCGACGGAGAGGGGAACATCGACGACGAAGTTTTTTCCGAGAACCGTGAGCCGCTTCTCTCGTTCGGCGTCACCCTCGAAAAGAATCGGGCGGACCGTGATTCGACGCTGCCGTCCCACGTGCACCACCCAGAGGCAGATGGTCTCGTTGATGTTCCGGCAATTGTTCAATCTAAAAATATCAATCGGGACTCTGTGTCCGGTGGCGGCCATCTCGTGCTTAGCTACTACCCCGAGCTACGCGCCCGATGTTTCCTTCCTGAAAATCAGTCCCCCTTCGCCGGGGTGGACGCCAACGTTTCGAACGTTGTCGTCGCTTCGGTGTTCGACGCGGACGGCACCGAGGTTCCGTTCCCCGAGTACCTCGCCACAGACTTTCAGCAGGCTCTCCGGGAGCCGCGCTCGGAGTACGGGGTAATGCCAGAATCGGGCCGTTTCAGCAAGACGGACCAGGAGGTTCGCGCGGAGTTCCTCTCGTCGGTCGAGGCCGCGCGAGGCGCGCTCGAGAGAGGGGAGGGTGCCTACCCGTGCGAAATTTACGGGGCGAGTTTGGGCGGTTCGCCGGAGGATACGTACCTCCGCGTCGGCGCGAGGCACGAGAATCCGCTCGGCTACCACTTCGTCGATCCGGCGGCCTTGGCGCTCTCGGCCGAAGCGTACGCTGCTCCCGTCGGCGCTAGCGGGGTGTGGTTCGACGACGAAGACAGCCGCCCAGCCGCTTCGTGCGTGAAGGTGCTGTGGCCCGATTACCCCAACTTTGGAACAAAGGAGGAAGCGGCTGCCTGGAACTCGGTCTCGACCGTCCTGGCGGGCGGCATTAGCTACGGTGGCGAGACGCTCTCGGCCGAACAGTTTCTCGCCGCGCTCTACCGAGACGGCAGGTTCACCGCTCTCTAGGCCGGGATCCTGGATTTAGCGGCCCCGGCGGGCTAGTATCGGCCCGCAATGGACAGGATCAGGAACTTCAGCATCATCGCCCACATCGACCACGGCAAGTCGACGCTGGCGGACCGCATGCTCGAGATCACCGGCACCGTCGAGCGCCGGAAGATGGTCGCGCAGGTCCTCGACTCGATGGAGCTCGAGCGCGAGAAGGGCATCACGATCAAGATGCGCCCGGTCCGCATGGACTACGACTACAAAGGTAGCCGCTACCAGCTCAACCTGATCGACACGCCGGGGCACATCGACTTCTCGTACGAGGTGTCGCGGGCGCTGAAGGCGGTGGAGGGCGCGGTGCTCCTCGTCGACGCGACGCAGGGCGTGCAGGCGCAGACGCTCACCACGCTGCGCGCCGCGCGCGACGCCGGCCTCGTGATTCTCGGCGCGGTCTCCAAGTGCGATTCGCCGATCGCGCGGCCGGACGAGGTGAAGCTCGAGGTGGCGAAGCTGCTCGGCTGCGACGTGTCCGAGGTTATGGAAACTTCCGGCAAGACGGGCGCGGGCGTCGCCGAGCTCCTCGGCCGCCTCATCGAGCGCGTGCCGGCTCCCGTTGAAGAAATTCCGAACTCCGGCTCGCTCCGCGCGCTCATCTTCGATTTCCAGTACAGCAACCACAAGGGCGTCATCGTCTACGTGCGCATCATGGACGGCTCGGTGCGGAAGGGCGAGAAGCTGCACTTTTCCGTTTCCGGTCGCGACTTCTTCGCGCTCGAGGTCGGCGTGTTCCGCCCGGACGAGGTGCCCGTCGACGAGCTCAAAGCGGGCGAGACCGGCTACATCGTCACCGGCGTGAAGGAGTCCGGCGTGGCGTCCGTCGGCGACACCGTGACGCTCGAGAGAAAGCCCCTGCCGGCGCTCGAGGGCTACTTCAGCCCGAAGCCGGTCGTGTGGGCGTCGGTGTACCCCGAGGACGCCGACCTCTTCGACGATTTGAAAATGGCCCTCGGCCGCTTGCGCCTCTCTGATTCGTCGCTCGCGTTCGAAGAAGAGACCTCGGGCACCCTCGGCCGCGGTTTCCGCCTGGGCTGCCTCGGGCTCCTGCACCTCGAGATCATCACCGAGCGCCTGAAGCGCGAGTTCAACCTCAAGCTCGTGGTGGCGACGCCCTCGATCACGTACCACGTGAAGCTGAAGAACGGCGAGACGAAGATCGTGTACTCGGCGACGCTCTTCCCCGAGCACGGCAACTACGAGTCGTGCCAGGAGCCGTGGGTGAAGGCGCAGGTTCTGGCGCCGGCCGACATGACGGGCGCGGTGGTGAACCTGCTCCACGACCACGAGGCGGAGCTCGGCGAGGTGGACACCTGGGCCGACGGGCGCGTGTCGCTCACGGTGGCGATGCCGCTGCGCGAGCTCATGCGCAACTTTTTCGACGAACTGAAATCTGCGACCTCCGGCTACGCCTCGCTCTCGTACGACATCGAAGGTCTCCGCGAGGCCGATGTGACGCGCATGGACATCCTCGTCGCCGATGAGCCGGTCGAGGCCTTCACCCGTGTCGTCGCCACCCGCCGCGCGCAGGCTGAGGCCGAGAAGGCTGTGCAGCGCCTCCACGGCGTGCTCCCGAAGCAGCTGTTCACCTGCAAGATTCAGGCGAAGGTGGATGGGCGAATTATCGCGTCCGAGACCTTGGCTGCCATGCGCAAGGACGTTACCGGCTACCTCTACGGCGGCGACATCACCCGCAAGATGAAGCTCCTCGAGAAGCAGAAGAAGGGCAAGAAGAAGATGCTCGAGCGGGGGAAGGGGACGGTCAATATTCCGCACGACGTGTTTTTGAAGATGGTGAAAGGGGAGAGGGGTTAAGGGGGCGGACGAAGGCTGAGGGCAGAGGGCGGAAGGCAGAAGTAGAGATAGGAAAAGGCCGGTTCGCTCGCGCGAACCGGCCGGACGGTTTGGGTCACTTTTTCTCGGCCCCGAGCTTAGTCTCGCTGCCGTCGAAGTACGGCTCGAGGCTCACGGAGATCTTGCCGTTCGGGCGCAGGCCAGCTTCCCGCAAATCGAGGGCGAGCGCCGTGTCGATCGCGAGCGCGAACGTGCCCTGGTTAATCGAGCGGGACTCCATCTTGGCGACCGCAGATTCGGCGGCTTTCTGGAGCGCTCTCGCAGCCTTCGGGTACTTGTCGCTAAGACCGTCGTTCTGCCACGGCCACAGGCGGGAATCATCGCCGAGCGCTAGGTCAGCCGTCACGGTCGCGCCGAACTTGATCCCGTCCAACGATGTTGCCCTCGTCGATGCGGCGAGGTTCGTCTGGACCGGCACCCACTCGAGGTGCCACGGCAGGGCGCGGGCGGACGAGTTTTCTTTCGACAGCACGACGCCGTTGACGCGGAGGAGGTACTCGCCGCACCCGCTTGTTATTCCGTCCGCCCCGGGCGCCGAGTACTGCATTTCGGTCGAAGACCAGAAGAGCGCGAGGAGCAGCGGCCAGCAGGCTAGGTGCCCGCGGCGGCTTCCCTTTACCCCCGACCACCAGAGCGCGGCACGGTGCAGGCGCTCGTTCTCGAAGCGCTCGCAGATCGATCGGTAGCGGTATTTGCGCGCATCCAGAGCCATGATCCACGGGAGAGTGATGCAGAGCCACGCGAAGACGATGAAGGCTCCGTCGGGCCACTGCCCGTGCGCCCCGTTGCCGAAGCCTAGGAAGATGAGGTAAGTCAGCGCCGCGACGCTGAAGCTAATCGCCGTGAATGTGGCGCTGTCGATGGCGGCGAAGATGGCGCTGCCGATTTTCTTGAGCAGGATTGGCGCCGCGTCGGGCGCCGCGATGGTGGGGCTTTCGTTCATGTATTGTTCGGTTGTAGGGTTGAGGTTCTGTTTGAACTTAAAACTATTTTTGCGCTATGTCAAAAGGCCGCGCCCGGAGGGCGCGGCCTCTGCCCTGGCAGATCGGAGACCTAGAACAGCCCCACTGCCGTCAGTCCCAGCATGCCCAAAATCGTCACCGCCGCGACAATCTTGAAAATCGGGACAAGGATGGACTGGCCGCGTTTGGTGAAAAGCATGGTGGTAGGATTCTAGCCATCCGGGCAGCTTTGTCGAGGTTCCGGGCCTACCAGACCACTCACCATGCGAGACGCCAGAGCCGATTTCGAGAGCCGCCGCCGCCTCAGGCGCGCCCTAGGTTCGCGCCTGCTCACGCTGGCGCTCCTCGGCCTCGCGTTCCTCGTCGGCCGGGCTAGCTGGGGCATGTACCAGAGCTACCGGGAGGCCGCATCGGCTCGCGAGAAGGTCGAGGGCGAGCTCGCGGAGCTCGAGGAGAGCCTCGGCGCGGTGGAGGGGGACGCGGCCGCCCTGGCGACCCCCGCGGGCATCGAGAAGCGCCTCCGGGCGAGCCTGAACGTCGCCGCGCCGGGCGAGGAGGTCGTCGTGATCGTTCCGCGGCAGGAGGCGGCCGCCGCGGCGGCCCTGCCGGCCCGGTCCTCCTACCGCAACCTCTGGGGCTTGCTCGACTAGCGCCTTCCGCCCGGGTAAAATTGTTCGGCTACTGCTAAATTTAACCGGTCTCCCACACCAAAATGAAGAAGGTTTCCATCTACTCGACCCCGTCCTGCCAGTACTGCAACATGACGAAGGAGTTCTTCGCCAAGCATAACGTCGAGTTTACCAACCACGACGTTTCCCAGGACCAGGCAATGCGCGAGGAAATGATCGAGAAGTCTGGCCAGATGGGCGTGCCCGTCATCGATATCGAGGGCGACATCGTCGTCGGCTTCGACGAGGAGAAGCTCACCGAGCTCTTGGGCCTCGGCGCGGCCACGGCGTAGCCGACCTCTCGGGTCAGAAAAATAGAGCGGCGCCCTCTGGGCGCCGCCGCTTTTTGTGGTCACGAGTTCCCTCGCGCCGTCGCGCTCGGGCCTCGCGACCCCGCCTCGCGCCGGCTCGCTTCGGACACTCGCCGAGCCTCGCCGACTCGGCTGCGCTGCGGCCGGCACATTTCACAGCCGCGGCGTACGCCGCGGCTGTGAAATGTGCCCCCACCACGAATCGAACGTGGATTTGCTCGTTAGGAGTGAGCCGTTCTATCCATTGAACTACAGGGGCGGCGGGGGAGAGGTTACCACAGCGTCCGGCTTGGCTGCGACGCTCATCGCGGCCACAGATCTACCCGGCTCGCCGCGGACGGCCCGCTCGGAGCAGTCTACTTTTCTGATCTCACGTAGGCGGCGCTCGTCCGGCAGCCGGCGCTCGAGCGCGTCAGGCGAGCGGCCTTTTCCGCCCCGCGGCCTCGTGGTAACCTCTCGTCTGTGAGCCAGCACGAAGAGGCGCCCAGCCTCTACCACATTCAGGAAGAGCTCGATGCGCAGGGCAAAATGATCCGGCGCATCGACCGGCGGATGCGCTACGCTACGTACGGTTCAGTCCTCAAGTGGCTGGTGTACGCAGGCCTCGCGCTCGGCGCCTTCGTTTGGCTCAAGCCGTACCTTGAGGCGATCACCGCGACCGCGCAGAAGATTCAGGAGGGCGCTGGGGTTGTCACAAACTTCAAGCAGAGCTTCGCGGACAGCTGGAGGGACGCTTGGGACGACTTCCTGGGCAGCTTCACGGGTGGAACCACGACCGACGCGAAGAGGTAGGATCCGAACATTGCCGGGGTAGCTCAGTTGGTAGAGCAACCGCCTTGTAAGCGGTGGGTCACCTGTTCAAATCTGGTCCCCGGCACAGACAGAAAGACTCGGCGCCCCTCGCGGGGCGCCGAGTCTTTCTGTCTGTGCCGGCAATCAAGGAGACACCGACTCACCGCCGTAGGCGGAACCCCCCTAATCTTTTTCTACTTACTCAGGCTTCACCGACAATTTCGCCCTCCGCTCCTTATCCACCTTCGGCATCACGATCGTCAGTAGCCCGTTCTTCTCCTTTGCGACCGCAGACTCGATGTCGACTTCCGCCGGCAGATCGACGGTGCGCGAAAAAACGCCCCAGTAGAGCTCGCGGACGACGTGGTCCTCGGACGACGAGAAGCTCTCCTCCTCGCGCGATCCGCGGATGGTGACCGACTGTCGGCTGATTTGAATATCTAGGTTAGAGGGGCGCACGCCGGCGACCATGGCGCGCACGATGACCGAGTCGGGGGTGTCGATCAAGTCGACGCCGAGCTCGCCCTCGAGGTCCTCCGGCGCCGCGAGGTGGCCGCGCGCGCCGCGCGGGTCGATGGCGTGGGTGTGCCGCGGGCTCGCGCGGCGCGTGGCCTCGTCCTCGTAGTGGGCGACGGCCGGGGCGTACTCGCCGGCGGGGACGTCGAAATCGTCTTCGTCGTCGAGCCTGACGGCGCCGGTTAGTCTTTCGAAGAAGGATCGTTTTTTGGCCACGTTAGTTAGCGTCAGTTGGTGCGGGCGCGGACGACTCGACGCGCATCGCCTTGAGCTTCTCGAGCGCGACGATCGCGGCGAGGGACGCGCTCCAGGCGAGGGCGAAAGCGGCGGCGTTCGCGGACTGGCTGCCGCCGAAGATTATGAGCGCGTTGAAGGCTAGGTGCAAGAGGGAGACGAGCGTGACGCCGGCGACCCAGAGCAGCCGGTGCGTCTTCGGCGTCGCGAAGTGCGCGTAACCGCCGAAGACGCCGAGCACCGCCGCCACGGCCACGTGGAGCGTCGTCGCGCCGACCGCGCGCGTCGAGCCGGTCATAATCGCCGCCGCCACTTGCCCTCCGTGGAAGAACAGCTCGTTGAAGACGTAGAAGAAGTTCTCGGCTGCCGAGAAGCCGAGCGCAGCGGCGATGAGGTAGACGGCCGCGTCGATGGGCTCGTCGGCCGCGCGCCGCGATAGGCCGCCCGAGTAGGCCGCGACGAGCTTCACGATCTCTTCGACGAGCACCCAGATTGCGAGCGTGACGACCGCGGCGACCGGCGCCCACTCGGCTGCGGCGTGAATATCGACGCCGCCGAGGAACAGCTTCGACACGACGAGCTGAATCACCATTGTGCCCGGAATCGCGGCCGCGCCGAGCAGAAACGTTGTGACGACGGCGCGGCGCGGCTCGGGGTGGGCGTCGTCCTCGCGCATCCAGAAGGTGAGCCACACGAGCGCCGGTAGGAGCCCGCCGAGAACCGCCGGCCAAATCGCCGCGGCGAGCTCGACCGCGCGCGCGGGGTCGGTGATGGAGTCTATTAGCCCGGCCATGTTGGGGCAATTCTACCAGCGAAGTAACAAGTAAAAACTAGCAAGTAAAAAGTCCCGAGATCCGGCCCGAACTTCTTACTTGTTACTTCGCGTTGGCCAGCGCTCGCCCATCAAGAGCCCCTTCCGCGCCGGGTGGTCGCGCCAGATTTCCTCGGTCACGAACGGCGCGAACGGGTGGAGGAGCTTCAGGAGGATTTCGAGCGAGCGGAGCAGCATCGCCTGCGTGGACGGGCGGCT
>CAZNOT010000020.1:0-10191 GCA_964574865.1 uncultured Candidatus Saccharibacteria bacterium | reverse complement strand
ATGGAAACCCGCAACATCGCCATCATCGCCCACGTCGACCACGGCAAGACGACCCTCACGGACGCCATCATGCGCCGCACCGGCATGTTCGAGGCGGGCATGTCCATGGACGCCAACGCCATCGAGCAGGAGCGCGGCATCACGATCTACGCGAAGAACACGGGGACCTTCTACAAGGGCACCAAGATCAACATCATCGACACGCCGGGGCACGCCGACTTCGGCTCCGAGGTCGAGCGCGTGCTGCGCTCCATCGACTGCGTGCTCCTCATCGTCGACGCCCAGGAGGGCCCGATGCCGCAGACGCGCTTCGTGCTCAAGAAGTCGCTCGAGCTCGGCCACAAGCCGATCGTCGTGATCAACAAAATCGACAAGCCGGCCGCGAACCCCGCGAAGGCCGAGGAGGAGGTGCTCGAGCTCTTCATGGAGCTCGGCGCGACCTCCGAGCAGATGGACTTCACGACCGTATACGCGATCGGCAAGGACGCTGTCGCCATGCGCAAGCTCGACGATCCGCGCGAGTCCGTCGACCCGCTGCTCGACGTCGTGCTCGAGAAGGTGCCGGTCGCGACCGGGGACAGCTCGCTGCCGCTGCGCGCCCAGCCGTTCAACCTCGGCTACGACAACTTCATGGGTCGCCTGGCCGTCTGCCGCGTGTACGACGGCACGATTAAGGTGGGCGACACGCTCACCGTGAAGTCGCACGAGGGCGCGACCCGCACCGGCAAGGTCACCAAGCTCTTCACCTTCAAGGGCACCGCGCGCGAGGAGGTACCGGAGATCACCGCCGGCGACATCGGCCTCGTGGCCGGCTTCCCGGACATCTACATCGGCGACACGCTCTGCGCGAACCCCGACGCCGAGCCGCTCCCGTCCATCCACGTCGACGAGCCGACCATCACGCTCGACTTCCTCGTGAACACCTCGCCGTTCGTGGGCCGCTCGGGCAAGCTCGTGAACTCGCGCCAGATCCGCGCGCGCCTCGAGAAGGAGCTCGAGATCAACGTCGGACTCAAGGTCGACCTCTCCGAGACCGATCGCTTCAAGGTCTACGGCCGCGGCGAGCTCCACGTCGCCGTGCTCCTCGAGAACATGCGCCGCGAGGGCTACGAGCTGGCCGTGTCGCAGCCGCAGGTCATCATCAAGGAGATCGACGGCCAGAAGATGGAGCCGTTCGAGGAGGTCACCATCGATGTGCCGGCCGAGTACCAGGGCGTCGTCATCGAGAAGCTGGGCATCCGCAAGGCGATGATGAAGGACATGAAGGTGCACGAGAACCAGGTGCGCATGATCTTCGAGGGCCCGACCCGCGGACTCCTCGGCTACCGCGGCGTCTTCGTCGTCGACACGCGCGGCGACGGCATCATGGCGAGCCGCGTCGTCGGCTTCCAGCCGTACGCGGGCCCGATCGAGAGGAAGCCGACCGGCTCGATGATCTCGATGGCGACCGGCAAGGCGCTCGGCTACTCGCTCTGGAACCTGCAGGACCGCGGCGTGCTCTACATCACCCCGGCGACCGAGGTGTACGAGGGCCAGGTGATCGGCAACACCGCGAAGGGCGACGAGATGAGCGTGAACCCGACCAAGGGTAAAGCTATGTCGAACGTCCGCTCGTCCGGCAACGACGAGGCGCTCGTGCTCTTCCCGGCCCTCGAGATGACCATCGAGCGCGGCCTCGAGACGATGACCGAGGACGAGCTCCTCGAGGTCACGCCCGCCGAGATTCGCCTTCGCAAGCGCTACCTCACCGACACGGACCGCGCGAAGGCGAAGCGTACGGACATCAAGTAGATTTTTCGCAATTTGACTCTGAATCCGCGCCACCCTAGGGTGGCGCGGATTCGTCTTTCAGAACGAAAAAACAAACGAACCAATAGAACAAACCAATGGATAACCAAATAATCGTCTACTGCCTCGGTCCGGCCGGCACCAACGCCCACCAGGTCGCCAAGGATTTTGCCGCGGGCTTGCCCGCGCGCGCCGCTTCGGCGAAAGGAGGTGACCGGTGAGCGCTCCCCGAAACGTGCTGGTGGTAGGAGGCGAAGGCCAGATGGGCCGGTGGCTCGTCCGCGTCTGCCAATCGCTCGGTGACGAGGTTTCGGTCTGCGATCGCGGTAACGCGGCGAAGCTCGCTCCCCTCGCGGCCGAGTCCGAGGTGTGCCTCGTGTCCGTTCCGCCGCGCGTCGCGCCAGAAATTGTGCGGAAGCTCGCGTCCTCGATGCCGAAGGACGGCCTCATCGTCGATGTCACGTCGCTCAAGACTGCCGTTGCCGTCGCCGCCGTTCAGTCGAACCCGACGCAGAGCGTCGCGCTCATCCACCCGATGTGCGCGCCGCCCGGTGACGGGCTTTCGATCGGTGGCGCCGCGATCGTCCTCGTCGAAGATCTGGTCGAATCCTCTGGCCCGTACCGGGACTGGTACGAGCGGTTCCTCGGCGCAATCGGCGGCCGCCGGTTCTGGATGAACGCGGTCGAGCACGACCGCTTCGACATCCCGCTCCAGCCGGGCGCGCACGCCGCGCTCCTCGCGTTCGCGGCCTCGCTCGCCGCGACAGGCGAGACGCTCGAGTCGTTCGAGCGTCTCGCGCCGCCGGTGGCGGCCGACCTGCTGCGCGCGGTCCGCCGGTTCCTCGGTTCCGGCAGCCCGGAAATATTCGCGTGGCTCCAAATCGAGGCGCACGGCGACCGATCCTTCGTGGCTAGAGTCGCGGCGAAATCGCTCCGCTCAATCGAAACTGCCGCGGCGGCCGGCGATACCGCCGAGCTCGAGAGGATGTTCACCGATCTTCGCTCGCGGCTCGGCGTCGCGCCGCCGTGACCGCGCCGCCGCCCGGAAACCTGGGCGGCTTTTCCTTTTTCCTTTCGCTCGTGTACGCTCGGGCCGTGAACGATGCGCGGTTCAGAGAGGTTGTCGCTGAAGAGTACCCGCGCGCTGTGCCCGCGCGCTTCCTGCCGCTCGTGAAGAACTGCGCGGTTCTGGTCGAGGATGAGCCCGACGACGACCTGCTCGACGAGATGGGGATTCCCGACGGCGACACGCTGCTCGGCCTCTACCGCGGAGTGCCGCTCTCGGAGCGGGGGAGCGACTACGGCGTTTCGGGCGAGCTGCCCGATACGGTGACGCTCTTCCGCCTGCCGATTCTCGACGAAGCCGACGAGGCGGGCGGCGGGGAGAAAGAAATTCGTCGAGTCATCCGCGAGACGATCTGGCACGAGGTGGCGCACCATTTCGGCCTGGACGAGGATGCGGTGACGGGGATGGAGGAGGAGAAGGGATGGCGGTAGGAGTGAAGTAATAAGGAAAAGGTAACAAGTTTGGGCCTCTGAACCTCGGAACTTGTTACCTGTTAGTTCTTACCTTTCGCTTCGCGGAGGGGCGGGGAAAACGGGGCAATCTTGCCCGGGTCGGCTGCTACAATCGGCGCGTGACCACTGGCCAGCAAATTGTCGCCGACGTGACCCACCCGCTCGTCTTGGGTGCGGTGCTCCTGCTCGTCGCGTTCCACCTCGCGCACAGCGGGTCGGTCCGCGGCGCGCTGCGGCTCGTCGCGGCGGTCGTCCTCGCGTGGCTCGCCGCGCGCGGGCTCAAGTTCGTGGTCGGCGACCCGCGACCCGCGGGCGGCGCGATCGACGCGTGGGGGAGCGGCTGGCCGTCCGGGCATTCCGCGGTCGGCGTGGCCGCGACTGTAGCGCTGTGGTTCGCGCTCGCGCCGCGCGTCGCCGCCTCTCGACGCCCGCTCCTCGCGACAGCCTTAATTCTCGGCGCGCTCCTCCTCGCCGCCTCGCGCTTCTACCTCGGCGTGCACGATCTTGGAGATGTCATCGGGGGCCTCTCGGTCGGCGTCGGCATTGGTTACCTGCTGCGGCCGAAGCGGTAGTCTGGGGAGGGGAAAAGCGCGGCACCGGAAGGTGCCGCGTTTCTCTGTGGGGGGCGTGAGCTCTACGCCTTCGCGGCGAGCCTCTCTTCGCGCGCGTCCAGAGACCACGGCCCCGCCTTCAGGATGAAGAGGGCGGAGAGAGCGCCGAAGAGCGTGACGTGCGAGGCGACGTCCTCCTTGAAGTAGAAGAACGAGAGCGAGAGCACGACGAACGTAAGTCCGACGACGGGGCGCGTCTTCCAGCCAATGACATGGAGAATTCCGAGGATCAGCTCGATTGTGCCCGCGCCGAGCACCCACATCGCGGGCGCGACGGGAATGACCTCGACGAGGCCGTACTGGCGGACGATGGCGTCGCCCGCGAGCGGGTTCAGCAGCTTCTCGTAGAACGCCATCGAGGCCATGGCGAGGCCAATGCCGACGCGCAGCAGCACAGGGGTCCAGCGCGAGAGCGACCGGAACGGCGACATCTTCGGCACGCCCAGCATGTCGTCGAGGCCGGGCCGCTCGTTGTCGAGCACGATGAGCGCGAGCGCAATCGCCGCGAACTCGAAGCTGCCGACGATGGTCCAGCTCTCGCCGAGCGCGAGGAGGTAGACCGCGAGCGCGCCGAACGAGGCGGGGACCACGAGCAAGCCCGCCATCAGGAGGAAGCCGAGGAGCACCTGCACGTCGGCGAGCCCGGCGTACCCTTTCAGGATCGGCGAGACGAGGAATTCTTGCGCGCCGGAACCGATGAGCGCTACGCCGAGTGAGAGCCGCAGCATCCACGGCGCGAACGGCACGTAGGAGTCAGCCTTGGAGGCCACGTGCGAGAAGAAAGCGCGCACGCGGGGGAAGTAGCTGTAGAGCGCGTAGCCGGCGGCGGCCGCGACGACGGTCACGAGCGCGGCGACCCACGTCGCCCGGTCGTCGAGCCCCGAGAAGAGGTACTTCCAGTTCTGCCCGCTGCGGGCGTCGAAGGCCCTCCCGGAGAGCAGGTAGGTGACGTGCGCGCTCGCGGAACTGGCGGCGAGCGCGAGCGTTCCGGCGAGAACGAGGGCAAGTTTTTTGGGTGTGCGCATAGGTTTTTTAATCGTACCACCGCTCCGCGTCTCTCGGGGTGGCTTTTCCACCGCCGCCGCGCTACGATTCGGTGCGTAATGCCGACAAAAAATTTTGCCGCGCGGGCCGCGAGGCACTGGGCCACCTACGCGATCGCCGCCGCGGCCGCGGTCGTCGCCTACGCCTTCTTAGGCGGCGACAGCGTCGGTGAGACGGCCGCCGTCGAGCGGCGCACGGTCGCCGCCGCCGTCGACGTCACCGGATCGGTCGTGCCGGTCTCCTCCGCCGAACTCGGCTTCGAGCAGGGCGGCCGCGTGGCGTCCCTGCCGGCGAAGGAGGGCGCGCGCGTCGCGAGGGGGCAGCTCCTCGCGGCCCTGGATTCCTCCGCGCTCTACGCGGACCTCAAGGACGCCCAAGCGTCACTCGCGATCGCGCGCGCCGAGGCGGGCAACACCGTCGAGAGCCTCGAATCGGTCGAGGCTGAGCAGGACACTCTCGTCGAGAACGCCTACCGCACGCTCCTGTCCGAGGGTCTCGAGTTCCACTCGGTCGACGACGACGAGACGCTCGACCCGCCGGCGGTTTCCGGCCGGTACGACGGGCCCGAAGGAACCTACAAGCTGCGTCTGTACCGATCGCCTGACGGCGATCTCGCGTTCAAGGTGTTCGGCCTCGAGGAGGGGTTGCCCGCGGTCGAGGTCCGCTCGCCCGACCGCGCGGTTGCCTTCGGCACGCACGGCCTCTACCTGACGGTCGACGACGTTGAAACCTACCGCGACACCGACTGGACGCTCGAGATTCCGAACCGTTCGAGCGCGGAGTACCCCGGCAACCTCGCCGCGTACGAGGCGGCGCGACGCGAGCGGGACAGCGCGCTCCAGGCGGCCCGCGAAGATTTGGCTGGCTCGTCCACCGAAACGTCGATCGCCGCGGCGCGCGTTGCCCGAGCCGAGGCCGAGGTCGCGCGCGCGCAGGCCGAGATCGCGGCGCGCGCGATTCACGCGCCCTTCGCCGGCCTCGTGAAGTCGGTCGACGTCGAGCTCGGTGAAATCGCGGCGGCGAGCGCGGCGGCGATCACCCTCATCTCCGACGGCGCGTTCCAGATCGAGGCTGACCTGCCGGAGATTGACTCGACCCGCGTGCGCGCCGGCATGGCCGCCCGCGTGACGATCGATGCGCTCGGCGAGGGTCGGGAGCTCTCGGGCAAGGTCGCCGAGGTCGATCGCGCCGAGTCCGAGGACGGTAGCGTCCCCGTCTACAAAATGACGGTCTACCTCGACGAGCCGCCCGCGGAGCTGCGCTCGGGCATGACCGCCGACGTCGTCGTCGAGGTCGCCTCGCGCGCCGACGCGCTCGCGGTGCCGCTCGCCGCCGTCGAGCTGGCGGGGGACGGAGACTTCGTGAGCGTGGTTCGTGACGGGGAAGCTGCGCGCATCCCGGTCTCGCTCGGGCTGCGCGGCGACGACGGCTACGTCGAGGTGTCCGGCGATCTCTCCGAAGGAGACCGCGTCGTCCTGCCCGTCCGCTAACTGAACCTATCTCCCAAATGGTCGCCCCCACACTCAATTCAGCCATCTTGGGCTCAGCGGCTACGCGGCTCCATCGCCGCCATTTATGAGGCTAGGTTCTTCGACCGAGCGCATCGCCCGGCTCCGCTCGTCGCTCAAGGTCGGGCTCTTCCTCGGCTGGCGGATGCTGCGCCGCGCCAACCGCTGGACCGCGATCCTCACGGTCGCGGTCATGACGCTCACCTTCCTCAACCTGGTGGCGGTTTCGGGCATCCTCGTCGGCCTCATCGAGGGGTCGGTGACCGCGAACCGCGACCAGTACACCGCCGACATTTTTATCTCTAAGCTGCCGGGCGAGGATCGCATCGAGAACTCGAGTCGCGTCGTCGCGACGGTCGGCACGACGCCGGGCGTCGCGGGCTACTCGGCGCGCACCATCGTCGGCGGCACGCTCGAGGCGAACTACCGGGAGCGCCGAGACCCCACGGTCGACCGCGACACGGTCGGCAGCTCGCTCGTCGGCATCGATCCCGTGGCCGAGGACGCGGTGACGCACCTCTCGGACTACGTCGCCGAGGGACGCTACCTACGTCCCGGCGAGGAGGGCTCGATCCTCATCGGCGCGAACCTTCTCGATCGCTACTCGGCGGGCTTCGGCGACGGCTTCAGCTCCCTCGAGGACGTCTACCCGGGGGACCGCGTGCTCGTCACCGTGAGTGACGGCGGATCGCAGATGAGCCTCACCGGCCCCACGGCCGGCGACTCAGGCGACGGCGCCCGCGAGATGACCGTCGTCGGCATCGTCGACTCGAAGGTCGACACCACGTCCATCCGCGTCTTCATGAACGAGCGCGAGCTGCGCTCGATGTCGGGCGTCACCTCGGGCGACGTGAGCGAGGTCTCGGTGCGACTGCGCCCGGGCGCTTCGCCGGAGGCGGCGAAGGCGTACCTCGTCGGCGCGGGCCTCGCCGACCTCGCCCGCGTGCGCACCTTCCGCGAGTCGATTCCCGAGTTCTTGGAGCAGATCCAATCGACGTTCGGCCTGCTCGGCAACCTCATCGGCGCCATCGGCCTCGCGGTCGCGTCGATCACGATCTTCATCGTCGTCTTCGTGTCCGCGGTCACGCGCCGCAAGTACATCGGCATCATGAAGGCGATCGGCGTCTCCCCGCGCGCGGTCATCGTGGCCTACGTCTCGCAGGCGATGGCGTACTCGGTCGCCGGGGTTCTCATCGGCGCGGCCATCGTCTTTGGCTTCCTAATCCCGCTCATCGACGCGCACCCGATCGACTTCCCGTTCTCGGACGGCATCCTCGTGGCGACGGCCGCCGGCACGGCTATCCGCGCGGTCGTGCTCTTGGTCGCGACGCTCGTGGCGGGCATCGTCCCGGCGTGGCTCATCGTGCGGCAGAACACTTTGGACATTGTCCTGGGGCGTAAATAGAAAAAAGCGATGATCAAGGCGACCGGCATCGAGAAGAAGTTCACGCAGGGCGAGGTGGAAACCGTCGTGCTGCGCGGCGTCGACCTGTGCGTGGGCACGGGGGAGTTCGTGGCCATCATGGGCCGCTCGGGCGCGGGGAAGTCCACGTTGCTCTACCAGCTCGGCCTCCTGGACGAGCCGACCGCGGGCGAAATTGAAATCGACGGGCGCGAGACGTCGCGCCTCACGGACGACCAGAAGTCCCGGCTACGCCTCGAGGCGCTCGGCTTCGTTTTCCAAGACTACGCGCTCCTGCCCGAGCTCAACGCCGAGGAGAACGTGATGCTGCCGCTCCTATCGCAGGGGCTCTCGCCGGCGACCGCCCGCGCCCGCGCCGAGGCGTCGCTCGGGCGGCTGGGCCTCGGCCACCGCCTCGGCAACCTGCCCTCGCAGCTCTCCGGCGGCGAGCAGCAGCGCGTCTCGATCGCCCGCGCCATCGTCCACGAGCCGAAGATCCTCTACGCCGACGAGCCGACCGCCAACCTCGATTCCGCCGCCGCCGCGCTCGTCATCGAGACGTTCGGCAAGCTGCACGCCGAGGGCCAGACCATCGTCATGGTGACGCACGAGGAGGAGTACACGCGCGCCGTCGATCGCGTGGTGCGGCTGGAGGACGGGCGGGTCGTTTCGGACAAAAAGAGGTAGAGCGCGTTTGGGAAAAAGAAAAGCCGCGGAGATGATCCGCGGCGTGCTGCGTCTGGCTGTTCCGTCACCCGGCGACCTCACCCCTGACTTCCGCCAGCCGGCGGTCGCCGCGCCTGTTGGCGACCCAACCGAAGGCAAAGCTCCAGACGGTTGAGGCGATGATCAGCTCGCCGGCGATGATGTGGGGCCAGCGGCTTCCGGGGGCTACCGACGGCTCGGCGCAGAGCAGCAGGATGACGCCGGCCAGGAGGTTGATGAGCCCGAAGAAGAGCCTGCTCGCATAGCCGAGCCAGCTCTCGTAGCTCATCAGGAGCGCGGGCCCCCCGGCGAAGAGGCCGAAGAGCGCGGCGGTGGCGCTGACGCTGCTCAGGTTGCTTTCTCCGGGGAAGAGGCGCGGAAGCGCGAGGGCGTAGGTGATGCCCGCGACCCAGGGAATAAGGGCGCCAATCCACAGAAAGGCGTTATTACGGTGTTCGTTGTGCATGGTGCGTGTGTGTGGTGTGAGGTGCTCTTTGACACATTACAACCCTAATTTTGTTTGTCAATATAACCGACAACAGGGCGCTTCAAAAAGGCGCTCCCAGACAGGGCTAAGCTATTTTCCGTTTACGCGATTTTCCGCAAGAACGGCAGCACCGCGTCCTCGCCGGGGAAGTCCTCCTCGATGGTCGCCTCGGGCCCGGGTGTGCTCGCGGCGATGACGTGCCATATTTTTCGGAGCGCGTGGTCTGGGTAGCGAGCGGCGAGGTCGCGGGCTGTTTCATTGAGCGCCTCGGCGTAGGCCGCGAATTCTTCGCCGCCCTTCTGCTCGATGGCGGCTCCCGCGAGGGCGAGCGCCTCGCGGTACGGGGTTGCTCCTTCCGCGGGCCGGCTTCCTTCCATAGCCGGATTGTAGCAACCTTGGGCGCGGTACAATTGCGGTCGTGAAGCGCGTAGTTTTTGTGACCGCGATTGTTCTGGCCGTCGCCGCCGCTGCCGGCGGCGCGTGGCTCGTCGGGCGCGGCGACGCCCCGGCGGAGCCAATTTCGACCGAGACCGCCGAGCGAACTCTCGCGGCGGCGCTCGCGAGCGGCGACGGCGTCGCCGCGGCGGACTGGATTAAGGCCGGAGCAATCAGCGGCGCAGAGTCAGGTCGCTACGCCCGCTTCCGCGTCCTCGGGGCTGACGGTCGCGAGGCGTGGGCGTACCTGGTTCGGCTCGGGAGCGGCGCCTGGAAAATCGTCTCGCTCACGGAGGGTCCTCCGCAGTGCGCCGCCGTTGAGAAATTCGGGTTCCCCTCCGCGATGATTTCGAATTGCCGCGTGGGCGAGGCGCAGACCGTGGCCGAGGCGCTCGCCTCGGCGCTCGCGGGCGAGGACGTCTCCGGCCTGCGGCTGGTCGGCACCATCGAGCTCCCGCCCGACCCGTCCTGCGGCTGCGTGCTGCTCACCTCCGGCGGCGCTTCGGTCAGACTCAACATTTCGGCGTCCGCGCTCGCCGCTTCCGGCATCGCGATCGGCGACACGGTGGTCATTTCAGGCGGCCTCGGCGGCGATCTATCCGTGGACGCGTCATCGGTGATCCGCTCGACGGGGGATGGGACGGCGAGCCGTCGTAGAGGATCAGGGTGGCCCCGGAGGCCAGCACGGAGGCC
>CAZNOT010000019.1:0-10408 GCA_964574865.1 uncultured Candidatus Saccharibacteria bacterium | reverse complement strand
AGAACTCCGGACTTCTAAGCCGGCTATGTAGGTTCGATTCCTGCCGGGGGCACAAAAAGAAACTCAGCCCCGGGTGCGGCGGTTCTTTTTTTTGCCCCCGCAGGGATCGAAAGGCCGCACCGCAGCCCCAAAAACACCCCCCCCCCCGGGGGGCGGGGGTTTTTGCGGGGCGCCCCCCGCCCCCCCCCCCCCGGGCCGCCGCGCCGCCGTGGGTCGCGCGCCCCCGGCCCGTCCGAAGGGCCGGAGCGCGAGGCGGGGTCGCGACCGACGAGGCCGACGGGCCGAGGAGGGTTGTGACTCGATTCCCACCCCGGTCCAAACAATTGACTACATACCAATATTGTGTTATTTGTGTCCCAAACATTTACAAATGAATACACAGAACAATACGCCAGAAAGCACAGAAGAACTGCTCAATTCCGTGGGCCTCAAAGCCCAGCTACCCATCGATTGGCCCGCGGTAACCATGCTCGGCCAAGAGCTCAACCGGTTTCGGAATGAGCCCTTCGGACAACGGGATCTCGCGGACATTCGGCCGCCCCCAGACGCCAGAGCCGCCATCGTGATGGTGGCGAGCGTGGTGGTCCGCACGTGGGCGCCGCACGTCTCGTACCTCCTCCCGACGAGAGAGGAGATCGAGACGCTGCGCCCGTGGGTCGGGTCTCTCGAAAGGTTGCTCGGCAAGGTGTCGCCGAAATGGGCGGCGAAGTTCGGCGGGCACGTCGAATCCAGGGGGCAAGAGGCAATCGTCGGCGCGGGTAACCTCGTCATTGAGACCGCGGAACTCTGCGCCCGTTTCGAGGCGCCCCGCTCCCAGTTTCTCGCCGAGCTCGAGGCGCTGTACCGAACGGTTCAGCAGCCCGTAGCCAAGGAGGGCCTTTTGGGAGATTACGAAATGCCGATCGAGGAGAAGGTGCAGGAACTGTTTCTCGGCTTCTGGGACCGCCGGGACAGACTTTTTTGCAACGTGAACGAGGAGAATTTTCCGCTCCTGTTCACGCTGATGAGAAAGTTCCAGTTTCCTGGCCCCGGATTCTCGGCCAGCCACGCCGGCGTGGCTGGGGCAGAGCTGATGGAGGGAATCGAAATTTTCCTCCGGCACCAAGGCGTTGCGGATGTGCCGCCCGCGCCACCTCCTCAGGGGTTCGACCTTCTCGACCCGGGCACCTGGACCCGAGGGCTAGCGGAGACATTCTTCGGCGAGAAATTGGAGAACGTCAGGAGCAGGCTCCCGACGCTGCTCTGGCTGGTTCTCCGCATTTTGCCCGAGAGCGGACCCCGCGTCGCGGACGCCATCTACGACATCGCCGACAGGGTCTACGAGCTCAGCGCTCGGGGCGTTTCGGCGGAAGAGATTGCCGAGCGCGTGTTTCAGAAATAGGTCGTCAGCCCGCCACTTGCCGCCGCCTCCTCGAAAGAGGGGCGGCGGTTTTCTGTTTCGGACATGAGGATTCGAGCCGCAGCACCGGGCCTCGCCGTCGCGGGGGAAGGTGGCGAGAGGACTCGAGTCACGAATCACTAAGCCGTTTCGTCGCTCTTCTACTTTCTGCGGCCAGAGCGCCAAACGGCCAAGTGTTCGCGACCCCACCTCGCCGTTGGCCCCTTCGGACGGGGCCAAACCTCGCCACGCTCGGTCGGCTGCGGCTGTTCGAGTCCTCGCGCGAGGTGCGCAGGCACCTCGCTTCTTGGGCACAAAGAAAATCTGTCCCGCGCCGATCGGCGCGGGACAGATTTTCTTTGTGCCCAAGAGAGGACTCGAACCTCCACAGGGGTAAACCCTACAACGACCTGAACGTTGCGCGTCTACCAATTCCGCCACTTGGGCATACGGGGAGAACGTCCGGCGGGGATACTAGCGCGGCCGCGGCTGCGTATCAAAGAGCGGTTTGCTAGTGTGTCCCGGCGCGCCCTTAGCTCAGTTGGTAGAGCAACCCGTTTACACCGGGGCGGTCGGGGGTTCGAATCCCTCAGGGCGCACTAGCCACGCTTCGGCTCCCTGAGCTCAGGGAAGGTAGCTGCGAGAGGATTTCGCGTGGAAGCTCGAGCTTTATATGGGGCCGTATTTTTGCTAAAACCTCAGAATGGAAGAAAGAGAGCCGAGCCCTGAAGCGGCAACCCCACTAGATTTGGTCAAGAGATTTGAATATCTCGAAGAGGTCGAGGATATTCGACGGGAGATGCCTAAAGTCCTAGAGGCCATCGAAGAAGATTTGGGTGTTCACTTTTCAAATGACGTCACGTCTCTTTACCGACTCATGCAAAGAAAGGGGTGCCTCGCGAGGGTGGAGCAGTTCTCGCGCGTTCTTGCCGCTCTCGAAGGGGTTGAGCCTATCCACGTTGGAGGGGGAGCCGAGACCCACTACGCGAACGCAGTCGTTCCCGATCCGGACGGGCTAGCTCTCGCCTACGCGGAAGGGCAGGCGCCGGGGGCAGTTCGGGCAATGATCGCTTTCGGAAAAACCATTGTCGGATTCAAGACTGACCACCTCTCGGTCGATCAGGTTGATTTTTTGGAAGAGGATGGCCGCGACGTGGCTCGCCGTGCTCAAATTTGTCGCCACGTTGCGGGAGACGTTCAAAAAGAAGACATCGTTGCCGTCGTTATCCGGTTCCCCCGCGTCACCTTTCCCGAAGAAAAAATGACCGACGATGAAAAGCAATCGAGCCCCCAGTTCATTTTTCGAGGATTTCAGACTTTGAAGGAAGAAGAGGGGTAACGCCTACCCGATCTTAGGAGCTGCTCCTCGCGATAATTTCTGTCGACCGTTGGTGAATTTGCCATAATAGGCCCATGAATTCGGAAAAAATGTTCGTAGATCCAGCCTCGCAGGAAAATGGCGGCGGCGGTGGAGAACCCCAGCCGGCGCCACTGTGGGTGCCGGTCATAGACCAGCGACGCAACCAGCCGTTCCGCGCGGAGCTTAACGAGGGCGGCGGCCAGCTGGGTGCGGCGGTGGCGGAAGGCATGACCCAGAAGAGGCCCGGCTCGGCGCTCGGCATGGCGCTGCTCAATCCGGCGAACAGGGTTGTCGTCGATGACGAGGTTGATACCTGGGGCGGCGCCCTGCTGCAGACCGCCCTCGAGAGCGCTTTCCAAACATACAAGGGGAGCCCCGACGACCTGATCCGGGAAACGCAGGAGTTCCTGGCTATAGCCAGGCCGGACCTGAAGGGAATCGAGAAGCTCGCGGATATTGCCCGCGGCGCCCGGTCCACGGTTGACTACATTCGTAGCCACCCGCTCGGAGCGGGGGAGAGGCGCTTTTCCTCTGTCGAGCTCGACGTGATGGCGAAGGTGGACCTGGTCGAGGTAGCTACCGGCGCCGACGGGTTGGCTGACGAGGTTCGCCTCGTGCAGGTGAAGTCCTCGGCCGATAGCGCCAAGATTTCCTCGGACGAAATTTCCGGCGCGCACCAGAAAGTTCTGACGGCTTACCCCGAGGCGCTCGCCGCGGTGCTCGCCGTCGAGGAGGCGGTGGCCGAGCGCGACGGCTCCAAAATTGCGTACGCGCGATTCGAGTCCTTGGCCGCAGCTATAGCTTCGGGTTCGGCTGAAGCGGTAGACGCCGCTTTCGCCGCGAACCCGCAGGCGCACCTAGCGCTCACGCTGGGGCGTGATGTTCCGGGGTTCAAGGAGAGCGTCTTTGACCAGCTTGGACCCGCGGTCGCAAAGGCGCTCGCAGTCGCGGCTGACGAACGACCGGTCCCGACATTCCTGGTCAGGCAGGCCGCGGTCGCCGCGGGGCCCGATCTCGCATCGTTGGTGCGGTCTGGTGACCGTCCGACACGCTTCATTTCTGTGGTCACCGCCGCGGGGCAGGAGGTGTCGAGGAAGACTCTGGCCGCGCCGAAGTTCGGCGAGACGGTGGCGTAACCTTGCGTTTTTTTGAAAAAATAGTAGAAAAAAAGGAAATGAACTCCGACCAACCCCAATCGCGAGGCGCCGGCGTGTCCGAGTACGTCGACCCGACGCCCGTCGCCGCGGCTTTCGTGGCGACCGAGGCCGCTCTGTCTGAGCGCCCAGAGGTCGTCGCCCTCCGTGCCGAGCAGGAGCGGGCCGGTACCTATGGCACACCCGATGGCACCAAAGCTATGAGGGAGCTCTACGAACGCCTCCGCCAGAACCAGTAACGTTCCGCCAGCGAGCCCATCGCTGGCGCTTTCTTTCTCTGACCTTCAGGTCTCATGAATCCCGAACCCACCCTCATCGCCGAAACAAAACGCTGGCTCGTCGTCGCGAAGCCGGCGGGCCTCATCGTGCACCCGGACGGGAAGACGGAGGAGCCGACGCTCTGCGACTGGCTCGTGGCGCGCTACCCGTCGATTGCGGGGGTGGGGGAGCCGATCGTGCGCGCGGACGGCTCGGCTATCGAGAAGCCGGGCATCGTGCACCGGCTGGACCGCGAAACCTCGGGCGTGATGGTGGTCGCCAAAACGCAGGAAGCCTTCGACGATCTCAAATCGCAGTTCAAAGATCGGCGCACGTCGAAGCGCTACCTCGCCTTCGCGTGGGGGAATATGGCCGAGGATGAGCGGAACGTGAACATGCCGATCGGGCGCTCTCGCGGTGATTTCCGCCGCAAGCGCGCGGGCGCCATGGCGCGCGGCGAGCTTCGCGAAGCCGAAACCTACGTGAAGGTGCTGGCGCGGCTCCGGGCCAAGGTCGAGGGTAAAGACGAGAGCTTTATTCTAGTGTCTGCCGAGCCGAAGACCGGTCGCACGCACCAGATTCGCACGCACCTCGGCGCGATTCACCACGCGGTGGTGGGGGATCGTCTGTACGCGCCGCGCCGCCCGATGGCGCTCGGCTTCAATCGGGTGGCGCTCCACGCGCGCGAGCTCTCTTTCGACGACGGCGCCGAGCGCCGAACCTTCCAGGCGCCGCTGCCGGAAGATTTCGCCGCGGCGGTCGAACGGTTCTGTCCGGGGGCGCTCAGCTAGCTACTTGCCAGACCGGTAATTTACTGGTAGCTTTCTCGGCCAAGTCTTTGAAAAACAAAAAAGTGAATACAACAAATGGCGAACACATCACAGAATTACACCGGGCAGCGCGAACTCTCCCATAGTCGGCCGATCTCGTTGGGACAAATTTCCCCGCAACGCTGGGGTGTTTGCACCACAACGTCGACCATCGGCTTTAGTTTCAGCCCGAACACCGGCCGCCCGAGCCACCTCAGCGGCCATTCCGCTAGCAAAACGGCTGTCCCTAGCTCTGGCGCGGCACTGGTTTCCGTCGGCTGAGCGCGCTCGCAGCTCTACGCCCCATTCTTGGGGCCTTTCTTTTTCTCCTTACCAGTCGCAAGGGCGCTCGCTAATGTCCTCCCGCTCGCCACGGCTATCACCTTCACGTCTGCAAACGTCGACGCCCGCAAGCGCGGCGCCGAGCGCCGAACCTTCCAGTCGCCGCTGCCGGAAGATTTCGCCGCGGCGACAGCACAGTTTTGCCCGGCCGTGCAGGTCTAATCCATTGACGTTCGCGGGGGAGGTGGTACGCTCCCGCGCTGAATGCTCCTCGTTAGGGCTTCAAAAAATATAAATATACCGAAAGCCATGTTCAGAAACGCCTCTTACTCGCACGACACCTCCGCTACCTCAGGTCTTCGTGGCCGCCGCCGCGGCGATCCCCACGACCACCCCACTTTTGCGCCGATGAGTAGGCCTACGAGCCCGGCAAATATTCGCCCTCACGATCTCCCCGACAACCCTCCCGAGGGCTCCAGCGACGACGGGGAGGTCGCCGAAGGCTAGCCCTGACACTCTCGCCCCGGGTTCCCGGGGCTTTTCCTTTGCCTTGCCGCCGAAAAAGGCGTGTGATAGTCTCCCTGCCGCTTATGGCTATCACCTTCACGTCTGCAAACGTCGACGCCCGCAAGTCGCTCGACCTCCGATCGGGGGATTCCGTGCGCGTCCACCAGAAGATTCAGGAGAAGGGCAAGACCCGCCTCCAGGTTTTCGAGGGTCTCGTCATCGCCCGCAAGCACGGCGCTGAGGCTGGCGGCACCTTCACCGTTCGCCGCAACCAGGGCGGCTACGGCGTCGAGAAGGTTTTTCCGCTCTACTCGCCGATGATCGACAAGATTGAGATCGTGAAGCGCTCGCAGGTCCGCAAGGCGAAGCTCTACCACGTGCGCCGCAAGGCTGCGAAGGAGATCACGAAGCGCATGAAGATGTCGATGATCGATATTACGGACGGGGCCGAGGTGCCGGTCGCTGAGGCTGTTCCGGTCGAGTAGCTCGAAAAGAAAAGCCGGCCGCCCGAAGGGCGGCCGGCTTTTTCTGTCGTGCTAATCTAAAACCAATGAACCGCCGCAACCGATCGCCCTGGCTCCACCAGCTCGACCCCGCGCGGCCAAGCGAACCGCTCCGGGCGGATACGTCGGTCGATGTCGCGGTGATCGGCGCGGGCATCGCCGGCGTCGCGACCGCCTTCTTCGCCCTCGCCAAGACGGGCAGGTCGGTGCTGCTCATCGAGCGCGCGCGTCTCGCCCACGGCGCGACTGGCCACAACGCGGGGCTCGTCGTCGCCGACTTCGAGCGGCCGCTCCAGGACCTCGAGCGCGAGTTTGGCCTCGCGGCGACCGCCGATGCCGTTCGGGCAATCGAGAGCGGCTGGGCGCTCCTCGACGAGATGTACACGACGGCCGGGCTCGACATCCCGCTCTCGCGCTTCGTGGAGGCGACGGGCCTGCTCACCGCTGACCACGTCGCGCTCTTCGTCGGCGAGGCTGACTTCCGTCGCCGCGCCGGACTGTCCTTCCACCGCGTGAAAATCGCCGAGGGACGCCTGGCGCGCGATGTCGCGGCCGCGCTCGATCCCGCGCTCTACGAGTGGGTTCCGGCCACCGCCATCGACGACGCGCTCGAGACGAAAGACCCGCGCTACGTCGGCGCCGCGTTCGAGCCGGGCGCGGTGCTCAACAGCGCGCTCTTCTGCCAGGAGGTGGTGCGCCACCTGCAGTCCGCGTACCCCGACCGCTTCCGCCTCGTCGAGGAGACGAAGGTGGAAAAGGTTGTGCTCGGGGAGGGGGCGGTCACGCTCGACTGCAGGTCGGTCACGGTCACGGCGGGCGAGGTCGTCCTCTGCACCAACGGCTTCGAAGACTTCACGATCGTCGCCGGCAACGGCCTCTGCCTCGACAAGGAGTTCCATCGCAACGTGCGCGGCATCGTGGGCTACATGTCTGGCTACCTCGAGCCGATGCGGCGGCCGCCGGCGGGGCTCGTGTACCTGCGCAGCGAGGGTTTCTCGGAGAACGAGGCGTACTACTACCTCACGCGTCGCGGCTACGAGTACGAGCGCGGGGCCGGGCCGCGGCACAACCTGCTCTCGGTTGGCGGCCCGCAGGTGCGCCTCGAGGATCACACCGACTACAGCTTCGACGACGAGTACCCCGGCGAACGCACGGCTGAGATTCAGGGGTTCGTCGAGGACACGTTCGGCGCGAAGGCGCCGAAGGGCGCCGAGCGCGTTTTCGCGTGGCACGGGCTCATGGGTTACACCGAGAACATGGTTCGTCTGGTCGGGCCGCACCCGGCCGAGCCGAGGCTACTCTACAATCTCGGCTGCAACGGTATCGGCATCCTCATGTCGCTCTACGGCGGGCGTACGATCGCGCGGCACCTGGCGGGGGAAGAGGTGCCGAAGACGATTTTTAGGCCGGGCGGGGGGAGCTGCGAGGCGGGGTAGCGGGTCAAAAGGTCTAGGCAAGAAGAGAGCTGTGGCGCCGGAGGCGCCACAGCTCTCGTAAAATTTCTCTCGCGCTACTTTTTCTTCTCCTCTTTCGGCGTCTCGAACTTCGCGCCGAACCAGCCGCCGATTATCTTCCACAGCGCGCCGATTGACCCGGTAATCGGGTAGAAGATGCTCGTTTGATTTTTGAAGGGAGCCTCCTTCGTGTTGTACGAGCCTGGCCGCTCAGCTTTCTTCCAGAGCCAGCTCATCGGCTCCACGACGAACTGGTTGAACATGCCCACCGTGCCGACTCCGAGCTGCTTAGCGCCTTGGCTCGCGCGGTCAAAAATGCTCGTCGCCCGAGCGGTGGCCGCCCGCGGCGTCGGCGCGCCGGCTGGGCCTTGTCGGCCGCCCGGCGTCGGCGGGACGTTCGCCGGGCCACCCGTTGGCGGGGGAGGCGCGCCCGCGCCGCTGCCAGCTCCGCTATCCGCGGCGACGAGCCTCGGGCGCGCGACCGTCGGCTCTGTCACTGGGGTAGCCGGCGCGCCCGCGGGCGTCGCCGCCACAATCCCGAGCGCCGCGCGAGCCCTCTCGAGCCGCTCGGCTTCGATGAGTCGCACCGCCGCCTCGCGGATGCCGAGCGTGCGCGTGAGGTGCTCGGCGCCAATGCCTGGCTCGCCGCGGCGAATTGCCTCGACAATCTCGATGATTTCGTCCGCGCTGTACTCCTGGGCGCCGCCGACAACCGACGGCGTGCGCGCGCGGAGCACCGCGTAGAAGTTCTCGAACGAGCCTGGCTCGGTGAGGCCAACTTCGGTCGCGCCTGAAGCTCGCCCGCTCCCGGCTGTGGCGGCTACGGCCGCCACAGCCGCGCGGACGTTCTCGCCGTCGTTTTTCTTTGGGGCGCGTTTCCTTCTCTCCTCTATTTTTTTATCGAGCGCCGCGAGCGTGTCTGCGCGCGCCTCGCCGCCGGCCTCGGCTTTCCACTCGTCGCGCGCTGCGCGGATCTCTGCGGCGGCCACGTCTCGCTGCCTCCGGATGCTCGCCGCGTCGCGCGCGAGCACCTCCGGATCAATCGGTTCGGGCGCCGCCGGGGAAGGGACGCCGGGAACGTCCCGCAGAATCGGCTGGCGCTTATTCCGCGCGTCGCCGACCTGCGCCGAGGGCGCGGCCCCTGTCGGTAGGTTCGCGGCGGCCGCTTTCCGTATCGCCTCGGCGCGCCGCCGTCGCTCGGCCGGGAGCGCCGAGGCGAGCTCCGCGCCGCGCAGCCCCTGTTTTTCGAGGCGGTACCCAGCCAGGCGCGCCGCGGAACTGTCGGCGGGTGACCAGACGACCGACGCTTTACGCGGGGACTTTTTTTCTGGGGCGGAACCTGCCGCCGCATCGCGCTCGGCGCCTTGCCCCGCATCGAGGCCCGTCGCCGACTTCCAGCCTGGGTTCAGCCGCTGCATCTCGGCGATGTTCGCGCGGTGACTGGCCTCTAGCTCTGTTGGGGTAACGCCCGCTGCCGCGAGCGCTCCGCTCGGCGCGGAAACGCCGGTCGTCTCGATCTCTGGCGTCTCGCTCGCCTCTGGTCCGCGCGCTTTACCGCTTGTCGGTCTGGGGACATCTTGGCGCGAGCGGGGCGTTCTCGCGGCTCTGTTCGCGGCGCGCCTGGCGAGCTCGGGAGGGGCGGTTTCTCCGGCGGCGCGGCTCACCGCGTGGGCAAAGTCTTCTGCTTGGCGGCCTGTCGGCTCAACCGGCCTTTCGATTTCGGCTCTGGCGTCTCTGGTGATGGCGTCGAGCTCGGCGAGGATCTTTCCCCGGAGACGTTCGCCGCGAGCAGCCATGGCCTCTTCGGTTTTCTCTTCGTGCTCGGCAAATCTTTCTGCGCTCCACCCGGCTTTCTGCAGCTCTTCGTTCGGAATGGCGCTCGGAATTTTCCTGCTTTCCGGCTTCGAGCGATCGATTTCGAAGCGCATAGGCTCATCCGCTACCCGCGGACGATTTTTCACCGGCCCTTGGCCTTCCGGGTCTGGTACGGTCATTGCGTTCTCTCGGAGTTTCCAGTTGGTGCGCTTGCGGCGTCTCTCCCTGTCGAGATCTTCGGGGGCAGCTTGAGGGTTGTCGCCTGGTCGCGTTTTGGCGGCTGGCCGGTTTTGGGCCTGCGGCCCTTGAGGTGCCGTTACGGCGGAGGGCTGCGCCGCGTCGCCTTTGCCGGCGGTGCGTCGTCTCTTTTCTTTGTGCGCCTTGAAACCTTCAGCCACTTCGCGCGCCCGCTGCCGCGTCGCGTCGTCTGCTGGGCTCGCGACGGGGGAGGCTTCGGTTGCTGCCGCGGCTTCATTTTCGTGGGCGGCTGCTTCTGCGCCGGCGTTGCCGGCCACGTTCAGGTCGTTGAGCGCGTCCCACGGATTCTTACCCATGGGCGCTATTGTACATGGCGTTTGCCGTCAGCCGCTTGTAAAAAGTCTCAAAATTTGGATAATGCGCCGGGTTCGTTCGTCGGAAGTTGCCCAGGTGGTGGAATTGGTATACACACACGCTTGAGGTGCGTGACCGTTTACGGTATGCGGGTTCAAGTCCCGCCCTGGGCACAAAGCAGAACGCCTTCGCGAAAGCGGGGCGTTCTGCTTTGTGCCCAGGGAGCAATCGTGCGGGGCACGATTGCGTCGGGACTTGAAAGCCGGAGCGGGGTCCCGCGGCGCGGCTTTGCCGCCGCGGGCCGCGAGGCGGGGTCGCGAACACTTAGCCGTTTGG
>CAZNOT010000018.1:0-10873 GCA_964574865.1 uncultured Candidatus Saccharibacteria bacterium | reverse complement strand
GTCGGCTCGTACGCCGCGGCCCGCGAGAAGGGTCTACTCCGGACGGAAGGAAAGGAGTATATTGTCAAGGACGGCGACGTGATCGAGTTCAAGATTTAGCGAACTAAACTTTTTACGTATGAACCCTCTCGCTGCCAGCGCCCCGGTTGCCCAGGCCGCTCCCGAAAAATCTGACTCCGTCCGCGACCTCATCCTCTCCGTCGTGGCCTACGGCTGCCTCTACTGGTTCGTGGGTAGCGTCGTGTGGCTGACCTTCGCGGTCGTCGACTACCTCGCGCCGGATCCGCTCGCCCAAACCTACAACTACTACGGCGACCTCGTGACCTACGTCGTCTCGCCCGACCTCCTCGCCTCGACGCTCGTCTCGGCGATTGCCGCGATCCTCCTGATGCGCCTCGCGCGGCGCGCTCACGCCGTCGACTCCGACGCGAAGGCCGCCCGCGTCCTCTCCCGCGTGCTGCTCTACGGCTCCCTCGCGGTCGTCTTCGTGGTGCTCGCCTCCGACCTGGTCTACGCGCTGCGCGGATTTTTCGCGGCCGACCTGCCGATGAACGCCGCGCTCAAGGCGGTCTCCGTAGCGGCCTACAGCCTGCTCGCCGGCTGGTACCTCCTGGCGCTGCGCTCGGGCTTCGCGGCTGACGGCGCGGCCGTCCGCGGCAAAACCGTCGGCGCCATCGCCGCGGTCGTGACGCTCGCGCTCATCGTCACCGGCGGCATCGCGAACAATCGCGACGGCGCCTCGCTGCGCGACCTTCGCCTCGACGCCCGCCGCGTGCAGGACCTGCAGCAGATTCAGTCTTCGGTCATCTCGCACTGGGACGCCGAAAACGGCGGCCCGGCCTCGCTCGCCGTCCTCGAGAAAGAATTCGGCCTGACGCTCCCGCGCGACCCGGAGACCGGGGCGGAGTACGGCTACGCCTTCGCGAGCACCCCCTCGGCTGGCGCGCGGGACTCGTTCCGCCTCTGCGCGACCTTCGCCGCGAGCTCGACTGAGACCGTCGCCGGCTACGACAGCTACGGCTACTACCCGATGACGACGAGCGTCTACGACAAGCGCGGCGCCGCCTACAACGTCTCGCTGCCGGAGTACGGCTGGTCGCACGGCGTGGGCGAGGTCTGCTTCGACCGCACGCCGGTCATCCAGCCGGTACCTACCCCCACCTACTAGCGGCGACGCCAAGGAACAATGCCGCCCTACGACCCTAAATCGGTAGAGCCGAAGTGGCAGGCGAACTGGGCCGCCGAGGGCGCGCGCGGCGCAGACGATTCGAGGGCCGCGAAGGGCGATAAGAAGTTTGTCCTCGTCGAGTTCCCGTACCCGTCCGGCAACCTGCACGTCGGCCACTGGTACGCGTTCTCGGTACCGGACATCTACGTGCGCCACCTGCGCATGAAGGGCGAGAACGTCATGTTCCCGATCGGCTTCGACGCGTTCGGCCTACCCGCCGAGAACGCCGCGATCAAGCACAACCTGAACCCGCGCGACTGGACGCGGCAGAACATGGCGACCATGGAGGCGCAGCTGCGCTCCATGGGCGCGTCGTTCGACTGGGCGCGCAAGGTCGCGACCTGCGAGCCCGACTACTACCGCTGGACGCAGTGGCTGTTCCTGAAGCTCCTCGACGCGGGCCTCGCGTACCAGGCCGAGACCGCGGTGAACTGGTGCCCGAACGACAAGACCGTGCTCGCCAACGAGCAGGTGAAGGACGGTAAGTGCGACCGCTGCGGCAGCGACGTCGAGCAGCGCAAGATGAAGCAGTGGCAGTTCCGCATCACCAAGTTCGCCGACGCGCTCGTCGACGATTTGGACGGCCTCGCGTGGCCCGAGGCGATCAAGGCCGCGCAGCGCGAGTGGATCGGCCGCAGCGAGGGTGCGGAGTTCGATTTTAAAATCGATGGCGCCTCCGACGCGATCACCGTCTTCACGACCCGCGCCGACACCCTCTACGGCGTGACGTACGTCGTCCTCGCGCCCGAGCACCCGCTCGTCGCGAAGCTTGCCGTCGGCTGCCCGAACCGCGCGGCAATCGAAGCGTACATTGCGGAAGCGGGGAAGAAGCGCGAGCTCGACCGCCTGGCTGGCGCCGGCGAAAAAACCGGCGTCTGCCTCGAGGGCGTCTTCGCGATCAATCCTGCTAACGGCGAAAAGGTGCCCGTCTGGGTCGCCGATTACGTCCTCGGCTCCTACGGCACCGGCGCCGTCATGGCCGTCCCCGCGCACGACGAGCGGGATTGGGAGTTCGCCTCTAGGAAATACGGGCTGCCCATCAGCCCTGTAATCGAGCCTGGTGCTTCCGCGAATTGGGAAAAAGATTCCAGGGGGGTTATTTCCGCCGAAGACGCTGGTTCCGGGAAGGTGGTCTCTGCTCTGCGCGACGATTTGGGCGAAGAACGAAATAGAGCTTTTCTCTCAGGTAAGGGGTGCTGGCTTTCTCGTGACGGTAAAATAATTAATTCCGCAGAGTTCAGCGGCCAAACCTCCGAAGAGGCTCAGAAAAACATTGCCGCCAAGTTCGGCCGCCCGAAAACCCAGTACCGCCTCCGCGACTGGCTCGTCTCGCGCCAGCGCTACTGGGGCTGCCCGATTCCGGTCGTGCACTGCGAAAAGTGCGGCGCCGCCGGCGTGCCGGAGGAGCAACTGCCGGTTGAGCTGCCCGCGATTGATTCGTACCTGCCGGCGGACGACGGATCGTCGCCATTGGCGCGCTCGGCCGAGTTCGTGAAGACGGTCTGCCCGAAGTGCGGCGGCGAGGCCAAGCGCGAGACCGACACGCTCGACACCTTCATCGACTCCTCTTGGTACTACTACCGCTACGCTGACCCGAAAAACGAGACGGCGTTCGCCAACCGCGCAAAAATTGACGCGTGGCTCCCGGTCGACGTGTACTCCGGCGGCGCGGAGCACACGACGATGCACCTGCTGTACTCGCGCTTCTTCCAGAAGGCGCTCGCGTCCCTCAACCTCGTGCCGAACGTGGAGCCATTCGCGTACCGCTTCAACCGCAGCCTCATCATGGGCCCGGACGGCCAGAAGATGAGCAAGTCGAAAGGCAACGTCATCGACCCCGACGCGGAGGTGGCCAAGTACGGCGCCGACACCGTGCGCATGTACCTGGCCTTCATGGGCCCCTACGCCGAGGTGAACGCCTACCCGTGGGACCCGAACGGGGTCACCGGCGTCCGCCGCTTCCTCGACCGCACCTGGCGCACCTGCCTCGGCAAGCAGGTCGAGGTGACGCCCGAGGCGTCGCTGCGCGCAATCCACAAAGCCGTCGCCAAGGTCGACGAGGACATCGGCCGTTTTAAGTTCAATACCGCCATCGCGGCGATGATGACGTGCCTCACCGAGCTCGAGAAGGGTGGCGCGTCGGCCGCGGACTACCGCCTCTTCGTTCAGGCCTTGGCGCCCTTTGCCCCGCACCTCGCGGAAGAGCTCTGGGGGCAGCTCGGCGGCGAAGGGTCTGTTCACGCCGCGGCCTGGCCTCAGCACGACACGGCCCTCCTGGCGGAGGCGACGGCTAAGATTGCCGTCCAGGTTGACGGAAAGGTCCGCACGACGCTCGATTTGGCCCGCGGGGTGGGGGAGGAGGTCGCCCGCGCGGCCGCCGAGGCCGACACCAACGTCGCTAAATGGCTCAGTGGCCGTAAGGTTAAAAAGGCTATCTTGGTCCCCGACCGCCTGCTGTCTCTGGTGACCGAGCCGAACCCTTGACGGGGGTAGGCATTACTGGTAGTTTAACCCGCGCATTACGCAACAAACCGATGGCCAACACGACTATTAAGCCCAAGCAGGTGGTCCAGAAGCTGATGAAGGCGGTCGCCGACCGCACCCGCGACGTCGTCGTGCGCCGCTTCGGCATCGGCCCCTCGTCCGAGCGAGAGACCCTCGAGGCCATCGGTGCGTCCTACGGCATCACGCGCGAGCGCGTCCGCCAGATCGAGGAGCACGGCCTCGCCCAGATTCGCAAGTCGGAGGAGTACCGCGGCCTCGAGTCGCAGCTCGAAGAGCTCAAGAAGGCCGTAGACGCCCTCGGCGCCGTCGTCGCCGAGGAGCAGCTCCTCTCCTGCCTATCCAAAGATACCGCTACCCGGAACGCTCTCGCGTTCCTCTTCGTGCTAGCTGACCCGTTCACCCGCCTCAAGGAAACCGACACGTTCCACCCGCGCTGGGTCACCGACAAGAAGCTCGCCGAGCAGGTGCACGCTTCCCTCGAGCGCCTCACGGGCAAGCTCGAGCCGCACGGGCTCGTCTCCGAGAAGGAGATCCTCTCCGCGTTCGAGCGCGAGCTCGGCGCCCTTCCGGCCAACTACAAAAAGCCTGAGGTCATGAAGAGCTGGCTCTGCGTCTCTAAGAAGATCGGCTGCAACCCGCTCGGCGAGTGGGGCCGCGCCTCTTCCCCGAACGTCTCCGTGAAGGGCATTCGCGACTACGCGTACCTCGTTATCCGCAAGCACGGCTCGCCGATCCACTTCCGCGAGGTCGCCAAGGCTATCGAGAAGACCTTCGGCAAGAAGGCGCACGTCGCCACCTGCCACAACGAGCTGATCAAAGACAAGCGCTTCGTGCTCGTCGGTCGCGGCCTCTACGCGCTCTCGGAGTGGGGCTACGCGACCGGCGTCGTGCGCGACGTTATCCGTGACGTGCTCAAGAAGCACGGCCCCATGACCAAGGACGAGGTCGTCGAGAAAGTCCTCAAGGAGCGCCTCGTGAAGGAGAACACCATTCTGGTGAACCTCCAGAACCAGAAGCACTTCAAGCGCGCGAAGGATGGCCGCTACGCGGTCGCCGCATAGCGAAGTGACGAGTAAGGAGTAACGGGTAAAAAGTTCGGACGAGAGTTCGGGCTTTTTCTTTTTCTGACTAACTTCTTGCTTGTTACTTCTTGCTTCTTGCTTGTAAACTGCTGCCGATGGACCCCGACACACTAGCGTCAAACATTTGGGCCTTCGCCTGGTACCTCCTGCCGTTCCTCGCGGCCATCCTCGGCGGCGCGTACCTCTGGGACGTGTGGATTGAGTACGTCCGCGACCGCTACGTCGCCTCGCTCCGCTGGTCGCTCCTGCGAGTGATGCCTCCGCCGGAGGTTTTCCGCACGCCGGTCGCCATGGAAATTTTCCTGACGTCGCTGTTCCAGACCTCGGGCGAGGGCAACTGGCTCGATCTCTACTGGAAGGGTAAGCGCCGCCCCTGGTTCGCGCTGGAGATGGCCTCGATCGGTGGCGACGTGCGCTTCTACATCCGCACGCAGGAGAGCTTCGCGCGGCTCCTCGAAACGCAGCTCTACTCGCAGTACCCGGGCGTGGTTATCGAGCGCGAAGACGACTACACCGACGAAGTCTTCTACGACTCGGCCAAGTTCGACTGGTTCGGCGCCGAGTACAAGCTCGAGAAAGCCGACGCGTACCCGATCCGCACCTACGTCGACTACGGCCTCCTCGACGAGGAGAAGCCGGAGCTGCAGGTCGACCCACTCTCGCCGACCGTCGAGTTCCTGAGCTCCGTGCCGCGCGGCTTCCAGGCGTGGATTCAGATCATCGTGAAGGCGCACAAGAAGGAGGCCCACAAGGCGGGCACCCTCTTCGGCGTCGAGGATTCGTGGCAGGAGTCTGCGAAGAAGGAGGTGGCCGCCGTGCGCGATCGGAGCAAGACCAAGGGTAAGGACGGCGAGACGCAGGAGGGAAAGGCGACGAAGCGCCAGGAGTTCATCATCGAGGCGCTCGAGCGCTCGGTCTCAAAGTACGGCTTCGACACGACGATCCGCACGCTGGCGATTTTCCCCGAGGGCGCGATGGACGCCGAGAAAGGCTTCATGAGAGCGGGCCTCGGCGGCGCGTTCCGCCAGTTCAACTCGCTCGAGCTCAACGGCTTCAAGTCCGCGAAATCCACCAGCGTCGACTACCCGTGGCAGGACTGGCGCGGCGCGAAAATCGCGAAGATGAAAAAGAAGATGCTCGAGGCCTACCGCAACCGCTCGTTCACCGACGAGACCTTCGTGCTCAACACCGAGGAGCTCGCGACCATTTTCCACCTGCCGTCCTCCGCCGTCTCCGCGCCGACGTTCGGCCGCGTGCAGTCCCGCCGCGCCGACCCGCCCCCGAACCTGCCGGTCTAGTAAGATTCGAGGATGCCGCAGTACCGCTACCAGGTTCACGCGGGCGCCGCCCGAGCGGCGCTGCGCGTCGTCGGATCCGCCGCGCTCGTCGCGGCGCTCGCGTTCGGGTTCGCCCTCCTGCCGCCGATTGGCTCGCCCGAGGGCGACGTCGTGGTGCCCCCGGGTGCCACGGCGCGCGAGGTCGCCCGCTCGCTCGCCGAGCTCGGCGCCGTGCGCTCGGCGACGGCCTTCTCGGCCGTGGTCGCCTTCACCGGCTCGGCCGACGATCTCGTCGCCGGTCGCTACCGGCTCGCGGCCGACGAGTCGGCGCTCGACTGGGTGCGCCGCCTCCGGACCGGCGACACGCGCGCGCCGATGGTTAACGTGACGATCCCCGAAGGGTTCGACCGTCGCCAGATGGCCGCCACGTTCGCCGCCGCGCTGCCGTCGTTCGACGCCGAAGCCTTCCTCCTCGAGACGGAGGGCGAGGAGGGCTACCTCTTCCCGGACACCTACCGCTTCAGCCCGGACGCCGACGTCGCGGCGGTCGCCTCGGCCGCGCGCGACAACTTCGAGGATCGCGTGTCGTCCCTGCGCGACGCGGTCGCCGGGACCGATCGAACCTTCGCCGACATCGTCACCATGGCGTCGATCGTCGAGCGCGAGTCGACCGCCGAGGCGCGCGCCACCGTCGCGGGCATCCTCTGGCGCCGCCTCGACGAGGGTATGCCGCTCCAGGTCGACGCGCCGTTCGTCTACTCCGTGGGTCGCGGCACCGCCGAGATCACGCAGGACGACCTCGCCTCGGACGACCCGTACAACACGTACAAGAACCTAGGCCTCCCGCCGACCCCAATCTGCAGCCCCGGCCTCGAGGCGCTCGAGGCCGCCGCGTACCCAAAGGAGTCTCCGTACCGCTACTTCCTCACGGGCAAAGACGGGGAGATGTACTACGCGAAGACGTTCGAGGGGCACAAGCAGAACCGGGCGAAGTATTTGGACTAAAAAGAAAAAGCCGCCCCACGGGCGGCTCAGGTAACACGGGTGGAACTGCCTGGGTAGATTGTCGTGAGCAGCCTCCCGACAACGCTTTCCTCTGAGTGTTCGACTGGTTTCCACTGCCCACCTCTGTTAATGAGTCGCCACACATCATCTTTGGTGATCGCGGTAGCCGGAACATCTTTCTCGTCGCAGCGCTGCGCCGTAGGCTTGCCAGAGCCTCCTTGGAGGGCGCAGATAAGTGCGATCTTTGGTGAGTTCCAGCCTCCGTCCAGGTGAATACGACTTTCAACTCGAAAGATTCCGTTGGGGAAGCTTTGGTTGGGCTGAGTGTTCGGAATTAAGTCTCCCTCCTCAGGAGGAGCGTGAAGTCGAACAGCTCGAAAAGCCCAGCAAATTTGGTGGCCGCTTAGTTCCGCCGGAAAGTACTCGCCCCCCGCGAGCAGGTAACGCGTGACGGGAGTAAAAAGAATGTACGGTTTTCTCATAGATTCGAGATAGTAACTACAATAATTACTGGAATAAATCAAGTAGTGGTATGGTCGTCCAGTGAGCGAAAGAAGTTTAGCTGTAGCCCTATCGGGCGGCGTTGACAGCGCGGTCGCAGCCGCACTCCTTCAGCGTGACGGCCACGCCGTCACCGCCTTCTTCGCCCGCGGCTGGAGCCCGAAGGAATCGCGCTGCGACTGGGCCGCCGAGGAGCGCGACGCGATGCGCGTGGCAGCAAAGCTCGGAATTCCGTTCCGCTCGATCGACCTCGGCGACGCCTACGAACGCGAGGTCGTCGTCCCGCTCCTCGACGGCTACCGTCACGGACGCGCGGTGAACCCCGACGTCTGGTGCAACAAATCCATCAAGTTCGGCGCGCTCCTCGCCGCCGCCCGCGCCGAAGGCTTCTCTGAGCTAGCCACTGGCCACTACGCGCGAACGTCCCCAAGGTCCGACCTTGCCGCAAGGTCGGACCTTGGGGACGTTCGCCGCTACCGCGGCGCGGACGCCGCTAAGGACCAGAGCTACTTCCTGTGGGCGCTCGGTCAGGACGAGCTACGAGCCGCGCGGTTTCCGCTGGGCGAACTCACGAAGCCCAAGGTGCGCGCGCTCGCCAGAACGCTAGGCCTGCCCGTCGCTGAAAAGCCCGACAGCCAGGGCGTCTGCTTCGTCGGCGAGATGGATTTCAAAGAGTTCCTGCGCGCGCGACTCAAACCGGAGCCGGGCGATGCGGTCGCCGAGGGCGGGGAGGTGATTGGTCGGCACGACGGGGCAATCCTGTACGTACCGGGCGAGCGAATTTCGCTCGCGGGCGTTCACGAAAAGCTTCGCGGGCAGCCGCTCTACGTTGTGGCGCAGGACGCCGCGGCGAATCGGCTCGTCGTCGGGCCGGCGCCTGCGGCGCCGGCCGGCCCGATCGAAATCTCTCTCGAAAGTATCTCCGAAACTTCGCCGGGCGCCCTTTCCCGCGCCGCAACCTGCCAGCTCCGCCACCGCAGCGCCCCGGCGAACGTAATTGCCGTTCCGAACGGCGGCGTGACCCGCATCGAGTCGCCCGGCTTCGCGCCCGCCCCCGGTCAATCCGCCGTTTTCTACGCTTCGGACGGCGAGTGCCTCGGCGGGGGAGAGGTCGCTCGCGAAGTAACAAGTAACAAGTAAGAGGTTCGAGCCGAGGCTGGAACTTGTTACTTGTTACCTGTTACTTCACAATTACCCAATGCCCCGAGGCCCCCTCGTCACCAAATCGGACGGCTCGAAGGAGCCGTTCGACGCCCGCAAGCTTCGCGATTCGCTGGTTTCGGCGCGAGCCTCGCTCGAGGTCGCCGATGAGATCGTCGCCTCGATCACCCAGGGGATCCGCGCGAACGACTCGACCGCTCGCATCTACCAGGCCGCCCACAAGATGCTCGCGAGCCGCGAGCGCCCCGTCGCGTCGCGCTACGGCATGCGCCGCTCGCTCCTCGACCTGGGTCCCACCGGCTTCCCGTTCGAGAAGTTCATCGGCGAGCTCTACCGCGCGGAGGGCTTCGACGTGGCCGTCGGCGAGATGATGTACGGCTCCTGCGTCTCGCACGAGGTCGACGTGGTCGCCTGGAACGACACAGACCTCATCACGCTCGAGGCTAAGTTCCACAACGACCTCTCGTACAAGACGGACACGAAGGTTGTCTTGTACGTGAAGGCCCGCGTCGAAGACCTCCAGACCCACCCGCACAAAATCGCGGGAAAGAGCCGCAGCGTCACGCGCGGCGCCATCGCCACGAACACCAAGTTCACCGACACCGCCGAGACGTACGCCGCCTGCGTCGGCATCGAGCTCCTCTCGTGGGAGACGCCCCGCGGCGACAACCTCTACGACCGCATGAGCCGCCACGGCGTCTTCCCGGTCTCGTCCCTCACGTCGCTGAAAGCCCACGAGAAACGCCAGATCGCCGAGGCCGGCATTGTCGACACCAAAACCCTCGCCGCCGACCGCAAGACGCTCGGGCAGGTCCTCAAGCACGAATCCGCCCGCGTCGCAGACACGCTCGCGGAAATCGAGGAGATCCGCCAGCACTTCGCGCTAGAGAACTAGGGGCGCTCGCAAAGAATCCTCAAATACGTTAGTTTTTCCCGAGCCATGACCTCACCCGAAATCCGCCGCCGCTTCATCGAATTTTTCCGCGCGCGCGGTCACGCGATCCTGCCGTCCGCGCCGCTCATCCCCGAGAATGACCCGACGGTGCTCTTCAACACGGCCGGCATGCAGCCCTTGGTGCCGTACCTGATGGGCCGCCCGCACCCGCAGGGGACCCGGCTCGCGAACGTGCAGAAGTGCCTCCGCACCACCGACATCGAGGACATCGGCGACAAGACGCACGCGACGTTCTTCGAGATGCTCGGCAACTGGTCGCTCGGCAGCTACTTCAAGGAAGAGGCGATCAAGTGGAGCTACGAGCTGCTCACGTCGAAGGACGAGGGTTTCGGCCTCGACCCGGCGCGCCTCTACGTGACCGTCTTCGAGGGCCTCAAAGCCGAAGACGGCTCGTGGATCGTCCCGCCCGACGAGGACGCCAAGCGCTTCTGGATGGAGGCCGGCATGCCCGAGCACCGCATCTACGCCAAGGGCGCCGACGCCAACTGGTGGCCGGCGGTTAAAGGCAAGGACACGTGGACCGGCCCGACCGGCCCCTGCTCCGAGATGTTCTACGACATCACGCCGGAGGGGCTCGGCGACATGACCCGCGAGGAGTACGACGCCGCCGACGAGGCCCAGAAGGTCGTCGAGATCTGGAACGACGTCTTCATGGAGTACGAGAAGAAGGACGGCGCCATCGTGGGCAAGCTCGAGAAGAAGAACGTCGACACCGGCGCGGGCTTCGAGCGCATTTGCGCCGTGCTCCAGGGCAAGGACAACATTTTCGATACCGACGTGTTCGCCTCCATCAACACCGCCATCGATGAAGTTCAACTTCAGGAAGTCGAACTTCATAGCGTCCGGGCGCGACGGATTGTGGCGGATCACGTAAGAGCGGCTACGATGCTGATTTCGGACGGCGCGCTGCCCGGCAACGCCGACCAAGGCTACGTGCTACGTCGCCTCCTGCGCCGCGCGGTCCGCTACGCCGATACGCTCGGCTGCCCGGCTGGCTCGCTTTCTAAAATTAGCGAAGCGGTCGTCGAGCACTTCCGCGAGATTTACCCGGACGTTCTCGAGCGCCGCGCCCACATCCTCGAAACCATCGGCGGGGAAGAGGATAAGTTCCGCCGCACCCTCGACCGCGCCGTGCGCGAGCTCGAGCGCCACGTGCCCT
>CAZNOT010000017.1:0-10882 GCA_964574865.1 uncultured Candidatus Saccharibacteria bacterium | reverse complement strand
CGGGGTGGGTAATCGCGGGGCTCAACTCGCCCGCCGCTCGGGTGGTAACTGGCGGGCCCGCTGGGGGGGCCGGCCTTTTCCGTACCTATTCTTCCTACTTACCCTCGAAAACTCTACCGAATCGTGATCGTGATCGACCTGGTCTGCCCGTCGTCGAGCGTCACCAGGAGGGTGTTGGCGCCGAGCGAGAGCTGCTTGGTCGAGAGGTTGAAGATGTACTGGAGGGCGACCGGGTCGAAGCGGAAGCTGTTCCCCACGTTCGATCCGCCCGAGGACACCGCCGGGACGCCGTTGACCTTGAGGGTTGCGACTGCGCCGTCGGTCGAGTTGCCCTGCGGGTCGACGATGGTGAACTTCACGGGCACGGTGCTCATCTTCTTGAAGTCTTTGGCGCTGATGGTGACCGGGGTCTTGAACCCGCCGAAGATGTACGGCACAACCTCGTAGTCAGCGGTCGCGACGGTCACGTTGCCCGCCACGTCGGTCGCCGTGACGGTGAAGGTCTTGCCGCCGAGCGAAGAGGTGTCGATGGCGACGCCGCTAGCCACGGTGCCGATTGCGCTCGCGATGCCCGAGAAGGCGTCGGTCGCCGACCAGTTGGCCAGAACGGTCTGGTGGAAGGTGTACGTGCCGCCGTCCGCCGGCTTCACGATTGAGACATCTGGAGCGGTCTTGTCGATGTTAATCCCGGAGACGGTCGCCGGACCAGCGACGTTGCCCGCCATGTCGACGCAGGTGCCCGAGCTCGTCACGGACTGGGCCGCGCCCTCGGTCGAGAGGACGACGTCGGCCACGGTATCCACGTCGACGCCGGAACCTGAGTCCTGGCAGTCGAACGCCACGGTCACATCCGCGCTGTTCCAGCCCGCGCCGTTCGGGGCCGGGGAGGCCGCGCCGGTGAGGGTCGGGGCGGTCTTGTCGATGCTAATCCCGTCGACGGTGACCGGGTCGGCGCTATTGCCGGCCGCGTCGACACACTCGCCGGTCGAGGTGACCTCCTGGTCCTCACCCTCGGTCGTGACGGTCGCGCCGGCGACGGTGTCGGTGACGATACCCGAGCCGTCGTCGGAGCAGGTGAAGCTCACGGTGACGTCGGTGCTGTTCCAGCCGTTGCCGTTCGCGGCCGGGGAGGCCGAGCCCTCGATTGTCGGCGCGGTCTGGTCAATGTTGATGCCGGAAACCGTCGCGGCGGAGGCGCTGTTGCCGGCCGCGTCGACGCAGCTGCCGGAGCTGGTCACAGACTGGCCGGCGCCGTCGTCCGAGAGGGTCTCGTCGTCGACGGTGTCGGTGGCGATGCCGGACTGCACGCTGCCGGTATCGGCGCAGTCGAAGCTGACGTCGACGTCCGCGCTGTTCCAGCCCGCGCCGTTCGGGGCCGGGGAGGCCGCGCCGGTGAGGGTCGGGGCGGTCTTATCAATTTTGACGGTTACCGACTGCGAGGCCGTACCGCCGGCCGAGGTGGCCGAGCAGGTGACTACCGTGCCGGAGGTCTCCGAGGTCAGGTTGGTCGGGCCGCAGCCGGTCGACGAGGTAACAGTCGACTGCGCGTCGGTCACGGACCAGGTCACGGTCACGTCCGTGCTGTTCCAGCCGGCGCCGTTCGGGGCCGGGGTGACAGTCGGCACGATGACCGGAGCAGTCACGTCGGCCGGGATGGTGACAGTAACGCTGAAGGTCGCCGGCGCGAGGTCGAAGGTGCCCGGCGTGTTCTCCACAACCTCGGAGAGGCTAATGGTCGCGCTGCCCGCGGCAACCGGCGTCACCGTGAGGGGGAACGTGTCGTTGCAGGCGTCGAAGGTTAGCGTCGTAGTCGAGACGGTCGCGGCAGCCGGGTTCGAGTTGTTCACCGCCACGCGGAGGATGGAGCCTCCGGTAAAGTTGCAGCCGTTCTTAGGGTCACCCTCGGGAGCGCCGGTGGTGACGATTCGGTATGTCGTGGCGCCGTTCCCGCCGCCTACCGTGAGGTTCATGCTCTCGACGGTGGCGTCGACGCTCACATCGATATCGTTGGTAACAATGTCGGCGTAGGCGACGCCGGCGGACAGGGCCGCGGCGAGAGCCGACGCGGCGAGTACGAGTTTCTTCGGCTGCATCGTAAAATTTAGGAACGTTAAAAGTTGGAACGTCTAACGGCGTGCCTTACCGGCACATTATAGGCACCTTACGGCCGCGTCAGGAAGGCGTCTGACAACTAGGCGGTCTCCCCCGCCACGGCGCCGGAGGTCCAGCAGAGCTGGAGCGAGAAGCCGCCCGAAGGTCGGCGGACGTCGAGGACGTCGCCCAAGAGGAAAAGGTTCGGGAACTTTTTGGACGCGAAGGTGCGCGTGTCGACGTCGGCGAGCGGCACGCCGCCGTCGGCGACGACCGCGCGCTCGAAGCCGAGGAGGCCGGTGACGGTGAGCGGGAGCGCCTTGGCGGCGCGCGCCATGCTCTTGCGATCCTCGCGCGTCACGCTGTGCGCCTTCGTCTCGGGCGGCAAATTGGAGAGGACGGGGAAGAGACGGCGCGCGGCGCCGGTCGGCAGCGACGCCGCGAGCGCGTTCACGACGTTCTGGTTCTTGGCGCCGTCGAGCGCGGCCAGGAATCGGCGTTCGACCGCGCCTTGGTCTTCCCGCGGAAACAGGTCGAGCGCGGCGCGGACGGGGCCGTCGTGGAGCAAATCCCCCACCCGGGCCGCGGCGTTCAGAATCGTAGGCCCCGTAAGGCCGAAATGGGCGAAGAGGATACGGCCGTCGACCGAGAACGCCTTCTTTTCGCCCCGGTAGAAGGTGACCTTGGCGTCGTCGAGCGCGAGGCCCGAGAGCTTGCGCACCCACTCCTCCTCGACCGCGAGCGGCACGATGGACGGCGTGGGCGCCGAGACTGCTACGCCAACCTCTTCGAGCCAGCGGAAGCCGTCGCCCGTCGAGCCGGTCTCGGGGTGCGAGAGGCCGCCGGTCGCGAGAACGAACGATTCGGCGGTGACTTCCCCGTCCTCGGTCAGCGCGGCAACAATTTTTCCTTTCTCGGCGCAAAGGCCCGTCACGGCGACGCCGGTCGCGACGCGAACGTGCGCCTTTTCCATCTCGCGCTCCAGCACGCGCTCCACGTCCGGCGCGCGGCGCGTTTTCGGGAACGCGCGGCCGCGGTCTTCGACCTCGAGCGGCAGGCCGCACGCGGCGAAAAATTTGAACGTGTCCGCGGGGCTAAAGCGCGCGAACGAGGCGGCGAGCGGGCGGGCCGCGTCGCCGTAGCGCTCGAGGAAGGCGCGCGTGTCCGGCTCCGCGTTCGTGACATTGCACCGCCCGCCGCCGGTGATGCGCAATTTTTCGCCGAGGCGGTGATTTTTCTCCAAGAGGAGCACCCGCCGCCCGCGCCGCGCCGCGAAAATCGCCGCGAACATGCCGGCGGGGCCGCCGCCGATCACGACGACCTCCGGCTCCCAGGCCTCGCCCCCGTTCCGCGCGCGCAAGTTCGCCATAGCCGCCTCACGCTACCACGGTCGGACTAACGATCGCCGCCAAAAACTTTGCCGACCCAGCCCGTGATTTTTTTCTCGAGCGCGGGGACATTGAGGTAGCCCGAATCGATGACGGCAGCCTCAATTTTCTTGTCGTAGCCGGTGGCGATCGCGAGCGCGGAGAAGATCAGGAGAACGCCGAGCGAGCGCTTGAAGAGGCCGTCGGGGTTCGCCGCGCCGCCGAGGCGGGCAACCAGGCGCTGCCCGAGGATTGCGATCGCGAGGAGCGCGAGCGAGAGGCCGAGCACGTAGGCGCCGATGTAGAGCGCGCCGAGCGCGAAGGAGCTGGGCAGGACGGTGGCGAGCACGAGGAAGTAGGTCGGGCTGCAGGTCGTGAAAATGGGCCCGAGTCCGAGGCCGACCGCCGCGTCCCCCACCCAGCTCGCGCGGTTCTTGTAGCCGGCCGCCAAGAGCCGATTGCCGCCGCCGTGGAGCCCCGGAATTTTGAGCGCAATTTTGGCCCACGCCCGCGGGAAGAGCAGCGAGAGGCCGAGCGCCGCGACGATCAGCGCCGAGGAAAGCTTCCAGAAAGCCTCCGGCACGCCGATGAGCGCGGTCGACGCCTTCAGTAGGAACGTGAACGCGAAGACCGAGAGGCCGAGGAAGGCGACGATGCGCAAGGCCTTCGCGTGGCTCTTCGCGTCCGCCGCCGAGCCGCCGAGCACCGCCGGCAGGAGCGGCAGGATGCACGGCGCGAGCGCCGTGAGCGCGCCGGCGAAGAGCGAGGCAACGAAAAGCGTCACGCGCTAAGTGTACCGCGCCCGCGAGCGGATCCGCCGGCGCTACTTCACCCGCTCGAAGCGCAGCGTGTTGCCGCGGTCGAGGTAGGTGAGCTCGAGCGCGGTCGCGGCGCTCTCGACGACGCGGAATCGCATCGTGTCGCCCTCGGAGTGGAGCCAGAGCTCCTCGGAACCGTCGGTCGCGAGTTCCCAGGTGCCGGGCGCGCCGGCGGGGTCGCCGCCGTACGTGTCGTGGAACTGGCCGCTCGCCGCGAAGACGCGGGTGAACTTCGTATCCTCGAGGCTGCGCCACTCGCCGACGAGCTGCGCCTCGAGGCCGGGCGGGCGCTTAGCGCTCGCGGGGAGCGTGGGATCGTTCTCCTCGGCCCCCTCGGGGACAGGCGCGATCGGGCGCGCCGGCTCACCGAACCAGCCCCCACGAACGAGAAAGAACCCGATGGCGACGACGAGGACGACGGCGAGAGCGGCGGCGATTGGCTTCATTGCGTGATTTTATCGGCCCACGAATTCTATACCAAGACGAGACGAAGAGCCCCGCCGCCGGGATTCCGCGTGCCGCCTCCAATTTGCTACTCGACCTCGGCGTGCTCATCCGCCTCCGCGACGCCTACGGCCTCGTCGTCCTCGCGCACCTTAGACGCCATCGCGTTCCGGAGGTCGCCGTGGCTCAAACCGAGGGCGACAATGGCGTCGGCGTGCTCGCTCGCCGCGTGCTCCATCACCTGATCCACCACGCTATCGATGGTTTCCCCGACCGCCTCGAACTCGCAGTCAGATCCAATGCCGGTGTCGCCGCAGGTAAGTTTTTGCATGTGTCGTTCCGTTAGTTGGTTAGCGGCCGCCGCGTGGGCCGAGGTAAATGACGGCCGCGACGATTCCCTCTTACGAAAAAGAGAGGGCGCCGTGAGCGCCTACCGCCAGATCCCCATCCGCGCTAGGCGCAGGTGCTCGAAGGGGAAGGCGCCGTTGAGTTTTTCAAACGCGGGGCGGAGGAGCCTTCCCTCTTCGGGCGTGGCGGCGGCGAAAGCGGCGCGCATTTTAGAAATCGCAGATTGGCCGACGCCCTCGGCCGCGACGAGCCGCGCGAGAAGCTCGTCCGTGAGCCGACCGTCGGCGCGGAGCTTCTCGAGGTGGTCCAGGACGGTGTTCACGGAAATGCCGCGCGCGGCGGCGATCGCGCCGAGCGTGGCACCAGGCTCGAGGAGGTCGAGGGTCGCGGCGAGGGTGTCGCCCTTCTTCGCTTTGGGGATTTTCGTCCTCCTTCTTCTGCCTTCCGCCTTCTGCCTTCCGCCTTCGTCCCCCTCCTTTTCACTTTCATCTTCTTCTCCTTCGGCAACCCACTCCCCGCCGTTCGCCAGCACGAACTGCCGGTGCAGCTTCGCGATCTCGTCCGCGTGCAAATCCTCGAACGCGCGGTCGGCCTCGGCCGACATGTCGCGGAACTCGTCGTCCTTCCCCACGACCTCCGGGTGCACCGAGAGCGCCTTGTCGCTCCAGCCGAGCAGGAACAGACCGGCCAAGGTCCGCACGCGCGAGAGCGCCACGTAACCCTGCCCGTGCTCGAACGTGCCGCTCAGATCGACGACCGCCGCGTCGAGCGACATTCCCTGGCTCTTGTGCACCGTGATCGCCCACGCGAGCCGCAGCGGCAGCTGCGTGATTGAGGCGCGCACCTTGCCGTTCTCCTCCACCTTCCAGTCGGCGGGCTCGACCTCGATCGTCCGCCCCGATTTGGTGCGCACGAGGGGGAAGTTTGCGGCCGAAAACCCCGCGACCTCGCCCAGGGTGCCGTTCGCGAACGCGCCCGCCGGATCGTTCTTCGTGAACATCACGGACGCGCCGCGCTTGAGCGTCAGCCGGTCGGGCGAGAGGCAGCCGCGCCGCAGCGCCACCACCAGCGGCTCCGGGCCCGTCGACTCCATCTCGTACATTCGCTCCTCGCCCGAAATTTTCCGCAGCTCGTCGTCGTTGATGCGATCGACGTCGACGTTCTTCGGGAACAGGCGCGGCACGTCGGAGGGCGCGTCGGCGTACTCGATAGTACGAGAGGCGATGCGCGCGATGAGCGCGGGCCCGCAGCTCCGGCAGCGCACCGCCGTGAGCACCTCTAGGAAATCGGCGTCCTCCTGGCGGTGCTGCTCGTGCAGGTAGCAGACGATTGGGCTCGCCGCTGCCCAGGCGCGCGAGCGGTAGGCGAACCAGCCGGGCTCCTCGGGCGCCGCCGCGGCCTCCATGCCGTCGAGCGTCATAGAAATCATCGGCTCTTCGTAGGGGCGCCCCTGCTGGTAGCCCCTCTTCACCACCGGCGGCAGCTGGAAAAAATCGCCAACGAGCACGACCTGGAGCCCCCCGAACGGCGCGGTCGAGCGGCGCACCGCGCGGCACGCCGCGTCCACCATCGTGAGCGTGCGCGCCGCGAGCATCGACACCTCGTCGATGATGAGCACGCGCGCCTTCCCCACGCGCCGCACCACGCGCTCGGTCTGCGCGATCTGGTCGAGGTCGCGCTCGGTGAGGTCTTCCTTGATGCCGATGCCGGACCACGCGTGGATGGTCATGCCGCCAATGTGCGTCGCCGCGATGCCGGTCGAGGCGGTCACCGCGGGCTCGATGCCGCGCGCTCGCAGCCACGCCACGTAGGCGTTCACGGTGTGCGTCTTGCCGCTGCCCGGCTCGCCGGTGAGGAAGACGTTCGCACCCGTCTTCAAAATTTCGAGCGCGCGCGCCTGTGTCACGGGCGCATAGTACCAGCTGCCGCCTCGCGCCACCCTAAGCTCAAAATAAAGGCTGCCTAGCCGAAGCCTGTCAGGGACGCTACCGGAGCGGGTTCTCGCCGCGGATGACGCGCAAGAGGATCAGGATGACCGCAATCACGATCAGGGTGTGCACGAACCCGCCGAGGACCGGGAAGGCGACGAGGCCGAGCAGCCAGAGGACGATGAGGATCGCGGCGATGGTGGTGATCATGTTTGTTTCTTTAGGCGGTCAGGGGCGGAAAGGTGGGGACTGCTCTCACGTGATTTAAGACGCGCCGCGCCCGCGGCTCTTACCCGTCGTCAGTATTTGGAGCGCTCGCCGGGGTTACCGGAGCATCGCGCGCCGCGCTCGACCGCGACCCGGAGCGGCTTGATCTCGCCCGCGAGGCGCGACCGCCCGCCGAACTGTCCGAGCGTCTGCGGCCGAATCTTCGCGGCGAGCGTCGGCGAACCAATTGGGCCGGTGTTAGCCCGATGAATTGCAAAATTCTACAGGCCTCGCGAATACTTGACGTAAAGAAAGTTTATTGTAGAAGGAAGTCAGACCTTATGCAGAAAGCACCCTACGTACCCCCACCCGAACCAGAACGCCCGCCCGTCGGCGAGGATCACATCCTCGCCTTCCCCGCGGTTCCGCCGCCTATGCCAATCGCCGAGCACCGACCGGGCGCCGGCAAACCGCGGCGGCGCACCCTCGTCGTCGCGCCGGTCGCCGTCCTCATGCGGGACGACGCCCGCCCCTGGCTGCGCCGCCTGATTGAGGCGCAGCGCACCGCCGGCGCCCGCGCGGTAGGCGCCGACATCGAAATTCTCCCGGACGCCGAAGCGCTCGTCGATCGGGAGCTCGACAGGCTGGTCGCCGAGGGAACGATCGGCACAATGGACGGCCGGAAAACTCGCGTGACCCGCGGCGTCCGCCTGGCCAGGAGCTCTGCCGAGTGGAACGCGATCTACCGCGCCAGAACCCAAGCGCAGTTCGATGTGCGCCACCGGCTCATCGGCCACAGCGTGCCAGACAACCTTCGCGTCCCGCTGACCGTGCGCGACGCCTCGGTTTCGGCTGGCGGCTCAATCGAGTTCGGCGGCATCTCGCACAGCGTTCTCGTCTCCGCGGCCGAATTCGCGCGGCTGTTCTACGGCCAGTACGACCAGCTCGTGTTCCTCACCGCCGAGACAGGCAAGAGCCGCGTCGTCAGGCGCGAGCGCCGAGGCCCGAAGTGCTGGGTCGTCGTCTTTCCGGACGAAGACCAGGGCACCGATTGGCCGCAACGCCTCCCAGCCTAACGAGCTGGGTTTTCTTTTCCCCGCGCGCGGGTACCCTGGAACGCGCGGTGCGTCTCGGGCAGCTCGAGGCCGAGCGCCCAGACGCTGATGCCGTGGAGCGCGTTCTCGGCCGCGAGGTTCAGCTTGTCCTGAATCGAGCGCCGATTCTCGTGCCACACCACGCGCGGATCTCCGGGCGCCGCGCTGTACCGCACGAAGGCGGTCTTCATCTCCTCGTCGTAGCCGGTCTTCGCGCCGCGCTCTTTCTTCGCAATCGCGACGCCCGCCGCGCCGCCGATTTCCATGATGCGGTTTCGGCCGCCGACCTCGCGCTCCCAGTAGTACGTCGGCACGCCGAGGGAAACCTTCTCGGCCGGAATTTTTTCCAGCGTGTAGGCGAGCACGCGCTCGAGCCACGGGTACGGCGCGACCGGCCCGGTCTTGTACGGCTCGTCGTAGGACATCACGCTGATGAAGTCCGCCGCCTCGCCGAGCGCCTCGTAGTCGAAAACGCCGATGAGGTTCTGCCAAAGATCATTCGGGTAGTCCTCGGGGTTATCCGAAACCTTCGAGACGACCGCGACGGAGACCGAGAGGCCCTCCGCGTGGAAGGCGTCGGCCGCCTCGCGGATGAACGCGGTGAAGGCGTCCCGGTTCGACGCATCGATCTGCTCGAAATCGATCTGCCAGCCAACGTACCTCTTTTTTTTCGCCTCGGCGACCATAGACTCGACGGCGAGCGCCCGCGCGGCGGCGTCGGCGAGGAACGCCGCCGACACGTCCTCGCTGAAGGCGCCGTTCGTGACGAGCGGCGCCACGTCAATCTTCTTGCCCTTCGCGAAACGCAGCGCCGCCTTCGGCGCCTCGCCGGTCAAATTCCCCGCCCCGTCGATCGAGTAGCTCTGCGGCGCGAGCACGTCGATCGAGCGGTAGTTCTTCTTCAGGGACGCGAGCGCTTTCGGAGAGTCGCGGTAGTAGAAGACGCGCGTGAAATCCGAGGTCGACGCGGCGAGCGACGCGAGCGGCGCGGCCGCGAACGCTAGGGCGAGGAGGAAAGCGAGCGCGCGTCTCATTGCCCCGGATTGTACCAGTTAAAAAACCGCCGTTTCCCGAGGTTCGACTTCGGGAAACGGCGGCTCAGATAGGCGCCCGCGGCCTACCTCGACTTCTTCGCGGCAACCTTCTTGGCCACCTTTTTGACAGCCTTCTTGGCGGACGTCACGGCCTTCTTAACCTTGGCCGCGACGGCGCGCGCCCTCTTCGCGCCACCCGTGAGCTCGCGGCGAATTTCTTCCCAGTTATCCTTGAGCTCAGCCGCGGCGGTCACGAGGTGGGCCGCGTCGATCGACTTCGCCCCGCGGTACGCCGCGGCGGCCTTGTCGACGATCGCCGCGACCGTGTCGCGCTCGAGGCTTTTGGCCTTCTTCGCCTGCGCCACCACGTCGCGCTTGAGGTTGGTCGCCCACTTGGCCGCGACCTTGCGGTGCGCTTTAGCCTCCTCGCTGAAGTAAAAGTAGTACCCCGCGCCGGCAGCCGCGGCGGCCACGGCGATACCCGCGCCGACGCCCGCCGCCACCTTCCCGTTCCCACCCTTCGCCTTTGGCTTCGCCATGGTCTTAAAAGTTATTGCTTCTTACGTCGCTCGCGGTTTGCCACCCGTCGACCGAAACTGCTCGCCAGCCCAAAAATGTGCCGCAGCTTGAAACCTTCGCGCCGCACCGAATCGCGCACGTCCCCGATGTCCGCCCGCAGCGCTTTCGCCTCGTCGACCGCCTCCTCCGAGAGCCGGTGGATCGCGCCAATGAGCCGCGCGAGGCGCCAGCCCACGAACACCGCGGCCAGCGCGACGGCGACCACCGCCACGGTCGTGACGGTGAAGAAGATGTCCATTCGCTCGAAGCTGTTCACGGTTCGGTGGGAGGCGCACGCGCCCCTGTCGCAACTATACAGACACCGGGGCGTGAGGAGGTCTTGTCTTTCGCCTGAAAAAGTAGTCACGTGCCACCCGGGCACGAAACTTCCACGCACGGCAACCGTTGGCCCGACGAGCTACGCCGGGCGAGCGGCGATTCGCGCGACCTCTCGGGGCAGGCTCCAAAGTGAGGGCGAGGCGAGTTTCGGCCAAGACGCGCAGCTGTTCGGGTTCGCCGCGATCTCGCGGGGCACCGACGAGCGCGCGGCTCGCGGTCGAAGGCCGCAACGGAAACGTCTGGGGCGTCGGCATCGGGAGGCGAATTTTTCTTTTTCGATCAACCGACAGGCGAGCCCAGGTGCTCGGGGGAGACGCCCACGGCGGCCGCGTGGCGCGCGACCTCGCCCCACGCGCGGCGGTCGTCGTGGCGGAACTCGAAGACGCGGCCGCGGAAGACGACCATCGTGTTCCGGTCGCCGTCCCAGAACTGCGCGTGCCAGCCGAACAGCTTGATCGATCGCGAGAGCGCGCGGACCTGCTCGCGCGACCCCTCGACCGTCACGACCCGACGCCGCTCGGCGGGGTCGCGGTCGCTCGTTTCGGAAATTCCGAGGGTTCGGAGTGAAACTAGTTCGGCGGGGGGGATGCGCGCTTAGGCCCTGAACAGCACACCAGAGCAGAGGCGGTGTATAAAACAATTATGAAAAAAAAA
>CAZNOT010000016.1:4394-11389 GCA_964574865.1 uncultured Candidatus Saccharibacteria bacterium | reverse complement strand
GATCCAGAAGGAGGAAGCCGTCGCCGCCGGAGTGCGCCGCATCAAGGCGGTGCTGAGCTAGAAAAAACCGTAGCTCCAATCAGCATCTCACCGAGAACTGCCCGCCCCAAGGGATGGGTGCCGAGAAAAAGAAAAACCGGACCCGCGAGCGTGGCTGCTCGTCTTTAAATCAGTCCCCACAAACCGCGCGCGAGACTTGGTCTTGAGACTCAAATCTTGCGCTACAATTCCCCCGATGGCGCTCCCGCTTTTCGAATTCCTGCGCAAAGGCCGGCGCGCGCCGCTCACGCTCGTCGTGTCGCTCGACGGCTCGCGCGCCGGCGCCGCGCTCCTCGACCGCGCCGGAAAAAAGCCGGCGGTTCGCTTCTCGTCCGACGTCGAGCTCGCCGAGGGGGAGACCCCGACGGCCGCCGCGCTACTCGCCGCGCTGCTCGAAAAACTGAAGCTCGCGCTCGCCGCGGCAAAAGACCAAGGCCTGCGCGTGGGCGCCGAGAACGACGCGCCCGCCGCCGTGACGGAGGCCGTCGCGTTCATCGGCGCGCCCTGGTGCGACACGGCCATCAAGAAGCTCTGCGTCGCCAAAGAAAACCCGATGACCCTGGGCCAGAAGGGGCTCGACCGAATCCTCGAGCGGAACGAGTTCGCGCTGAAGCTCGCCGGCCAGCTCGACGAGAAGGTGGTCGCGCGAGCTTCGGCTAACGGGTACGCGGTGGATAACCCGGTCGGCCTGCGCGCTCGATCGTTCGAGCTCACCATCTTCCTCGCCTCCGTCGAGTCCGCCGTGCGCGAGGGCGTCAGCGCCGCCGTCCTCGCCGCCTTCCCGGGCGTGAAAATTTCCTTCGCCTCCCAGTCGCGCGCCCTGTTCGAGGTCGCCCGAGGCCTCTTCCCGCACGAGGGACGCACGCTGGTCCTCGACGTCGGCGGCGAGCTCATCGAGGCCGTGCGGCTCGACGGCGACGATCTCGGCGCGGTCGGGTCGGCCCCGGTCGGCGTCCTCTCGGCCGTCCGCGCCATCGCGAAGCGGTGCAGCCTCGAGATGCCCGCGGCGGCCGCGGCGCTGCGCACCCACGCCGAGAGCGGCGCGACCGACTGCGGTCCCGGCGTCGGCCAGGCGGTCGCCGAAGCAGCCGCCGGGTGGGGCGAGGCGGTCCGCGCGGCGCTCGTCGGCGTCTCTGGCGGCGAGCCGGCGAGCCGGGTCATCGTCGCAGCCGACCCCAAAACTTCCGCCGCGGCGGCGTCCGTTGTCGCCGCCATGATGCCCGGCGCGGAAATCGTCGCGCTCTCGACGCGAAACCTCGAGCCCGTCATCGCCGCCGACCCCAACGTCCACCCGACCACCACCGCCTGCGCGCTCGCGGTCCACAGCCGCGCCACGGCGGGGCGTTGAAGGAGCCGCCAGTTCGGGAGATAATCCGCCGGTAACACCACGCGATGACAAACGACGAGAACGAAATCCCCCTCAACGGCCGCCGCTCGATTCGCGACATACCGATCCCGCGCCGTCGTGCCGCCGCCGCTCCCCGAGCGACAGAGGATGTCCGTCCGATCAAGACCCTGCGCCACGTCGCGGAGCCAGACGCGGAAGACCGCGCAGAGCCAGTTGACGAACCATCGCCCGAGGAGGAAACTCCGGGCACCCGCCGCGCCCCCGAGCAGCAACCAGCCATGACCACGCGAAATGAGTTCCCCGAGCAGAGTCGCGCCTACCGATCCGAGCGCCGCCGGAGCCGCCGCGGGAGCCTTATCAAAATTGGCCTAGCTGTCTCTATCTTCGGAATTTGCGCCTGGCTATTCACCTGGCACTCGGCCGATATCGAGCTCGCGGAGCGCCACGCCGTCAAAGAAATCAACCTGACGCTCCCGGTTTCGATTGGCGCGGCCGCGACCGGCACGCTTCCCGCGAAAGCGGTCCAGGCGACCGTCCGCGCCGAGAAGCTCCTGCCCGCGACGGGCGAGGCGACCGTCCAGTCTAAAGCTGGCGGCACCATCACCATTTACAACGGTTACTCAGCCGAATCGCAGACGCTCGTGCGGAACACTCGCTTCGAGACGCCCACAGGTCTCATCTTCCGCATCCAGAGCCCCGTCACCGTGCCGGGTAAAACCGCGGCCGGCCCCGGCTCCGTTGAGGCGCGAGTCGAGGCTGACCAGGTGGGCGATTCGTACAACGTGGGGCCTATTGCCCGCTTCACGATTCCGGGATTCGCGGGCAAACCGCAGTTCGACGTCTTCTACGCGGCCTCTTCCGGCAGCATGTCTGGCGGCTTCGATGGGGTTCAGAAGGTCGCCGACCCGACCGCCGTCGCGGGCGCCGTCAACGAGCTCACCGAGAGCCTGCGTGGACAGATTGCCGATAAAGCGGCGGCCGAGGCGGGAGAGGGCTACCGCGCCTTCACCGTCCCCGCGAGCTTCGCCGTCCTCGCGACCGGCCGCGAGCCGTCGGGCGACCAGGTGAGGGTGTGGGTCGAGGCGGAAGCCGACGCCTTCGCCGTCGCCGCATCCGACTTCGCGGACGCCGTCGCCGCGGCGGTCATGCCCGGCTACCGCGCCAAAGGTGAGGCCCGCATCGACAGCCCCGACGCGCTCCGCGTCACGCCGAAGGAGGGCGCGTCGCCGGCGCTCGAGGTCACCGGCCGCGCCGAGGTGACCTGGACGGTCGACGTTCAGGCTCTCCGCTCGGCGGTCCTCGGCCAGCCAATCTCCTCGTTCGATCAGACCGTCGCCCGGTTCGGCGGCCTCGAGCGGGCGACCCCCGTCGTCCGCCCCTTCTGGCGCTCAGCCTTCCCGACAGAGCCCGACAGCATCGATGTCGAGGTCGAGAGGGAGGAAGACGTTGACGCGTAAGCGCTTCGCCCGTATATTGCGCACCTGCCACCTGTGAGCGACAACACGAACGATTCCGGCACGGGCGTGCCTCCAGCCGAAACCCCTCTCGGGGAAAACGCTGGCGCCGCGCCCGAAGCAGAGACGGTCGTGGCGCCGCAGCCGGAGGCGGCCGCGGCGCCCGACGCCGGGAAGGGGACGGTGACAGGGCAGGTCGTCGAAGCTCTGCCCAACACGCTCTTCCGCGTCGAGCTCGCAGACGGGGAGCAGGTCCTGTCCTACCTCGCCGGCAAGATGCGGCTCCACCGGATTCGCGTCCTCGTGGGCGATCGCGTCGAGATTATTAAAGACCCGTACGGCGGCCGCGCCCGGATTGTGCGCCGGCTCTAAACGAGAACGACATGAAGATTAAATCTGCCATTCGCAAGGAGCAGGCCGGAGACATTCTGGTTCGCCGCCGCGGCAAGCTCTACCGGATCAACAAGAAGAACCCCCGCCGCAAGGCGCGCCAGGGCTAACTCGAGGCCGGGGATCGTTGACCGTTTTTTAGTCACGTGCTAGCGTAGCGACCGCTTTTACGAAGCCGAACCAATGCGTATCCAGGGCATCAATATTCCGGACGAGAAGCGCCTCGAAGTGGCGCTGACTTCTGTTTTCGGCATCGGCCGCGCCCGCGCTCAGAGCATCTGCCGCAACCTGAAGATCGACTTCGGCCGCAAGCCTAAGGAGCTGACCTCCGACGAGGAGGCCAAGATCCGCGAGTCCGTCGAATCCTTCCGCCTGGAGGGCGACCTCAAGCGCGAAATTGGCGCCAACGTCAAGCGCCTCAAGGATATCCAGTGCTACCGGGGTAGCCGCCACGCGCGCAAACTCCCCGTCCGCGGCCAGCGCACCAAGACCAACTCCCGAACCGTCCGGGGCAACGTCCGCAAGACGATGGGATCGGGCAAGAAGACCGTCGAGAAGAAGTAACCGCACACGAACGAACACCATGGGAAAGAAGCGCACCGCAGAGACCGTCGCACCGGCCGAGGGCCAGGAGGCCGTCGCCAAATCGAAGACCGGCCGCCGCCGCGTCGACGCGGGCACGCTCTACGTCCAGGCTACCTTCAACAACACGAAGGTTCTCCTGACCGACACCCGCGGCAACGCCCTCATGCAGTCATCTTCCGGCGCGCTCGGCTTCACCGGCGCCAAGAAAGGCACGCCGTTCGCGGCCGCCAAGGTTGGCGAGGTGCTCGCCGAGAAAGCTGAAGCGCTCGGCCTCAAGATGATTGACGTGGTGGTCAAGGGAATCGGCGCGGGCCGCGAGTCCGCCATCCGCAGCTTCACCGCCCGCGGCGTTCAGATTAAGTCCATCAAGGACATGACCCCCGTCCCGTTCAACGGCCCGACCAAGCGTAAGCCTCGGCGCGTCTAACCTCACTTTTATATGCGAATCGGACCCAAGTACAAGATCGCCCGCCGCCTCGGCGCCCCCGTCTTCGAGAAGACGCAGACGCAGAAGTACGCCCTGCGCCTCGAGCGCAAGGCCCCGAAGCGCACCTTCGGCATTTCGGCGTACGGCAAGGCCCTCAAGGAAATCCAGAAGGTCCGTTTCACCTACGGCATCACCGCCGGCCAGCTCGCCCGCTACGCTAAGGAGGCGATCGCCAAGAAGGGCAGCGAAGCGCCGCAGAACCTCTTCCGCCGCCTCGAGATGCGCCTCGACTCCGCCGTCCTCCGCGCCGGATTCGCGCCGACCCGCCAGGCCGCGCGCCAGGCCGTCTCCCACGGCCACGTGACCGTCAACGGCAAGAAGGTTCGCGTGCCGTCGGCGCTCGTCGCGAAGGGCGACGTGGTCGCCGCGCGCGAGGGGAGCAAGAGCTCCGGCGTCTTCGCGGCCGCCGAGGAGCGCAGCAAGACCCTGACCGTCGCCGCCTGGCTCAAGGCCGACGTCTCCGCGCTCGCCGCGACCGTCGCGGCCGAGCCGGAGTTCGATAAGACCGCTTCCGAGCTAGACTTCGACGCGGTGATCCAGCACTTCCGCAAGTAGCGTTCTTTTACCTTAGCTTTAAGCGCACGCCATGTCTCTCGATTTCACCATCGCCCTCCCTTCGAAGCCCCGCGTTGCCCGCGAGGAAGGCACCAAGGGTGTCTACGAAATTGATGACCTCTACCCGGGCTTCGGCCACACGCTCGGCAACTCGCTCCGCCGGGTCATCCTGTCGTCCCTCCCGGGCGCCGCGGCCACCCGCATCAAGATTCACGGCGTGCCGCACGAGTTCTCGACCCTCGAGGGCGTGAAGGAGGACGTTGTGGCGATCATCCTCAACGTCCAGAAGCTCCGCGTCTCGCTCGCGACCGACGAGGCGCAGACGCTCCGCCTCAAGGCCAAGGGCGCCAAGACCCTCACCGCGAAGGACCTCGAGGTCCCCGGCCAAGTTGAGATCAAGAACCCGGAGCTCCCGCTCGTGACCCTCACCGGTAAGGATTCCTCGTTCGACATGGAGATCACCGTCGAGAAGGGTCTCGGTTTCGTGCCGAAGGAGGACGTGCACAAGGAGCGCGTCGAGGTCGGCGAGATCGCGATCGACGCGATTTTCACCCCGATCCGCCGCGTCGCCTACGAGACTGAGAACATGCGCGTCGGCGACCGTACGGACTTCAACCGCCTCCGCATCTCGATCGAGACCGACGGCACCATCACCCCGCGCCGCGCGCTCGAGAACGCCATCGAGATTATGATCCAGCAGCTCAAATCGGTTGTCGGTTTCCGCGAGGAGTCCGAGGTGCCGGCGAAGCTCGAGGCCAACGAGGGCGCGGCCGAAGACGGCGAGGCGCTCAAGGCCCGCATCGAGGAGCTCGGCCTGTCGGGTCGCGTCGAGCACGCTCTCGCCGAGGCCGGTATCCGCACCGTCGGCGGCCTCGCCCGCAAGAAGGAGTCCGACATCCGCGAGCTCGAGGGTATGGGCCCGAAAGGTGTCACCGAGATTAAGGAGGCTCTCGCCGCGCGCGGCTTTTCCCTCAAGGGCTAGCCCCGCTTTACAGTACGTCGTCGCACTGATAGTTTAGGCCACTCCAATGAGGCACCACCGCAAGATCAAGTCATTCGACCGCGACCGCAAAGGTCGCGTCGCCCTCATGCGCGGCCTCGCGGTGGCCCTCGTCAAGCACGGCGCCATCGTCACGACCGAGGCGAAGGCTAAGGCCGTCCGCCCGATCGTCGAGAAACTCCTGACTCACGCCAAGGCCGGCACCATCTCCGCCCGCCGCCTCGTCGCCGCCAAGATCGGAGACGACTCGGCCAAGAAGCTCCTCAAAGAGGTCGCGCCGCGCTACGCCGACCGCAAGGGTGGCTACACGCGCATCATCAAGCTGCCGATTCGCGCGTCCGACGCCGCGAAAATGGCGCAGATCGAGTTCGTCTAGCCAAAACCGCCATGAAGAAAGACGACACCGTGACTATCGACGCCGCCGGCACCTCCATGGGCCGCGTGGCCGCCGCTGCCGCCAAAGCGCTCCAGGGTAAGCACCGCGCCGACTACGTCGCGCGCCTCGTTTCGGGCACCAAGGTCGCCATCGTGAACGCCGCGAAGACCCGCCACGCAGACGGCAAGCTCGCCTCCACCTCGACCCGCTACTCCGGCCACCCCGGCGGCCTCACCCACGAGACCCTCGCGGGCGAAATCGCGCGCAAGGGCTACTACGAAGCCTACCGCCGCGTCGTCCGCGGCATGCTCCCGAAGAACACGCTCCGCGACAAAGTTATCCAGAACCTGACCGTCACCGACTAGTTTTATGGCTGCTACCGCAACCCGCTACATCGAGGCCGTCGGCCGTCGCAAGACCGCGACCGCGCGCGTCCGCATCACCCCGACGACGAAGGACGCCGGCTACGTGATCAACGACCGCTCGCTCGCCGAGCACTTCCAGCTCGAGTCGCTCCAGCAGATCGTCGCGGCCGCGTTCGCCGACCTCACCCAAGCGTTCGACGTCTCGGTGAAGGTCACGGGCGGCGGCATCAACGCCCAGGCCGAGGCGGTCCGCCACGGTATCAGTCGCGCCCTCATCGAGTGGGACAAGGAGCTCCGCGGCGGCCTCAAGAAGAAGGGCTACCTCAAGCGCGACCCGCGCGCCAAGGAGCGCCGCAAGTTCGGCCTCAAGAAGGCCCGCAAGCGCGGCCAGTGGTC
>CAZNOT010000016.1:0-4294 GCA_964574865.1 uncultured Candidatus Saccharibacteria bacterium | reverse complement strand
TCACCTACGAGGAGTCGCCCGACCTCGAGGCCGGCGACGACCTGGCCGGAGACGCGGCGGTAGGAGAGCGCACGATCAAGAAGCTGCGCGAGCGCCTGGCAAAAGCCGAGGAGGAGAAGTCCGCCAACATGGCCGGCTGGCAGCGCGCGCAGGCCGACCTCGCGAACGCCACGCGCCGCCACAACGAGGAGCGCGCCCGCGCCGTGGGGCTCGGCGAGGAGAACGTGCTCGCCGAAATCCTGCCGACGCTCGACGCGTTCGATATGGCGATGGGGAACAGGGAAGCGTGGGAGAGAGCGGACGAGAACTGGCGCCGCGGCATCGAGATGGTCCGCGCGCAGCTCCTCGCGGCATTGGCGCGGCTCGGCGTTTCGCCCATCGAGGCAATCGGCGAGAGGTTCGACCCGTCCCGCCACCAGGCCGTCGCCGCCGCCAAAGCCGAGAGCGCGGATCAGGACGACCTCGTCGTCGCCGTCGCGCAGAAGGGCTACGCCCGCGGCGCCTCCGTCCTCCGCCCGGCGATGGTCACCGTCGCCCACCTGGAAGCCTGACGAGTTTCGTTGTAGAATGCCGCCCATGCGAGCGCTCGCCACCACCCGAATCGTCGTCTTCCTCACCCGCTCCGGCGGGGGAGCGGAAGCCGTTGCGGCGCGGGCGGTCGGCGCGAGCTACCGCCCCGTCGGCCGCCGCCTGCTCGCGGCCCACGAGGTCGAACCGTTCCTCGCCGAGCTCGTCGCCGCGGGCGTCGAGGTCATTGAAGCCCCGTCTCCTGCACCGATGGCGGCGCTCCCCGCGCCGGTCGCCCCCACCGCCGTCCCGGAGGCGCCTGCCGCGCTCCCGAAGCCGGTCGAATCCGAGTGGCTTTCATTTTCCGAAATTGTTCTCAAGACTCAAAAAATCCGCGGCCCGAACATCCGCTAGCGATCCCGCGTCGAGAAGACGCGCTTAACCACGCTAGCCAAAAACTATGTCCAAAATCATCGGTATCGACCTCGGTACCACCAACTCGGCCGTCGCGGTCGTCGAGGGCGGCCAGCCGCGCATCCTCGAGAACGCCGAGGGCGCCCGCACTACCCCGTCCATCGTCGCGAAGGGCAAGACCGGCGAGACGCTCGTCGGCCTCCTCGCCAAGCGCCAGGCCATCACCAACCCGAAGGGCACCGTCTTCGGCATCAAGCGCTTCATCGGCCACGCCTTCGAGGAGGCGTCGATCGAGCGCGACAAGAAGACCGTGCCGTACGAGATCAATCGCGCCGACAACGGCGGCGTCTCCGTCACCATGGCGGACAAGAAGCACTCGCCAGAGGAAATCTCGGCGATGATCCTCTCGAAGATTAAGAAGGACGCCGAGGCGAAGCTCGGCGAGCCGGTCACCAAGGCGGTCATCACCGTCCCGGCCTACTTCAACGACCAGCAGCGCCAGGCCACCAAGGACGCCGGCCGCATCGCGGGCCTCGAGGTCATGCGCATCATCAACGAGCCGACCGCGGCGGCCCTCGCCTACGGCCTCGACAAGAAGAAGGAGGAAAAAATCGTCGTCTACGACTTCGGCGGCGGCACGTTCGACGTGTCCGTGCTCGAGGTCGGCGCCGACCTCGTCGAGGTGAAGTCGACCGACGGCGACTCCCACATGGGCGGCCGCGACATCGACTACAAGCTCATCCAGTGGATTGCGGAGGAGTTCAAGAAGGAGACCGGCGTCGACGTGTCGAAGGATCCGCTCGCGCTCCAGCGCCTCGACGAGGCCGCCGAGAAGGCGAAGATCGAGCTCTCAACCGCGCTCGAGACCGAGATCAACATCCCGTTCGTCGCGCAGGTGGACGGCGTCCCGGCCCACCTCCAGAAGAAGCTCACGCGCGCGAAGCTCGAGGAGATTGCCGCCGAGTTCGTCGACCGCTCGATGGAGATTACCGAACGTGCGCTCAAGGCGTCCCCGTTCAAGAAAGAGGAGATCGCCGAGATCATCCTCGTCGGCGGCCAGACCCGCATGCCGCTCATCATCGAGCGCGTGAAGGCGTTCTTCGGCAAGGACCCGAACCGCTCAATCAACCCGGACGAGGTCGTGGCGCTCGGCGCGGCGGTCCAGGGCGGCATCCTCACCGGCGAGGTGAAGGACGTGCTGCTCCTCGACGTCATCCCGCTCTCGCTCGGCATCGAGACTATGGGCGGCGTGGCGACCAAGCTCATCGAGCGCAACACGACGATCCCCGCGTCCCGTAGCCAGATCTTCTCGACCGCGTCCGACGGCCAGCCGCAGGTAGAGGTCCACGTGATCCAGGGCGACCGCGCCATGGCCGCGGACAACAAGTCGCTCGGGCGCTTCGTGCTCGACGGCATCCCGCCCGCGCCGCGCGGCGTGCCCCAGATCGAGGTCACCTTCGACGTGGACGCGAACGGCATCCTCGCGGTGAAGGCGAAGGACAAGGCCACCAACAAGGAGCAGTCCATCCGCATCGAGGCGCGCTCGGGTCTCTCCGAGGCCGACATCGAGCGCATGAAGAAGGACGCCGAGGCGCACGCGGCCGACGACGCCGCGAAGCGCGAGCTCGTCGAGACGAAGAACCAGGCCGAGCAGGCGATCTACGCGGCCGAGAAGGCGCTCCGCGAGCACGGCGACAAGGTCGACGCGGCCGCGAAAGAGTCGATTGAGGCGGCCATCCGCGCGACCCGCGAGGCCATCGCCAAGGACGACGTCGCAGCCATCAAGACTGCCGCCCAGGCGCTGGTGCAGGAGTCGATGAAGATCGGCGAAGCTATCTCCAAGGCGAACGCCGAGACGCCCAAGCAGCCCGAGGCCGACGCGCCGGGCGCGACCTCCGACGGACCCGTCCGCGACGCCGAGGCGAGCGACAAGAAGCCGGACCAAGCGTAACCAGTTTTGTTCGGCTCGCGACGGAGGAGCGGGGGCCAATCCCCGCTCCGGGTCGAGAGCCGAGCTCCAAACACCACAATGAAGAACTACTACGAGACGCTCGGCGTGCCGAGGACAGCCTCGAAAGAGGACATCAGGCGGGCGTACCGCGAGAAGGCCAAGCAGCACCACCCGGACCGCTCCGGCGGCGACGCTGAGAAGTTCAAAGCGGTGGGGGAAGCGTACGCCACGCTCTCGGACGACGCGAAGCGCGCGCAGTACGACCGCTTCGGTTCGGCCGGACCTTCCGCTGGCGGCGCGCCGGGCGGCGGCTTCGGCGGCTTCGATTTCTCCGGCTTCGGCGGCGGGCAGGGCGTCGAGTTCGACCTCGGCGACATCCTCGGCAGCTTCTTCGGCGGCGGTGCGCGCACGCGCCGCGGGCGCGACGTCCGCATCGACATCGAGGTCTCGTTCAGAGAGGCGGTGTTCGGCGCGAAGAAGCAGGTGCGCTTCACGCGTGACGACGGCAGCCGCGAGGACTTCGAGATGGAGATTCCGCCCGGCACCGACGACGGCGACGCCTTCCGCGTCCCCGAGAAGGGCGAGCGGGTCAAGGATGGCCGCCCCGGCAACCTCATCGTCCGCGTCCGCGTGGCGCCGCACAAGACGCTGCGCCGCGAGGGGCACCACCTCGTCGCCGAGCTGCCGGTGAAACTCTCCGAGGCGCTCCTCGGCGGCACCCGCGACTTCGAGACGCTCGACGGCACAATCGAGGTGAAAATCCCCGAGGGCGTCACTCACGGCGAGGTGCTCCGCGTGAAAAACCGCGGCGGCGTGGCGGGCCGCGCCCGCGGCGACCTCTTCCTCCGCGTCCAAATCCAGATGCCCAAGAAGCTCTCGCGCGAGGCCCGCAAGGCGGCCGAGACGCTGCGAGAGGAAGGGGTCTAGTTTTCCGCAAAAGTCGCCCCTCCCGTACCGCGGGAGGGGCGACCTCTTTTTGTTTCCACACCCGGAACGTTGGGTTGGCGACGACAGGGGATAGAATGCCCGCGTGTCATTCGCCGGCGTATCGCTCACCGTCATCGTCCTCGCGGCGATTTTTCTGGTCCTACTCGCGATGGGGTACTCGCGGCACCGGCGCAAGCTCATCGCGGCGGTGATCGCGTTCTACCCGGCGACATTAATCTTCCAGTTCTTCCCTTGGTACGCCCCAGACACGGCGATCTCCGCGACCGGCCTCTGGGCCGGGTGCTTCCTCGTCTGCTTCTGGGCGCTGCGCGACCGCATCGACCCCGCCCCCTGGCCCCGCCTCGGCCGCGCCGCCGCCTCCTTCGCCATCGCCGCCGCCCTCACCGCCGAGCTCGTGGCGCTCTACGTTTCCATTTTGCCCCTGAGCAGCTTCTTCGTCCTACCGGCCTGGCTGACCGTGGCGGCGAGCGTGGC
>CAZNOT010000015.1:0-12254 GCA_964574865.1 uncultured Candidatus Saccharibacteria bacterium | reverse complement strand
GGATCTGTGCGGGGCGGGGGGGGTCTTGGTCGATCACCTTGCCCCCCCCCCTCGCCCCTACCTCCGGTGTCCGGGGGGGGCGCCCTCGGGGGCCCCGCCGCTCTTCTTGTTGGACCGCGCTCCCGTTTTTTGCGGACCACCGACGTCGCCGTGCGGCCGAACTCTCCAAAGACAAATGAGCCAAAACGGCGCAGAATTCCTGTCTCAATTTTTCGCTCCCGAACCCGCCGCCGCCTTCCTGATGTTCGGCGGCAAGCCGCGCGACCTATTTCGATCCCGGCACCGGATGGATTCATCGCGCCCGGAAAAATACCGGCGCCTACGGTGCCGACCGGCCCGCTCGGGATCTCCGACCGGCCAAAATTTTTCCCGGCTGGGAAATTCGCCCCGAGTCGCCCAGCTATTCGTAAGGGCGCGAGGGCTTATTTTCTGGGCTCGTTCCTGTCCACACGGCGCGCTCGCCTCGTCGTGACCGGCGGGGGAGAATGGCCGAGTGAACCCGAATCGCCCGACGCTCGCCCTCGCGATCTCTGCCGTCGCGCTGCTCGTTTCGGCGGCGGCTAGTTCGGAAATTTCGGCCGGGCCCGCGGCTGTGGCGGCTTCGCTCGACGCGAAGTCTGAGGCGCTGGCGCTCGTCACCGACCTGCGCAACGCGCTCGACGGCTACGCGGTCCGGGTCGGATCAGCGGCAGGGAGCGTCAGTCGCCTCTCGGTTTCCGGCTCGGCCAAAACCCAGGACGCGATCGTCGCCGAGCTACTCAGCGTGTCGAGGGGCATCGAGGCTCTCGATGTGAAGCTCAAGGTGCTCGACGCCCGCGTGACGTCGCTCTCGTCCGCCGCCGCTTCGAAGACGACGACGTCCGCGACCGCGGCCGCCACCTCTGGCTCGACCTCGGGCAGCTTCCGCGTCACCTGCGAGGTTACCGACCGCACGGTAGGGGAGACCGAGACGGTCGAGTACTCGGCCGTCGTCTCTGGCGGCTCGAAACCCTACTCCTACGAGTGGTCTGGCGCCTTCGGGGGTAATGGGTCTACGCAGAAAGTTTCTTACGTCGATGCCGGCACCTACCGGGAAATGTTAGCTGTCACCGACAAGAAGGGCAGGAAGCTCTCGGACGATTGCCCCAAGGTCGACGTCGACGACGCGTACGCGAACGGCGCTGATGGCACGGCCGAGCGCGCCGAGAACGCCTCGATCACGATCACCACCCCGACTGTCGGCGCGAAAATTAAGACGAGCGCCGCCGCCACGATCGGCTGGAAGTACGCCGGCCTCGCCTCGTCTGACCTCGTCGATATTTACCTGACGGGTGCAGCCGACGGCACCACCTACTACATTGCCTCGACCCTCGAGAAAGGTGACGGCAAGAAGGGGAGCTTCGTTTGGCCCTCGGCCGGCACCGTCGCCACGGCCTTCGTGCCCTACGGCGCCTACACCCTCAAAGTCTGCACCTCGGACAGCGAGGTCTGCGGCGCGACCTCGATTACGCTCCAGCGGCCGTAGCCGAGCCGTTATCCCCGCGCCCGGTCGCGTTGACACCGCGTCGACCTCTGCTAGACTCGGCAAACCGCGCTCGGCGACTCTTTTAATTGTCGCGTGCGGACCGATTTAGAAACACACAAAACAGGTTCGCCCGCTCACGCGGCAAGCTCGCGCAGCCGCGCGAACGGACGAGCTTAAACCCAAGAACATGGCAGACGCATTCAACCGCACCAAGCCCCACCTCAACGTCGGCACCATCGGCCACGTTGACCACGGCAAGACCACCACGACCGCCGCTATCCTCCACGTCCTCGGCACGCTCGCCAAGGACAAGGGCTACTCTGCCCGTATCGAGGGCGTCGACGGTATCGACAACGCGCCGGAAGAGAAGGCGCGCGGCATCACCATTGCCCTCCACCACTCCGAGTACGAGACCCCGAACCGCCACTACGCCCACATCGACGCTCCGGGCCACGCGGACTACATCAAGAACATGATCACCGGTGCCGCCCAGATGGACGGCGCGGTCCTCGTGGTTGCCGCGACCGACGGCATGATGCCGCAGACCCGCGAGCACGTGCTCCTCGCCAAGCAGGTCGGCGTGCCCAAGATCATCGTCTACATCAACAAGTGCGACATGGTCGAGGACACCGACCTCATCGACCTCGTCGAGGAGGAGATTCGCGGCCTGCTCGACCAGCACGGCTACGACGGCAAGAACACCCCGTTCGTCCGCGGCTCGTCCCTCAAGGCTCTCGACGCCAAGTCCGCTGACGACCAGTGGGCCGCCAAGATCGTCGAGCTCGCCGATCACCTCGACTCCTTCATCCCGACCCCGGTCCGCGAGACGGACAAGCCGTTCCTCATGCCGGTCGAGGACATCTTCTCGATCGAAGGCCGCGGCACCGTCGTCACCGGCCGCATCGAGCGCGGTATCGTCAAGGTTGGCCAGGACATCGAGATCGTCGGTCTCCAGGACACCGCCAAGACCACCGTCACCGGCATCGAGATGTTCAACAAGACCCTCGCCGAGGGCCAGGCGGGCGACAACGCCGGCATTCTGCTCCGCGGTACCCGCAAGGAGGACATCCACCGCGGCCAGGTTCTCGCCGCGATCGGCTCCGTGACCCCGCACACCGACTTCGAGGCCGAGGTCTACATCCTCAAGAAGGAGGAGGGCGGCCGCCACACCCCGTTCGTGACCGGCTACAAGCCTCAGTTCTACATCCGCACGACTGACGTGACCGGCGAGGTTTCCCTCAAGGAGGGCGTCGAGATGGCCATGCCGGGCGACACCGTGACCTTCAAGGTCAAGCTCGTCGCTCCGGTCGCCCTCGAGGACAAGACCCGCTTCGCGATCCGCGAGGGTGGCAAGACTGTCGGCGCCGGCGTCGTGACCAAAGTCATCGCCTAAAAGATCGAGAGACTCACTTAAAAAAGCGCGCTAGTTCCAGGATACGGCAGCCCCAGCTGCGCGAGCTCGGGGCGGACAACTGGACCGGCGGCTACAACGAAAAAACTCACACAGCATCTATGGCTACCAAGAAAAAGACCGAGAAGAGGGAGGTCGAGAAGAAGGGTGACGGCGCGGCCAAGCTCCGCATCCGCGTCCGAGCTTACGACCACAAAATTCTGGACGCGTCCGTGCGCCAGATCGTGGAGACGGCGCGCCGCTACGACGCGGTCGTGGCGGGCCCGATTCCGCTCCCGACGGAGATCAAGAAGTACACGGTGAACCGCTCGGCCTTCGTCTACAAGGACGCCCGCGAGCAGTTCGAGATGCGGGTGCACAAGCGCCTCATCGACATCTCGAACCCGTCCGCCAAGGTCGTCGAGGCCCTCACCAACCTCTCGCTCCCGTCCGGTGTTGATATCGACGTCAAGATGATGTAAGGTCTGCGGCCGTCCCGCTCGGGATGGCCGTTCGACTTTCCCACGAGGAAAATCAGACAGAAATCCCAAGACAAGAGACCAACCCCCAAGACCCAACTCCCATGAAATCCCTCATCGCCAAGAAAGACCGCATGACCCAGATTTTCGATGGGGAAGGTCGCGCCGTGCCCGTCACCGTGCTCAAGGTTGTCCCGCCGGTCGTGGCGCGGCTCCGCACCCTCGAGAAGGACGGCTACGAGGCGGTCGTCCTCGCCGTCCCGGCCAAGAAGGCCTCCCGCGTCGGCAAGTCCGTCGCCGGGCAGACCAAGGGTCTCGACGTCGCCTGCGACACCTTCCGCGAGTTCTCCTACGACGGCGCGGCTCCGGAGGTTGGCTCCAAGATCGAGGTCGGCGTCTTCTCGGTGGGCGACCTGGTGCGCGTCACCGGCGTCTCGAAGGGTAAGGGGTTCCAGGGCGTCGTTAAGCGCCACGGTTTCGCCGGCGGTTCCCGCACCCACGGACAGAAGCACTCTGAGCGCGAGGCTGGCTCGATCGGCGGCGGCGGTCGCGCCGGCGGTCGCGTCGCCAAGGGCACGCGCATGGCCGGCCGCATGGGCGGCGACACCGTCTCCGTCCGTAACCTCGCCGTGGCCGCCGTCGACTCTGACGCCTCCGAACTCTACGTGAAGGGCGCGGTCCCGGGTCGCCGCGGCACGCTCGTCCTCGTTCGCGGCTAAGCCGAACCGATTACCACCACCACGATGAAAGCACCCCTCTACGACGCGGCCGGCAAGAACCTTGGCGAGATCGAGATCCCGGAGTCTATCTTCGGCGTCCGCTGGAACGCGGACCTCGTCCACCAGACAACGACCGCGATGGAGACGGCGGCCCGCGCCCCGATTGCCCACGCCAAGAACCGCGGTGAAGTGCGCGGCGGCGGCCGCAAGCCGTGGAAGCAGAAGGGGACCGGTCGCGCGCGTCACGGCTCGTCTCGCTCCCCGATTTGGGTGGGCGGCGGCAAGGCGCACGGTCCGGTCGTCGGCAAGAACTTCGACCGCAAGATCAACCGCCGCGCGGCGGCCAAGGCGCTCGCCGTGGTCCTCTCGCAGAAGCTCCGCGACGGCGAGGTCGTCTTCGTTGACGCCCTCAACTTCGCCGGCCCCAAGACCGCCGACGCTAAGAAGGCCATCACTGCGATCGCCAAAGGCTCCGGCGTCGCCCGCCTCGTGCACCGCACGAACGCCGCGCTCATCGCCGTCGGCGAGAAATCGGCCGCGCTCGAGAAGAGCTTCCGCAACTTCGGCAACGTCTCGGTCGCCGAGGCCCGCTCGCTCAACCCGGTCTCCGCGCTCCGCGCCAAGGTGATTCTCATCGAGCGCCCGGAGCAGTCCTTCGCCGCGATCAGTTCGCGCCTTACCGCTAAAGCCGGTCGCGCCTAACCGCAACTACCATGGGAATTTTTGGAACGAAGAAGGCTGCCGCTCCGGTGAAGGAGAAGAAGGCTAAGGCCCCGAAGGCCGCGAAGGTTTCCGCCGCGAAGCGCGAAGCTAAGGCGCGCCCGATGGACGCTCGCCTCTCCCGCGTCATCGTTGGCCCCCGCGTCACCGAGAAGGCTGCGCACCTCGCGGGCGACAACGCCTACACCTTCAACGTCTTGCGCGACGCCACTAAGCGCGAGATCGCCCAGGCGATCCAGGCTATCTACAACGTCGTGCCGCTCAAGGTGACGACCGCCGCTATCTCCTCGAAGCCGATCGTCCGCGCGGGCCGCTACGGCGACACCAAGCCGGGCAAGAAGGCCGTCGTCTTCCTCGCGAAGGGTACGACCATCGAGTTCGTCTAGGTCTCAATTTAAAAACACCGCCATGCTTAAGAAGTACAAGCCTACGACCAAGTCGCTCCGCAACACCACGCGCATCTACTACAAGAAGGTGCTCTCGGGTGACGCGCCGATGAAGTCGCTCACGACGGGCGCCGCCAGCCGCGCGGGCCGCAACGGCTTCGGCCGCATCACCGTTCGCCACCAGGGCGGCGGCCACAAGCGCCTCTACCGCGACGTGGACTTCGGCTACGCGAAGCGCGGCGTGCCGGCGACCGTCGAGACGATCGAGTACGACCCGTTCCGCACCGGCTTCATCGCCCGTATCTGCTACCGCGACGGCGAGCGCCGCTACGCGCTCCTCCCGCAGACCTCTAAGGTCGGCGACGTGATTCACACGGCCGAGGACGCCAAGGTCGCCCCGGGCAACCGCCTGCCCCTCGGCGCGCTCCCGGTCGGCACCTTCGTCTACAACCTCGAAATTAAGCCGGGCGCCGGCGCCAAGATGGTTCGCTCCGCGGGCACCTTCGCCGAGGTCATCGCGCAGGACGCGGGCATGACCCACATCCGCCTGCCGTCGACCGAGGTCCGTAAGTTCATCGGCACCGCCTGGGCCACCATCGGCGAGGTTTCCAACCCTGACCACCACCTCGTGAAGCTCGGCAAGGCCGGCCGCTCGCGCTGGAAGGGTATCCGCCCGACCGTCCGCGGTACCGCTATGAACCCGGTCGACCACCCGCACGGCGGTGGTGAGGGTCGCCAGGGCCGCGGTCTCCGCCGCGCCAAGTCCCTCTGGGGCAAGCCGACGGGCAAGGGTCAGAAGACGCGCTCGCCGAAGAAGTACTCGAACGTCTTCATCGTCTCCCGACGCAAGGTCGGCAAGAAGAAGTAGGTCCTGGTCGGCACGCCGGTCTCGGGGAAACCGCCGAGTGCCAGCTGCGGAAAGCGAAAAACGCCCTCGGAGTACACGCGTACACCGTCGGGCGTTTTTCGTTTCCCTCGCTCGGCCCTGACGATTTGGCGCCACTCGTAGCAAAATACGGGCGACTACATCGACGGGACAGAAAAATACGGAGGTGAGCTGTCGATGAAATTTAATCCCCAATCCGGGGATTTGCCCCGACGGCCGGTTGGTACAATTCCTGCCGCGATGGCGAAGGCGAAAAAACTGGAAGGGGAGAAGACGGAAATGGCTGTCGGCGATTTGGCGGTCCTGATACGGGATAATGACAAAAGCCTCCGCGCTCTGATTGCCAACCTCGGCGCTAAAATCGAGGAAAGGAGCGATGAGATCGTGGCGGTCATGGCTCGGAACTTTGAGCGCGTAGAGGGTAATTTAGAGGAATTCCGAAGGGAAACCGAAAATCGATTTCAGCGAATCGACGACCGCTTCCAGTCCGTGGAAATGAAGATTCTCGGGGTTAACAACCGCATCGACATTCTGATCGACCGAACGCCTTCCCGGGAGGAGTTCCGCCGGCTGGAGGGTCGGGTGGCGGTGCTCGAATCGCGCCGTAAGAGGTAAGGGTTTTTGGGTTCCGGGTCGGTTCCGGGGGTGGGGGAGGGGCGCCGGCGCGGGTTCCGGGCCCTCGGCTTGACCCCGCAAGGCTATTCGGCTAGTATCGCGCGCGTTGCCGGTTCGGCAATTTATTTTCCCCAACCATGACTCGCTCGCTCAAGAAAGGCCCGTTCGTCTACGAACGGCTCCTCAAGAAAATCGAAGGCAAGCGCCCCTCGGAGGCGGGCGTTATTAAGGTGTGGGTCCGCGACGCCGTTATCGCCCCGGAGATGGTCGGCTTCACCTTCGGCGTGTACAACGGCCAGAAGCACCTCGACGTCGCCTGCACCGAGGAAATGGTTGGCCACCGCCTCGGCGAGTTCGCCCCGGCCAAGCGCTTCACCCGCCACGGCGGAAAGATGCAGAAGGAGCTCGACCAGGCCAAGCGCGAGTCCGAGATCACGGCCGCCAAGGCTGCGAAGGGCGCCGACGCCCCGGCTGCCGCCCCGAAGAAGAAGTAGCGCTCTCATTTTTACCCCCATGCGCGCCATTCTCCGAAACTACCGCCAGTCGCCCCGCAAGGTGCGCCTCCTCGTGGACCTCATCCGCGGCAAGCGTGCCCCGGAGGCCCTCACGCTGCTCGCCTTCACCCCGAAGCGCGCGTCGCTCCAGGTCAAGAAGCTGCTCGAGTCGGCCATCGCCAACGCCTCTCACACCGCGAACATCGCGGCTGAGGACCTCGTCGTCTCTAAGGCGACTGTCGACCAGGGCGTGACCCTCTCGCGCTGGATCCCGAAGGCCCGCGGCAGCTCGGCGCCGATCAACAAGCGCTGCTGCCACATCACCATCGAGCTCGCGCGCCCGGGCGCCGCGAAGGCCGCCCAGTCCTCGAAGCGCGGCACCCCGAAGGCGAAGGTCGCCGCGGCCCCGAAGGCCGAGAAGGCGCCTGCGGCCAAGAAGCCCGCTAAGAAGAAGACCGCGTAAATTTATATGTCGCACACCGTACACCCCTACGCTCACCGCCTCGGCATCATCCGCGGCTGGAAGTCCCGCTGGTTCGGCGAGGACAAGAAGTACCGCGATTTCCTCAAGGCTGACCTCACGGTCCGCCAGTTCCTCGCGAAGGCCCTCGAGTACAGCCACATCGCGGCGATCGAGCTCGAGCGCAACAAGAACTCGCTCCGCATCGTCATCAAGACCGGCCGCCCGGGCCTCGTCATCGGCCGTTCCGGCGAGAACCTCACCAAGCTCCGCGCGTCCCTCCTCAAAGAGATGGCGAAGAAGGGCGTCCTCGACCCGAAAATTGAAATCAAGATTGACGTTGAGGAGGTGCGCCAGGTCGAGACCTCGGCCCCGCTCGTCGCCTTCGGCATCAAGGAATCCCTCGAGAAGCGTCTCCCGTTCCGCCGCGTCCTCAAGCAGACGATCGAGAAGGTGATGGCCTGCCGCGACGTCGGCGGCGTCCGCGTGCGCATCTCCGGCCGCCTCAACGGCGCCGACATGTCCCGCACCGAGGAGCTCAAAGCCGGCCGCGTGCCGCTCCAGACCTTCCGCGCGGACATCGACTTCCACCGCGAGAAGGCGCACATTGCCCAGGGCGATCTCGGCATCAAGGTCTGGATTTACCGCGGCGAGGTCTTCGAGGCTAAGCAGCAGCAGCGCTAAGACAATCCCATGCTTTTCCCGAAGAAGGTCAAACACCGAAAGTGGCACACCGAGCGCGAGAACCTGCGTAAGTACTCTCGTCCTGAGACTCGCGGCGTGACCCTCTCGTTCGGCTCGCACGGAATCAAGGCGACCGGCATGGCCCGCGTGAAGTCGAACCAGATCGAGGCCGCGCGCCGCGCTATGGTTCGCCACCTCGGCAAGAACGGCCGCGCCTGGTGCCGCATCTTCCCGGACCGTCCGTTCACGCGTAAGCCGTCCGAGGTGAAAATGGGGAAGGGTAAGGGTGACCCGCAGGGTTACGAGTGCGTCGTGCGCCCGGGCCGCGTCATCTTCGAGGTTGACGGCGTCACCGCCGAGATTGCGAAGGAGGCGCTCCGCAAGGCGGGCACCAAGCTCCCGATGACCACCCGCATTGTGAACCGCTTGCCTTTCGGCGCCTAAACGTTAGAGTGCCACCCCTCCAATGAAGACCAAAGCCAAGCGCCAGAGCATTCGCGAGAAGGACGACGCCGCCATTGCGGCCGCCCTCGCCGACGCTCGCGAGTCTATTCGCCAGGCTCGCTTCGGCCGTGCGACGGCTCAGAAGGACGGCGGCGTCGCGGCCCTCAAGAAGACCGTCGCCCGCCTCGAGACCGAGCGCTCCGCCCGCCTCAAGACCAAGACCGCCTAGACACCAACATGGCTATTTTTTCCAAAACCACCAAGACCGCTAAGAAGGACGCCGCGAAGGTTGAGGCTCCGGTCGCGCCCAAAGGTCGCGTCCTCAAGGGCGTGGTCGCCTCGACCAAGATGAAGGACACCATCGTCGTCGTCGTGACGCGCTTCTACAAGCACCCGCGCTACGGCAAGTTCCTCTCGTCCCGCGAGCGCTACAAGGCGCACGACGAGGGCAACAAGTGCGTCGAGGGCGAGACCGTCGAGATCCGCGAGTGCCGCCCGATCTCCCGCGACAAGCGCTTCACCGTCGTCCGCTAATACAAAGTTTATGATTCAGGATCGCTCTATCGTCGTCATTGCGGACAACACCGGCGCCAAAATCGGCCGCGTTTTCAAGATTCTCGGCGCGTCGAAGGCCCGCTACGCGGAAATCGGCGACCTCGTCGTGATTTCGGTCCAGAAGGCCGAGCCCCGCAAGGCCGCCAAGAAGAAGGAGGTCATGCACGCGGTCGTCGTGCGCCAGCGCAAGCCGTTCCGCCGCAAGGACGGCTCCTACATCCGCTTCGACGAGAACGCGGTCGTCGCGGTCGACAAGACTAAGCACGAGCCGATCGGCAACCGCGTCTTCGGTCCGGTCCCGCGCGAGATCTCCGAGCGCGGCTACCAGTCCGTCGCGTCGCTCGCGCCCGAGGTCATCTAAGACACCACGATGCACGTCAAAAAGAACGACACGGTCACCGTCACGCGCGGCGCGGACAAGGGCAAGAGCGGCAAGGTCCTCGAGGCTTTCCCGCGCGAGAACCTCGTCCTCGTCGAGGGCGTCAACGTCCGCACGCTCCACGTGAAGCCTAAGAAGAACGGCGCGCCGGGTCAGAAGGTCGAGCGCGCGATGCCGATTGTCGCCGACAAGGTCCGCCTCGCCACCAAGAAGTAACGCCACCTCCCATGAAGACTAAAACTGTACGCGAGAAAGAGCAGGGCGCCTTCGAGGCTATGAAGAAGGAGTTCGGCTACGCGAACCCGATGCAGGCCCCGCGCCTGTCCAAGGTTGTCGTGTCCGTCGGCGTCGGATCCGTCTCCGACAAGAAGCGCCAGGAGATGATCGGCGCGAAGCTCGCCCGGATCACCGGCCAGCAGGCGGCGCCCCGGAACGCCAAGAAATCCATCGCATCCTTCAAGGTGCGCGAGGGCCAGCTCTCGGGTTTCCAGGTCACGCTCCGCGGCGAGCGGATGCGCGGGTTCCTCGACAAGCTCCTCAATGTGGCGCTCCCGCGCACCAAAGACTTCCGCGGCCTCTCGCCGAACTCGATCGACGAGATGGGTAACGCGACCGTCGGCATCAAGGAGAGCACCGTTTTCCCGGAGCTCGCCGACGAGGATCTCCGCGACACCTTCGGCCTCGCGGTCACGGTGGTCACCACGGCTAAGAGCGCGCCCGAGGCCCGCTCGTTCCTCGCCGCGATCGGTTTTCCGTTCCGATCCGCCGAAGCCACGCGTTGACACGGGCATCTCGAACTGATAGATACAGCAAGCTCAAATGGCTAAAACTTCGGTAAAAGTACGCGCGACGCGCAAGCCCAAGTACGCATCTCGCGTCGTCCGCCGCTGCTTCCTCTGCGGGCGCAAGCGCGGCTTCATGCGAGATTTCGATCTCTGCCGCATCTGCTTCCGCGAGAAGGCGAACGAGGGCCAGATCCCGGGCATTAGGAAATCTTCATGGTAGCCGACCACCTCGCCAACTTCGTGATCTCGATCAAGAACGCCTCCGCTGCGCGGAAGCGTACGGTCGAGTCCGTCCACAACAAGCTCCTCGAGTCTGTCGCTAAGGTGCTCAAGAAGGAAGGCTTCATCGACTCCTTCGAGGTTAAGGGCACCGCGCCGAAGCTCCGCCTCGTTGTCACTCTCCGCTACAACGAAGACGGCCCGGCCGTTAGCGAGGCCGCCAAGGTCTCCCGCTTCTCCCGCCGCGTCTACCGCGGGGCCAAGGAGATTCGCCCGATGCGCCAGGGCTACGGCCTCCGCATCCTCACGACCCCGAAGGGCGTGATGACCGACCGCGAGGCACGTCGCCTCAACGTCGGCGGGGAAGTTCTCTGCGAGGTCTGGTAACCCGTCCCAATAACTTTCCCTCTACCACCATGTCTCGCCTCGGCAAGAAACCAGTCATGATCCCGAAGGGCGCCGAGGCGCGCCTGGACGGTGACACCGTGCACGTGAAAGGCCCGAAGGGCGAGCTCTCGATCGTGCTCAAGCCGGTCATCGTCGCCTCGATCGAGGACGGCCACGTCGTCCTCACCCCGCGCAACCAGGCTATCCAGACCCGCGCGCTCTGGGGCACCTACGCTTCGCTCATCAAGGGCGCGCTCAAGGGCGTGACCGAGGGCTACGACATCAAGCTTCTCATCGAGGGCGTCGGCTACAAGATGGAGGTGAAGGGCGACAAGGTCGCGCTCGCCGTTGGCCTCTCCCACAGCGTCGACCTCAAGATTCCGGCCGGCATCAAGGTTGCCGCCGAGAAGGGCTCCATGACGATTTCTGGCGCGGACAAGCAGGCCGTCGGCGAGTTCGCGGCGGTCATCCGCGGCTACAAGAAGCCGGAGCCGTACAAGGGTAAGGGTATTCGCTACGACGGCGAGGTCATCCGCCGCAAGCAGGGTAAGCGCGGCGCGTAACCAAGACGAAGATGAAGAAACTCTACAAAGGACGGGCGGTTCGCAACGCCAAGAAGCTCGCGCAGAAGCGTCGCCACGCCCGCGTCCGCGGCAAGGTCTCTGGCTCTGCTGCGCGTCCGCGCCTCTCCGTCTGGAAGTCCTCGACCGCGATTTACGCGCAGATCATCGACGACAGCGCGCAGGCCACGCTCGCGCAGGCCAACGCTCGCGAGGTGAAGGACAAGACCCCGCTCGAGCGCGCCGCATCCGTCGGCAAGCTCATCGCCGAGCGCGCGAAGGCGAAGGGGATTGCGGCCGTGACCTTCGACCGCGGCGGTTTCCGCTACGTCGGCAACGTGAAAGCGCTCGCCGACGGCGCGCGCGAGGGCGGTCTCGAATTCTAGTTTTCATTACCCGCTAGCACGCACACCATGTCTACCGAACCGCAGGCCGCTCAGACTCCCGCCGCTCCGGCAGCCGCGCCCCGCACGGCGAGCTTTGGCGGTCCTCGCGGCGGCGGCGCCGGTCGCGGCGGCCCCGGCGGCGCTGGTGGTCGCGGCGGTCCTCGCGGCGGCGGCGCCGGTCGCGGCGGTCCTCGCCGCGGCG
>CAZNOT010000014.1:3316-13182 GCA_964574865.1 uncultured Candidatus Saccharibacteria bacterium | reverse complement strand
TGATCAGCTGGATGATCTCGTCGATGTGGTCGAGCGCCTTCTTGAGGCCGAGCAGGATGTGCTCGCGGTCCTCGGCCTTGGCGAGATCGAACTGGGTGCGGCGGCGCACGACCTCGCGGCGGTGGTCGAGGAACGCCGACAGCAGGCTCTTGAGCGAGAGCGTCTGCGGCACGCCGTCGACGAGCGCGACCGTGTTGTAGTGGAACGCCTCCTCCAGCTGCGTGTGCTTGTAGAGGTAGTTGAGGATGGACTGCGGGTGGGCGGAGGGCTTCACGTCGACGACCACGCGCACGTCGTCGGTCGACTCGTCGCGTAGCCCGCGGATTCCCTCGAGACGCTTCTCGCGCAGGTGCTCGGCGATGGTCTCGATGAGCTGCGCCTTGTTCACGCGGTACGGGATTGACGTGATGACGATCTGGAAGCTGCCGTTCTTCTCCTCGACGATTTCGGCCTCGCCGCGGCACACGACGCCGCCGCGCCCGCTCTGGTACGCCGCGTGGATATCCTTCTCGGAGAAGGCGATGCCGCCGCCCGGGAAGTCGGGGCCCTTCACGAACTTGAGGAGGTCGTCGACGGTCGCGTCCTCGTTCTCGAGGAGGTGGACGCACGCGTCCACGACCTCGCGCAGGTTGTGCGGCGGGATGTTCGACGCCATGCCGACCGCGATGCCGAGCGTCCCGTTGAGGAGCAGGTTCGGCGCGGCCGCCGGCAGGACGGATGGCTCCATCATTCGGTTCTCGTAGTTCGGCCGCCACTCGACGGTCTCCTTCTCGATGTCCGCGAGCGTATCGACCGCGAGCTTCGACATCTTCACCTCGGTGTAGCGCGAGGCGGCCGCCGGATCGCCGTCGAGGTTGCCGAAGTTGCCCTGGCCGATCGCGAGCGGGTAGCGCATCGAGAACGGCTGGACGAGGTTCACCAGCGCCTCGTAAATCGAGGCGTCGCCGTGCGGGTGGTACTTCGACATCGTGTCGCCGACGATAGCCGCCGACTTACGGGTTTTGCCGCCGGGCGAGAGGTTGAGCTCGTGCATCGCGTACACGATGCGGCGCTGCACCGGCTTGAGGCCGTCGCGCACGTCGGGGAGGGCGCGCGACGTGATCACGGACATCGCGTAGTCCAGGAACGACTGCTTCATCTCCGCGGAAATACCCGCGTCCATGATTTGCCCCGGAACGGGGATGCCCCTCTTCTCTAGCTCTGCCATCGTGATTCTTATCGTCTATTTCCTAGAGCGTGTCTTAAAACCTCGCCCGGCGAGGCGCCGAGGAGCGGCAGCCCGAGGCGTACGCGTGTACGGTAAGGGCTGGCGCGACGCGGGCAACGAAGTCGGCGGGGTTTTTAGGCATGCTCTGGCGACGTCCCGTTAAAACTGCTTGGAGATTATAGCTCAGATTTGAACTTCGCGCTCTCCAGGAGACCGTCGAAAGCCCCGATGAGCTGCGCCGCGCCCGCGCCCCAGACGCCCTCGCCCGCGTCGGCGCCGCGCAGCGCCGCGAGCCCGACGACCCCGCCCACGAAGACGAGCGTCGCGAGCGCGGCTCCGATCGCGGCGTAGGCGCGACGCTTGCCCACGGGCGCGGCGCGCAGCGCCGCGACGCCGCGGAGCACGCGACTCGGCTCCTCGGCGACCTGCTGGTTTTTGGCCGGCTCCATTTCCGGTTCGGGTTACGCCGCGGTCAAGACGACTACCTGCCCGGCCATTTTCTCGAGGTCGCGGCGGCGCACGGTGAGCTTATCGATCGGCTCGACGCCCTCGGCGCCCGCCTCGCGGAGGAATTTCTGGAGCGCGTCCTTCGCGCCGGTGCCTTCCCCGTAGAAAATGGGGACGATGACTTTCGGTTCGCGCTTCACCGCCAGCTTGTAGGCCTTCGCCGGGTCGAGGCACCCCTCGCCGCCGATCGGCACGAAGAGCATGTCGGTGTCCGGAAGTTCGGACTTCGCCTCGGCCGGAATGTCGTCGTCCTCGGTCGCGCCCAGGTAGAGCACGTTGCAATCGTCGATCTGGAACGAGAAGCAGGTGTTCACGCCAGGCGCGCCGCCGTAGCCGGAGCGCGTCGCGAAGCCGCGCAGGAACAGGCCGTTCGTCTCGTACTCGCCGGGCGTGCGGGCTACGAACGGCTCTTTATCGCCGCGCGACACGGAATCCTCACCGTCCGCGTCCTCGTGGCGGATGGGCACGAGCGCCACGTCCGCGCCGAACGACGACGGCTTCAGCTTGGACTTCTTAGACACGGGGCCGAGCGCGACCACGAGGTCGCCCTGCTGGATGCGGATCGCCCCCGCGCCGTGCCACGTCACAATCACGGGCGAGAATTTACCACACGCGACGCCCGGAGAGAATTGACAGCGCGCCGGGCGCGGCGTTGGATGACGTCCGTGAACACGATCGTCGCACTGTCTGAACCTGCCGGCCCGGCTGTGTGGGCGGCAGGCGTCGTCACCCTCATCGCCATTGTCGCCGTCCGCGTGGTCTTCCGCCGCCACTTCCGAGGCTAACGCAGCTCCACAGCCGGTCTCCCCGAGAGCCGGCTTTTCCTTTGACCGAAAGGCGATTTGGAGGTAGATTCCCGCCCGTTCTGCGTTCCGATTAAAAAGGACTGGCGCTAAGGTCGGGCGGCCCGTAGGGGCCTCGCGACACGCCGGTTGGCCGAACCAGGACTGCAACCAAACAACTTATGTCTGACACCGCTACCCCGATCGCCCCGGAGAACCTCTCCCCGATGGGCATTCTGGCCAACAAGACCGCCGCCCGACCGAAGCTCGGCGACCTCGTCGAGGGCAAAGTGATCGCCATCGATAAGGCGTCCCTCTTCGTCGACCTCCCGCCATACGGCACCGGCACCATCTACGGCCGCGAGTTCATCGTGGCCCGCGACATCATCCGCAAGATCCACGTCGGCGACGCCGTCACCGCGAAGGTGGTGATGGCCGAGAACGAGGACGGCTACGTCGAGCTCTCGCTCAAGGAGGCCAAGCAGGCCATGATTTGGGGCGAGGTCGAGGCCGTCATCAAGGACAAGAAGGCGCTCGAGCTCCCCGTGCAGGACGCCAACAAGGGCGGCCTCATCCTGTCGTGGCAGGGCCTCCAGGGTTTCCTCCCGGCTTCCCAGCTCTCGCCGGAGCACTACCCGCGCGTGGCTGACGGCTCGAAGGAGCGCATCCTCGAGGAGCTCAAGAAGCTCGTCGGCAAGCCGCTCACCGTCACCATCATCGGCGCCACCGCCGAGGACGGCCGCCTCATCTTCTCGGAGAAGGCCGCCGCCCGCGCCGACCGCGCCGAGGCCGCCAAAGCGCTCACCGTTGGCGACGTGCTAGACGGCGAGGTTACCGGCGCCGTCGACTTCGGCGTCTTCGTCCGCGTGGCCGAGGGTCTCGAGGGCCTCGTCCACATCTCCGAAATGGACTGGGCGCTCGTCGACGACCCGCGCAAGCGCTTCAAGCCGGGCGACAAGGTCCGCGTGAAGGTCATCGAGGTCAAGGACGGCAAGGTGTCCCTCTCGATCAAGGCGCTCAAGCCGAACCCGTGGGTCGAAGCCGGCAACAAGTACAGCAAGGGCGACTCCGTGAAGGGCGTCGTGATCAAGTACAACCGCCACGGCGCGCTCGCCGCGATCGAGGAGGGCGTCGCGGGCCTCGTGCACATCTCGGAGTTCGCCGACGAGGCCGACCTCCGCGCCAAGCTCGAGCTCGGCAAGGCGTACGACTTCCGCATCACCCTGTTCGACGCGAAGGAGCAGCGCATGACGCTGTCCACCAAGTCTGGCGAGGAGAAGAAGGCGTAGGTCTCTCCCGTCCGCAACAGGCCGCGGCGCCCTTCGGGCGCCGCGGCCTGTTGCGCTGGTCGCCCATCTAAGAGTAGAAAACGCCACGAACCCATCTACAGCATGAAAATACTCGTAATTATCAGCCACCCGACCCACGGCCAAGTCCGCATGGCCTGTCGTCAAGATTTAACGGATTTTCTAGAGAGGAGAAAAGCGAAGGCCTATCCATCGCTAACAATCAAGGATCTGAATTTCGGCCTCCTCCATTCCCGCCTCACCGCCACGGTCGACGAAGACCATCTCGGGCCGGTAATCGACGACTTCACCTTCCACACGTCCACGAGGCTCTTCGGCGCCGAAAAGCTCCAGCCCGTCTCGGTGAGCTGTTGCGTCTTGCCAGACTAACCCCGCCCCGCGCGCCACGCGCGGTTTTCTTTTTTATGGCGGCACGCCGAGCAGCCGCGGCGCCCTACGGGCGTCGCGGCTGCTCTTGACATGTATTAGTATTAATGCTAGTATTAATACGAATGAAAATTTTAATTACAGCATTACTCGGAGGTGTCCCCGACCCTCGTTACAGGGAAGCCCTAGTGGCTCACTTTGACGGACTCCAGCCACAATTGGTGTTCAGCGACATCATCTGCAACGGCACCCTCGTCACCGCCGAGGTTTCCTGGGGGGAAGGACTGAGCGCGGGCATGTGCGTAGCCATCTTCAGGAACGCCCTACAGATGGAAAGCCGCATGACCGTAACAAGCCTCTCCTGCTGCAGTCTGCAGGACAGCCTCCCGACGACACAGTAACCATGCGGCGCTAGATACAGGCGTTCCACTTGTTCGCCGCCGCCACGAAGCCGCTGCGAAGAAAATCCTCGGCCATCTCGGCCGCGCGAGCGAAAGCGAGCGCGGCCTTTTCTTTTTCCTCCTCGCGGAATCGGCCCAGCACGAACGAGTCGACGCCGTCCATCTGCGCCCGCGGCAGCGCCGGGTCCGCGACGCCGATCCGAACCCGCGCGTACTCCGGCGAGCCGAGCGACGACGTAATCGACTTGATGCCGTTATGCCCGCCGTCTCCCCCGCCCCGCGTCAGGCGCACGGTCCCGAGCGGCAAGTCCAGCTCGTCCTGAATCACCACCAAAGACGCGAGCGCACCCTCGTCCCGCCCAGGCAGCGCATCTGCCACCGCCCGCCCCGACAGGTTCATGTACGTCTCCGGCAGCACCACCTCGACCGGTCCCGCGCCCTCGATCGCCGCCTTCGCCACCAGCGCGTCTCCCGCCCGCCGAAATTCTCCCGCGCCCAGGCGCGACGCCAAAACCCGCGCGGCCTCTCGCCCCGCGTTGTGCCGCGTCCCCGCGTACTCCGGCTCGGGGTTGCCGAGCCCCACGACCAATTTCATAGAGCTGAATATAGCAGACCCAATGAAGTCCGACTTCGGGAAGTCGGACTTCATTGAATTTGGTTTTGCCGAACGGCGCGAGTACAATGCCGAAACATGCCCGACACCCGAGAGCCTTTCGAAGCCCGCGAGCGCCCGAACGCGCTGCGACGCTTCGGCCGATCGGCCGTCGAGTTCCTGACCTTTGCCGCCGTCGCCGCGGCTGTGCTCATCCCGTTCCGGATGTTCATCGCCAAGCCTTTCGTGGTCGAGGGCGCGTCCATGTCCCCCACCTTCGAGACGGGCGACTACCTCATCGTCGACGAGATTTCCTTCGCGATGCGTCCGCCCGCGCGCGGCGAGGTCGTCGTGCTCCGCTACCCGCACGATCCCTCGAAGCACTTCATCAAGCGCATCATCGGCCTGCCGGGTGAGACGGTCAGCATCCGGGACGGCGCCGTGACGATCACCGCCGCCGACGGCGAGAAAATTTCCCTCGACGAGCCCTACGTCGAGCTCGCGCTCGACACAACCTCGACCGCCACCCTCGGCTCGGGCGAATACTTCGTGATGGGCGACAACCGCGCGGGCAGCTTCGACTCACGCGTCTGGGGATCAGTCCCGCGAGAGCTCATCGTCGGGCGCGCGCTCTTGCGCCTCCTGCCGCCCGCCGAAGCCGGCGTGCTCCCGGGTGACGCGCGCGAGACCATCCAAGGCTAACCGTAAACCGATGCCGAACAAGAAGACCGATTCCAAAAAGCCGAAGTCCTGGAACGCGGAGTGCGTCGCCCGCTGGTACGGCTTCGCCAGCTACCCGACGCCGTCCGTCACCCCCGAAGACAAGAAGCTCGCGGCGGTCATCCGCAAGCAGGAGTCGTTCTCCTCGCCCGGCACAATCGGCCTCGAGGAGCTGTCGCGCCTCCTCCATGAGCACCGCGACTCGGAGTGGCACGGCAAGCCGTACGCCCAGTTCCTAACCTACCGGAACAGCCCGACCGCCGGCGCCTTCGGCCGCGGCCGCGACACGCTCGCGCTCCACGTCATCGGCTGCGCGCCGGCCATCGCCGACGCCACGCTCATCAAGGCCGCCTACGGCGCGCTGCTCGAGGAGGGCCTGCCGGGCAAGCTCCTCGTCCGCGTCTCGTCTGTCGGCCTCGACCTCAAGGGCACGTTCGCCCGCGAGCTCTCCGGGTACCTGCGCAAGAAAATCAACGAGATGAGCGCCGCCGGCCGCGACCTCGTGAAGCGCCACCCGTTCACGTTCGTGGCGGGCGCGCCCGAGCGCGACGGGGGAATCGTCGCCGGCATCCCCGACCCGCTCTCGTTCCTCAACGAGGTCGATCGCCGACACTTCGCCGAGGTCATCGAGTACCTCGAGGCGCAGGGCGTGCCGTACGAAATCGACCGCCGCGTCGTTCCCGACCCGCACGCCTCCTGCCGAACAGCGTTCCGCATCGAGCGCGACGGCGAGGTCGTTGCCGCCGGCGCCCGGTACGACAGCCTGGCGCGCAAGCTCGGCATCAAGGAAGAAATCCCAGCCGCCTACGCGCTCATCGCGCTCAAGAAGCCGAAGGTCGCGCCGGCCGCCTGCGACTTCCTCCCGTCCGAGGCGCGCTACTACCTGCTGCAAATCGGCGCCGAGGCCAAGCGCCGCGCGCACATCGTCCTCGACGTCCTGCGCAAGGCGAAGATTCCCTGCGCCCACTCCCTCGACTGCGACAAGCTCTCGATCCAGCTCTCGGTCGCGCGCAAGTTCGGTCACCCGTACGCCATCGTGATGGGCGCCCGCGAGGCCATCGACGGCCGGGTCATTGTCCGCGACGCCGACAGCCGCAACCAGAGCCTCGTGAAGCTCGAAGATCTACCGAAGGCGCTCCGCGAGCTCGAGGCCCGGGACGCCGCCCTCGCAAAGACGAAGGCTAAGGCCGCCCGCGCCTAGCCGGTCGGCCCCGACCATTTGCGCCCGCCCGGCACCCATGCTAGCTTTCACCCCCGCATATGGCTGTAAACGTTGAGGTCCTCCGGGGCAAAGTCGAATCGAACGCGAGCGTGCTCAAGCGCTTCTCGCGCCGCGTGCAGGAGTCGGGCGTCGTCGTTCGCCTCAAGGGCGAGCGCTACCTCGAGCGCACCAAGTCCCGCAACCACTACCGCACCAAGAAGCTCGGCTCCCTCGTCCGCAAGGCGGAGCGCGAGAAGCTCGTCAAGCTCGGCAAGATCAAGGTCACCCCGCGCCGCGGCGGCGGCCAGGCTCGCTAGCCCGATTCGAAAGCGCGTGGTTGAGATCACGGCCACCACCAAGAGGAACGCCCCGGTCGGGGCGGTTCGCGTTTCGGAAATCGCCAACGAGATTCTTGGGAAACGCTACGAGCTCTCGGTCTCGTTCGTCGGTCGCGCCCGCGCCAAGGCCGCCAACATCGCCACCCGCGGCAAGACCTACACCCCGAACGTGCTCTCGTTCCCGATTTCTAAAACCGAGGGAGAGATCCTAATTTGCCAGGACCTCCTGGACCGCGAGCGCCGCGCCTTCGGGCTGCCGTCTCGCGCCGCCGCAGCCCTTTTCCTTATCGTCCACGGCTGCCTGCACCTCAAGGGCATGGACCACGGGCCAAAGATGGAGGCTATCGAAGACCGTTGGATCGAGGAGCTACGCGGCTAGCCGCCCAAAGCGGGCGCATTGACCTCCTGACTTAAAGGTGTCAGAAGTTATGACCTATGCCGTTCCTCAACAAAAGAAAAAACCATCTCAGTCTTCGGCCCCGCCGCCCATCGAGCGCAGCCGGCCGCCAGTCTCCGCGAGAAAAAATCTCCGGCGCGTTCCGCGAGCTCCAGCAGGCGACCGGAAAAGCGGTAGCCACCGTTCGCCGCACCATCCGCAGCGCTGCGGCCAGGGCGACGACCAGCGGCTCACTTGAAGGACAGCGCAGCCTGATCGAGACCCTCACCGGAACCGCCGCCGCTTTCCGCGCCGAGGCCGCCAGGCTCGAGAACGAAGCGCGCCAGGCAATGGTCGTCGCCTCCGAGATCCGCGAGGAGCTGACCGAGCTCCTCGAACCTCAGCGGGAGACGATTGCCGGTACCCCGGTCCTCATCTTCGAGTTCGGGCAGGCGCTCACGGCTCAAGAAGCCTTCGCCGCTGCGCTCGGCCTAAACTTTGACGAGGTTACCGTGAAGAAAATCGCCGAGATGCGCGGCTTCCTGCCGAGAGCCGTCGCCGACGCGCTCCAGGAATCGCGAGCCACCTTCACGGTGCTGCTGACGCGCCTCAGAAACCGAGAGCGTCGCTTCATGGTCTGGCCGGGCAAGCGCCCGCGCCAGGTCCGGGCAAAACGTGGAGGCTCTATCGCCGTCTCCGACGGGCGCGCGGAAATGTTCTACTTCCATGGGACCGCCCGCCTGCCGGCAGGCACGCGCATTGCGCTGCCGGCCGCCGCGCTCGCTGCCTAATTCGATGCCCCTCCGCGCGAGGGGCTTTTCTTTTCCCCAGCATAGAAAAGGCCGATAAATCAAAGGGCGCTACAATAGCCGCATGAGTCGCGCCGTAGGCATCGATATCGGAACCCGCGAGGTGAAGGTCGTCGTGGCCGAGCGCGGCGAGCGGGGCGAGCTGCCGAAAATCGTCGCCGTGGGGCGCGCCGAATCCGCTGGCACCCGCCACGGCTTCGTGACGAACGTGGCCGAGGCCACCCGCGCGATTGCCCGCGCCGTCCGCGCCGCCGAGCGCGCGCTCGGCAGCCGCATCGACCGTGCTTACGTCGGTGTCGGCGGCGCGGGCCTCGGCTCCGCGACGGCCGTCGGCGCGGCGATGGTCTCGCGCGCCGACGGCGAAATCACCGAGCTCGACCTCAAGCACGCGGCCGACGAAGCCGAGCGCGCGATTCCTCCGCCCCAGGCCCAGAACCGCAAGGTCGTGCACATGCTGCCGCTCGAGCACCGCATCGACGGGCGCAAGGTGCTCGGCGACCCCGTCGGCATGAGGGGCGTGCGCCTGGAGTCAAAGTGCCTTTTCGTCACCTGCGTCGCGCGCCACGTCGACGACGCAATCGAGGCGCTCGAGGGCGCCGGGGTCGAAGCCGCCGACGCGATGGCCGCGCCGTTCGCCGCCGCGCTCGTCTCGGTCGCCCCGCCGCAGCGCGTCGCCGGCTGCGCGCTCGTAAACATCGGCGCCGAGACCACAACCATCGCGGTCTACGAGGACGGCTCGCCGATTTCCGTAGAGGCGTTCCCGGTCGGCGCGTCGTCCATCACGAACGACGTGGCGCTCGCGCTGCGCGTCTCGCTCGAGGAAGCCGAGGCGCTCAAGCGCGACGCGGGCGCGCTCTCGGCCACGTCGCGCCGGGCTCTTGACGAGGCGGTCGCCGCGCGCGCGACCGACATCCTCGACCTACTCGACGGCCACCTGCGCCGCCTCGGCCGCAGCGGCCTCCTGCCTGCCGGAGCCATCTTCGTCGGCGGCGGGAGCGCGGTGCCGAACCTCGCCGAACTGGCGAAGGATCACCTGCGCCTGCCAGCGCGCGTCGCGGAAATTCCCTGGGGCGGCGGCCGGCCGCCGATCGCGGCCGGCGCCGAGTCGACCCCCGAATCCGCCTGGGCGGTCGCCTACGGCCTCGCCTCATTCGGCCTGTCCGCGGACAGCGACGGCGCCGTCCGCGGCAAAAACCCGCTCGTCGCGGCGGTCAGGCGCACGTTCCGGAACATCGCGGGGGCGCTCCGGCAGTTCCTGCC
>CAZNOT010000014.1:0-3216 GCA_964574865.1 uncultured Candidatus Saccharibacteria bacterium | reverse complement strand
CACGCAGCTTTAGTTTACAGGCGTTCTAAAGGGAAATTCCGTGCCGCAAATCAAGCCAGAAGTTGAAACGTTCGCCCGTATCCGCGTCGTCGGAGTGGGCGGTTCGGGCAAGAACGCTACGAACCACATGATCAACTCCAAGGTTAAAGGAGCTGATTTCGTCGCGGTCAACACGGACGCCCAGGACCTCCACCACTCTCTCGCCAAGAAAAAGATTCACATCGGCAAGAACCTCACGCAGGGCCTCGGCACCGGCATGAACCCCGAGCTCGGCCGCAAGGCAATCGAGGAAACCAAAGAGGAGGTGCAGGAGGCGCTCAAGGGCGCGGAGATGGTCTTCATCGCCTGCGGCCTCGGCGGCGGCACGGGCTCCGGCGCGGCGCCGGTCGTAGCACGCATCGCGCGGGAGGCGGGCGCGCTCACCGTTGCGGTCGTCACCAAACCGTTCTTCTTCGAGGGCCGCCAGCGCGGCAAGATTGCCGAGGAGGCGCTCGAGGCGCTCCGCCGCGAGGTCGACGCGATCATCGTGATCCCGAACGACCGCCTGCTCGCGAACATTTCGAAAGAGACGACCGCCAAATCCGCGTTCGGCATGTGCGACGACGTGCTCAAATCCGCCGTCGAGGGCATCTCAGACCTCATCACCACCCCGGGCATCATCAACATCGACTTCGCCGACATCAAGTCGGTCATGAAGGGCGCCGGCTCCGCGCTGATGGGTATCGGCGTCGCCTCGGGCGAGAACCGCGCGACCGAGGCCGCCAAGCTCGCCATCTCGTCCCCGCTCCTCGACATCTCGATCAACGGCGCGAAGGGCGTGCTCTTCTCGATCGCCGGCGGCGACGATCTCGGCATGTACGAGATCCAGGACGCGGCCAAGACCATCACCGAGTCCGTGGACCCGGACGCCCGCATCATCTTCGGCACCATCCGCGACGAGAACCTCAAGAAGGGCGAGGTCAAAATCACGATCATCGCGTCCGGCTTCCCCGACGGCCAGCTCCCGCAGGCGCGCCGCGAGGGAGACTCATCGAACCGCATCGTCAACCGCGTCCCGCAGCCCGAGAGCGTCCCGGTGCAGCCCGCCGCCGCGCCCGAGCCGCGCGTAGCCGAAACCGGCAACGTCGCCACGGAGAGCGGCGAAGACGACGAGTGGTCCGCTGTTCCGGCCTTCCTGCGAAGGAGCAAGCTGAAGTAAGAGGTAGACGGACGAGGGCGGAAGGCACAAGGGAGGAGGGCGCACGAGCGCCCGCTTTCTTTTTTTCTGTTCAAAACTTCTGCCTTACGCCTTCTGCCCTCTGCCTTCGTCCGATTCCTTCTGCCTTCTGCCTTACCCTGTTAAACTTCCCCCACTATGAAAGATTTGATTATCGTCGGTGGCGGGCCGGCCGCGGTCGCGGCCGGCGTGTACGCGTCGCGCAAGAAGCTCGAGACTATTTTTATCGCGCGCGACTTCAATAGCCAGAGCTCGGTGTCCGACTCGATCGAGAACTGGATCGGCACCGTTTCGATTTCCGGCGCGGACCTCGCCAAGTCGCTCGAGGCGCACCTCATGGCCTACGCCGCGCCCACCGTCGAGGTTTGGAAGGGTGAGACGGTGGCGAAGGTCGAGAAGATCGACGGTGGCTTCCGCGCGACCTGCGGCTCCGGCAAGGTCGCCGAGGCGAAGGCGGTCATCGTCGCGACCGGCTCGGCGCGCCGCAAGCTCCAGGTACCCGGCGCCGATAAGTTTGAGCACAAGGGCCTCACCTACTGCGCCTCGTGCGACGGCCCCATCTTCGCGGGCCAAGACGTCGCGGTCGTGGGTGGCGGCAACGCCGGCTTCGAGACCGCCGCGCAGCTCCTCGCCTACGCCAAGTCGGTGACGCTGCTGTCGCGCGGCGATTTCCGCGCCGACGCGGTGACGATCGAGGCGGTGAGCAAGGATCCCAAAATGACCCTCCTCAAGGGCGTCGAGCCGGTCGAAGTGCTCGGCGAGAAGTTCCTCTCGGGCCTCCGCTACAAGGACGTGGCGACCGGCGAGGCGAAGGACCTCCCCGTGACCGGCGTCTTTGTCGAAATCGGCGCGCTGCCCGCGACCGAGGTCGCGGCGGGCCTGGTCGAGCGCGACGAGTTCGGCCGCGTGAAGGTCGACCCGCGCACGCAGCGCACCTCCGTCGAGGGCGTCTGGGCCGCGGGCGACTGCACCGACGGCCTCTACCACCAGAACAACATCGCCGCGGGCGACGCCGTGAAGGCGCTCGAGGACGCCTACCTCTGGATCAAGTCACGCTAGAGCACGCCCAAAATCACGGTTCATTTTTTGAACCTCGGCTCTAGAGGCACGCTGTCCGGCCGTACACCTTTTCCACGTAGCGCGGTCAGTGCTTTGCCCGGACCGCGCTACAATTCCCGCAATGTCCCTCCGCACCCGCATCCGCCGCGCCTTCGAAGACCCCTCCTACCCCAACTTCCGGCTGTTCAACATTTCGGGGCTGGCGGTCACGGTCGTCGCCGTCATGGTCGTCGTGCTCGAGACCGAGCCGTGGGGCCGGGAGAAGTTCCCGTGGCTGCCGCAGCTCGAGATGGCGCTCGCCGCGCTCTTCGCCGCCGAGTACCTCATGCGCCTCTGGAGCGCCGAGCGCCCGCTCCGCTACGCGAAGAGCGTCTACGGCCTCGTCGACCTGCTCTCGTTCCTGCCCTCGTTCTTCGCCTTCACCAACCTCACCTTCCTCAAGACGGCCCGCGCGCTCCGCGTCATCCGTTTCATCCGCCTCGCCCGCATCGCCAAAGTGGCCCGCATCGAGCAGACGGCGAAGGTGAACATCGACGACACCGACGCGCGCCTGGTGAGCCAGAACGTGCGCGTGTACCTCGCGACGCTTTTCTCGTCGGTCGTGATCATCGGCACCGTCGTATTCATCGTCGAGCCGCAGACGTTCACGGGCGCCTTCTCCGGCGCACTCTGGGCGACCTCCGAGATTCTGGGCGGCGGCCTCGTGCCCGAGGTCGTGGTGACCCCCGGCGGCAAGGCCATCGCCATCGCGACGCGCTTCGTCGGCTTCGTGCTGTTCGGCTTCCTCGTGAACGTGGTCGCCGGCGTCGTGCAGCAGACGCTTCTCGACCGCCGGCGGCGTTAGGCAGAAAATCAAAACTCGGTTTTAAAAACCGAGTTTTGATTTTTGGGTCTCCAAAACAGCCCGCCCGCGCCGGTTGGCGCGGGCGGGCTGTTTTGTG
>CAZNOT010000013.1:0-14108 GCA_964574865.1 uncultured Candidatus Saccharibacteria bacterium | reverse complement strand
CGCCGCCGCCGGCGCCATTTCGTTCGAGCGCGACGAGTTCGGCTTCGAGCTCGACCCGCGCGGCGTGCCGGTCCGCATCTTCAAGCGCCCGCACCTCGCGACGCACAAGCTGGTCGAGGAGTACATGCTCCTCGCCAACCGCGCTGTGGCGCGCCGCCTGGACCGCTACGACCGCGAGACCTCAGGCGGCGAGGCGCGCGGCATGATGTACCGCATCCACGACACGCCGGACGCGGAGCGCATCAAGAACCTCCAGGCGTTCGTCCACGCGCTCGGCCACACGCTGCGCGTCTCGGAGGACGGCGAGGTGTCGCAGCAGGACCTCAACACGCTGCTCAAGGCCGTCGCCGGCCGCCCCGAGGAGGACCTCGTGAAAACCGCCGCCATCCGCTCGATGGCCAAGGCCGCGTACTCCATCGACAACTCGGGCCACTACGGCCTCGCGTTCGAGTACTACACGCACTTCACGTCGCCGATCCGCCGCTACCCAGACCTCGTGGTGCACCGCATCCTGGCGCACGCACTGGCCAACGAGCGCGTCACCGACCACGACGTCGCGACCTTCGAGAAAATCGCCGCCCGCGCCACCGAGCGCGAGGTGCTCGCGTCCGAGGCCGAGCGCCTCTCGATCCGCTACAAGCAGGTGGAGTTCATGATGAACCACATCGGCGAGACGTACGAGGGCACGATCTCCGGCGTGATGAAGTCCGGCGTCTTCGTGGCGCTCGACGACACCGGCGCCGAGGGCATGGTCCACGTGACCAAGCTCGGCGACGACTACTTCTCGCTCGACGAGAAGAACTACCGCATGGTCGGCCAGAAGACCGGCAAAACTATCGCCCTCGGCGACAAGGTCCGCGTCACCGTCGACAAGGCCGACCTCGACGAGCGACGCCTCGATTTCTCGCTGGCGAAGTAGGGCCTCTCTCGCGTCTCGACTCAAAAAAACCGTCTCGGTAGTTCGCGTGCAGCCGTACGCGAACTACCGAGGCGGTTCCCCTTTTTAGAAAAAGGGCAGATTAAGCCTCAATGAGAGCAGAGGCCCTCGCGTTCAGCGGAACTGCTGACCCGCGGGAGACCCGCTTCGGTAGCATGTCTAAAAAGTATCAAATCACCCATTTATGGACCCATAAAGCTGGGATGATACGGCGGTCAACGCGCCGCCATTGCCGCCGCGTCGTCGAACTTCACGGAGAGGAGGGAGGAGCCAGTGCCTCCCGCGGTGACCCCGTAGAGGGCGCCGGCGCGGGACATGGTCTCGCGGTTGTGGGTGATGAGGACGAGCTGAGACTTCTCGGCGAGCTTCTCGATCATGTCGCCGTAGCGGCGCGAGTTCGCCTCGTCGAGCGCGGCGTCGGTCTCGTCGAGGATGACGAACGGCGGCGGCGCGACGCGCGACATCGCGAAGAGGAGCGCGATCGAGACGAGCGAGCGCTCGCCGCCCGAGAGCTGCAGGAGGCCCGAGACACGCTTCTTGGGCAGCTCGACGTGAACCTCGACGCCTTCCTCGGCCTCCTCGGCTTGAAGTTCGACTTCAGGAAGTCCAACTTCATCGGTCACGCGGCGGCGCTTCTCAATTTTCGTGAGGCGCAGCTCGGCGCGGCCGCCGCCGAACATCGCGACGAAGAGCTCGCCGAACGCCTCGTTCACCTTCTTCAAACCTTCGGAGAATCGCTCGCCAACCTTCCGCTCGAGGTCTTCGATGAGCGCGGTGAGCGTCGCGGCCGAGGCCTCCAAATCCCCCACTTCTTTACGTAAAAATTCGTCGCGCGCGACAGCGTCCGCGTGCTCTTTCAGAAGTTCCTCGCCACCCGCGGCGCCGGCCTCTTCCAGGCGCAGCTTCATGCGCTCGAGCTCCTTGCGGCGCGCGAGCGTCGCCTCGCGCGGCTCGTCGACGGGCGCGGCCTCGAGCGCCGCCTCGAAATCGAGCGCCTCGCGGCCCACGAGCGCGACCGCCTCCTGCATTTCGGAGCGCAGCGTCTCCTCGTCCGTATCGGCCTGGCGAGCCTCGGCGGCGAGGCGATCGATCTCGCGCTCGAGCTCACCCTTTCTTGAAACTAGGCCGACCAGCGCGCGCTCGGCTTCGGCGACGTCCACGCGGGCGGCATCGCGGGCGGCGCGCAGCTCGACGGCGGCAGCCTCGGCGCGGCGCTCGTCCGCCTCGGCGGCGGCTAGCTCGGCGCGGAGCTCTCCCAGCCGGGCGCCAACCTCGGCCGCGCGAACGGAAAAGTCGGGGCGCTCGGGCGCAGCTTCTTCGCCGTAGGTTTCCTCGGCGACCAGCGACTCAATAGCGGCTACGGCCTCACCGAGAGCCTCGTACGCGACATCGAACGTGGCGGCGGCGGAAGCGCGTCGCAAACCCTCCCTAGCGGCCTCCAGAGCGACCCTGACGCGGTCCCGGGGCACAGGTCGCTCGTCCGGGGAGCGCGGCACCGCGGGCGCCGCGCTCTGGCTCATCCGCTCGAGCGCAGACAGCTCGCCCTCTGCCGCGCCAATCTCGCGCGACAGCCGCCGCGCCCGCTCGCGCGCCGCGGCGAGCGCCGACTCGGCCTCGACGAGCCCCTCGGGGACGGCGGGCGCCTCGGCGCGCGAGGCGCGCATTTCCTCGTCCCGAATCTGCGAGGCCACGCGCTCCTTCTCGTCGTTGGGCGCGCGCAGCGCCTCGATGGCCCGAGCCCGCGCCACGCGCACGCGCGCCGACTCGAGCGCCAGGTACGCGCGGTACCGCTCCAGGAGCTCCTGGCGCAACCGCTCCGCCCGCTCCACCTTCTCGACCTGCCGCTTCAGGAACCGCAGGTGCGGCTCGAGCTCGGCGAGGAGCGCGCGCACCTGCGCCGCGTTCGCGTCGGTCTTCTCGAGCTTGCGCAGCGCCTCGGCGCGCTTCCACTCGAGCGCGCGGAGGCCTAGCGCGTCCTGCAGGATCTCGCGCCGCTCCTTCGGCGTCGCCGAGAGCACGCGATCCGCCTCGCCCTGCGACACGATGTGGTGGCCGGACGGCCCAATATTCGCCGCGGCCAGAATTTCCAAGGTGTCGCGCAGGCGCGTCGGCGTCCCGTTCACCGAGTACTCGTTGACGCCGTCGCGGTGGACGGTGCGCTCGAGCGACACGTCGTCGAAGTCGAGGGGCAGCGCGCGATCGCGGTTGTCGAAGGTGAGCTTCACCGTCGCCTTGCCGCCGCGCGGCAGCTCGGGGGAGCCGTGCCAGATGAGGTCCTCGCCGCGGCGCCCGCGCATCGACTTCACCGACTGCTCGCCGAGCGCGAACCGGAACGCCTCCACGACGTTCGATTTCCCCGACCCGTTCGGGCCCACGACCGCCACCACCGGCACATCGAAGCGCAGCGCGACCTTCCGGCCGAACGATTTGAACCCTTGGAGCTCGAGGGACTTCAGGTGCACGTGTCGGGAGATTTTAACCCGAGCCGACGAAAAAGCCGCAGCGGCCTGCGGGTGCCGCGCGCCCGACCGGCCCGTTTGCGGCCGTCCGCCCATTCCTCGCAGCCGTCGCGACGGCGGGGCGCGAGGGCGCGGGAGAGCGTTTTGCGCGCCGAATAGAGTTTCTCGCCTACAGCCACCCCCTAGCTTTCAGGCCGGCGCGGGCGGCTTCTTGCTCAGCGTCCTGCTTGGATTTCCCGCTGCCGCGCCCGACCTCTTCCCCGCCGAGCATCGCCGCGATGACGAACCTCTTGTCGTGATCAGGCCCCTCCTCGGAGACGGTCGAGTAGGACGGCGTGATGCCAGAAACATCCTGCGCCTTCTCCTGCAGGCGGCTCTTCGCGTCGATCCAGAGGCCCTCCTGAACGATTTCCGGCAGCTTCGGCACGAGCGTGCGGTCAATGAACGCCTTGGCGGCTCCGTACCCCTGATCGAGGTAAATTGCGCCGATAACCGCCTCGAGGGCGTCGGCCAAGATGGAAACGCGGGCGCGGCCCTGGTCGCGGGCCTCGCCGCGGGAGAGCATCAGGAGGTCGTTGAAGCCGAGGGCGCGCGCGGCATCGGCGAGCACGAGCGTGTTCACGAGCGCCGCGCGGTAGCTCGTGAGGTCGCCCTCGTCCTTGTCCGGGTACGCGGCGTAGAGGTGCTCGGTGACAGCGAGCTCCAGAACCGCGTCGCCCAAAAACTCGAGGCGCTCGTTGTGCCCACGACCGATGCCCCGGTTCTCGTTGAGGAACGAGCGGTGCGTGAACGCCTGCGCGAGGAGCCCTTTGTCCGCGAAGGTAACCCCGACGCGCGATTCGGCCAGCGATGTGTCCATACCTTACTTTTTATCCGCGGCGAGAATGCCGACGGCCTTCGTGATCAGCGGCACGATGTCGTTGTAGAAGTTGAGGTTCACGACCTCGGCCGGCGCGAACCAACGCCCGTCGTCGAGGCCGCCCTTGTCCTTGCCGAGCACGATGGGATCGGCCTCGGCCTCCGCGAGGTAGTACGCGACCTGCTTGCGGTGGCGCCCCTTCTCGGGGTGGTTGGCGACGTACTCGTTCTCGCCCAGCTTGTCTCGAACCCGGGTGACGGTGAGCCCCATCTCCTCGAGAATGACGCGCTTGATCGCGTCCTCCACAGACTCGCCCTCTTTCATGCCACCTTTCGAGAGGGTCCAGTAGCCGAAGACGTCGTGCACGAGGCCGAACGAGAGTTCGGAATTCTTGCGGGTGTAGACGAGCGCGCCGACCTTAGTCTCGATCATCATTTCATCGAACGGCACGTCCTTCTTGCGGCGCGGCGCGCCGTCCTCTTTGCCCGGTTCGCCCATCTCTTTGTAGACGGCGCCGAGGACGCCGTTGACGAAGCGGCCAGAGGTTTCACCGCCGAACGATTTGGCGAGCTCGATAGCCTCGTTGATGGCGACCTTGGCCGGCACCTCGGCCTTGTCGGCGAAGAGGAGCTCGGCGAGGCCGATGCGCAGAATCTGACGATCGACGTTGGCGATTTTCTCGAGCGGCCAGTCAGGGGCGGCTTTCTCGAGAATAGCGTCGATTTGCGGGCTCTTCTCGATCGTCGTGCGCAGGAGTTTCAGCATGAACGGCTGGTCGCCGAGGCCGGGCGCAAATTCCGCGGCGTTCCTGATGAGCGCAGCGTCAGCGGCCGAAGCAGGCAACTTCATAAAGTCCCACTCGAAGAGGGACTGGAGCACGATAGATCGGGAAAGGTGCCGGTGAGCCATTGGCTTGTCAGGAATATAGCAGGTTCTGAGGACTCAGTCGTGCGCGATCGGCGCAACTTGGGGAAAACGGCCCGCCCCGTTGCCGGGGCGGGCCGTATCCTTACGCGCGCTTACCTGCCGCTTTCTCCGAAACGCGGCGCGCCTTGCGGGCGAGCTTCTTGGCGATCGAGGACACGGTCCGGCCGCCGAAAGTAGCGCTGTCGGCGCTCGCGCGGTGCGGGCGGTGCTTGGCGCCCGTCTCCTTATCGGTGACGATAGCCGGGTTCTTGAGAGCGTGGTGCGAGCGGCGATTCCCGGTGTGGGCTCGCGTGTGGCGCATTCGGATAACCATAGGCCGTGAAAGCTAGCACACGAAAAGCCGGGCGCGCAAGGGCGCGCCCGGCCGAGAAAATGAGAAGCCCCCTCGAACGCGGTTCGGAGGGGGCTTCGGCGGTGCCCGGGGCACGGCGCCAACCAGGTCGTCTGGGCAGGGCGGCAATTTGGCCTGCCCAAGACTTACCTTTGCGGAGACTTGCCTATCTGCGCAGAGGCCACGTAGCGGACCCTGTCCTCAAGGGGAGGGGCGGCTACGGCAGCGGACCTACGGGAACGAACCTGCTCGAGGGAAATTGTACAGGGTATTTTACCTTTGTCAACTATCTCCGACTACCCCGCGACAGAACGACCGGCGATGGGTCGGCGAGAGCCCCAGGCGGTGAATCGCCCGGCGGTGGTGCAGGGTCCCGTAGCCGGCGTGAATTTCGAAGCCGTAGCCGGGGTACTTCTCGGCCGCGCGCTCCATCAGCCGGTCGCGGTAGACCTTGGCGACGCACGAGGCCGCGCCGATCCAGAGGTCGGAGGCGTCGCCGCGAACGATGGTGCGCTGATTTTTGAACCGGGCGGGCGCCGCGAGCGAGCCGTCGAGCCTCACGTCGGCGGAGTCGGGGTCGACGCCGAGCGCGGCGAGCGCACGCGCTGTGGCGCGACGGACGGCGCGGGCGATGCCTCCCCTGTCGATTTCGGGCGCGGAAACAGAGCGGACAGCGAGGCGGGCCGCGCCGCGGGCCGCGGCCCGGCGGGCGGAGGCCGCCACGCGCTCCCGCACCGGCGCCGATAGCGCCTTCGAGTCACCGCACCCCGCTGCTCGGAGCGAGGCCTTGACCCCTGGAACTTCCTCGACCCGCACAGCGTAGGCGCACACGGTTACCGGCCCGGCGAGCGGTCCTCGGCCGACCTCGTCCACGCCGACAATCCAGCGAATCATTGGCCGATTCTACCGGCCCGAGAAACGCGCGGCCAGAAACGTGCAGCCATTGACTCAAACTGGGCGCGGGTACAACCTACCCCGCAAATGAACGTAAATCCTCACACCATAGTCTTTTTGGCGTGTCACGTGGCGATTCTCGCCTTCCAAGCTCTCTACGGCAGCCAGTGGCGCAGCGTCTCCCAGCGGTCAGCCTCGACCGTCGCGTGGGCTCTCATGCCTTTCGTGCCGATGCCAATCGAGGTGGCCCTCGGCGCCCAGCTCGGCGAGACGCTCGCCCGCTTCTCGGGGTTCGCGCTGACCGTGAGCGCGTACGCGGCCGCGCGAAACTCCTGGACGTACGACCGCCTCTGCGACGGTACCGTCTTGAGGATTGTGTCCACCGGAGCCATGATCCGCGCGCGAGGTGGGCCGCTCGTGTCTATTCCTTGCCGCGACCGAGAGCGGTCCTGGCTCGTCGCCAATCGGGACAGGCCCGTCCAGATCGAGATTCGGCACTCCTGGTTCTTCGGGCACGTCCTCGACGCCCAGCTAGTCCAATCGGGTAATTGACCGAACGCCGCGCGCGCCCCGAACCGGGGCGCTTTTCTTTTGCCCGAGCCCAAACTCTCTGCAGCTTACCCTTGCCAATTATTCCTTTTTCCTTCGCCTCGGGCTGGTAGAATCGCCCCACTTATGGCCGCCCCTTTCGCCAACCTCCACACCCACAGCCACTTCTCCCTCCTCGACGGCGTGGCGCAGATTCCCGACCTCGTGAAGTACGCGAAAGCCCAGGGGTACGGGGCGCTCGGGCTCGCCGATGCGGGCAACCTCTACGGCGCCATCGAATTCTGGAACGAGTGCCGGAAGCGCGAGATCAAGCCGATCATCGGCGTCGACTTCTACGTTGCCGCGCGCGGCCGCGCGGACAAAGAGCCGCGCATCGACTCGCGCCGCTCGCGCCTCGTGCTCATCGCCGAGAACGAGACCGGCTGGAAGAACCTCATCGCGCTCGTCACCTACTCGCACCTCGAGGGTATGTACTACAAGCCGCGCATCGACCGCGAGCTCATGGAGCGCCACCGCGAGGGGCTCGTGTGCGTCCTGCCCTTCTGGTCGGGCGACGTGGCGCGCTCGCTCGCCGTAGCCAACAGAGAGCGCGCGCTGGAGTTCCTGGACTTCTACCGAAAGAACTACGGCGAGGGGAACGTTTTCATGGAAATTTGCACGCACCCCGAAATGGACAGCGCCGCCATGCGCCGCAGCCAGCTGGTTGCCTTCGCCCGCGAGCAGGGCGTGCCGATGGTCGCCGCGCACGACGTCTACTACCTCCGGCCGGAGGACCGCGTCGCGCGCACCACGCTGCAGTCGGTCATGAGCTCTGGCGCGCCCGGCGAGAAAAAATCAGACGACGACGACGATTTTTACCTCCCCTCGGTCTCCGAGATGGCCGACCGGTTCGCCGATTTACCCGACGCGTTCGAGAACGCGGGGAAAATCGCCGAACGCTGCACGCTCGATTTCAGAATGGGCGAGTGGAAGTTCCCCGACTACCCGATCAGTTCCGGTCGCGCGCCGGACGACGAGCTGCGCCACCTCGCGTACGAGGGCGCGCCGAAGCGCGGCGTCGCGCTCGAGGGCGCCGCGAAAGAGCGCCTCGACTACGAGCTCTCCGTCATCGCCAAGAAGGGCTACTCGGTCTACTTCCTCGTGGTGGCCGACCTTTTGCGCGAGGCGCGCTCGCGGGGCATCCTCACGACCATCCGCGGCTCGGTCGCCGGGTCGCTCACGACCTACGTCACGGGCATCACCAACGTGAACCCGCTGGAGTACGGCCTCCCGTTCGAGCGCTTCCTCAACCCCGAGCGCCCGTCCGCACCCGACGTAGACATGGACTACGCCGATAACCGCCGCGACGAGATGATCACCTACGTGCGCGAGAAGTACGGCGCGGACAAGGTCGCGCAGATCGGCACGTTCGGCACCATGATGGCGAAGGGCGCGGTGCGCGACACGGCGCGCGCGCTCGGCTACGACTACCAGAAGGGCGACCAGATATCGAAGCTCATCCCGCTCGGCGCCCAGGGCTTCGCCATGACGATCGACCGCGCGCTCGCCGAGGTGCCCGAGCTCGCCGAGCTGTACAGGAAAGACGCCGACACCAAGCGCATCATCGACACCGCCAAGAAAATTGAGGGTTGCGCGCGCCACATGTCGGTGCACGCCGCCGGCGTCGTGATCGCGCCCAAGCCCCTCACCGAGTACACGCCGGTGCAGTTCGACCCCAAGACGAGCGAGGAGGGGCGCGGCAAGCTCGTGACCCAGTTCGACATGCACGCCGTCGGCGAGGACAACGTCGGCCTCCTCAAGTTCGATTTCCTCGGAATCCGCAACCTCTCCATTCTGGCCGACGCGGTGCGTCGCGTGCGCGAGTCGACCGGTGAAATTGTCGACATCGAGAACATCCCCCTCGACGATGCGAAAACGTTCCAAATGCTCGCGCGCGGCGAGACCGAAGGCCTCTTCCAGCTCAACGGCGACGGCATGACCAAGTTCCTCGTCGAGCTCAAGCCGTCGACGATCCACGACATCAACGCGATGGTGGCGCTCTACCGCCCCGGCCCGATCGAAATGATCCCGGAGTACATCGCGCGCAAGCACGACCCATCGAAGGTGCGCTACCTCGACCCGCGCATGAAATCGATCCTCGCGCTCTCGCACGGCGTCATCACCTACCAGGATGACGTCATGCTGATCGCCATCGAGCTGGCGGGCTACTCGTGGCTCGAGGCCGACAAGCTGCGCAAGGCGATGGGCAAGAAAATCCCGGAGCTCATGGAGGAGCAGAAGAGCAAGCTCAAGAAGGGCCTCCTGGAGCACGGCATGAGCGAGCAGAAAGCCGACGAGCTGTGGCTCCTCATCGAGCCGTTCGCCGCCTACGGCTTCAACAAAGCGCACGCCGCGTCCTACGGCCGCGTCGCGTACCAGACGGCGTACATGAAGGCGAACTACCCAGCGCTCTACATGGCTGCGGTCCTGGTGGCGCACACCTCCGACACGGAGGAAATCGCGCTCTACGTCCGCGAGTGCGCGCGCATGGGAATCCCGGTCTTGCCGCCGTCCGTGAACGAGTCGGGCGCGGACTTCACGGTGCTCCGCGACGCCGAGGGCAAGGAGTCGATCCGCTTCGGCCTCGCCACCATCAAGAACTTCGGCGAGGGCGTGGCGCAGGCGGTCGAGGCCGAGCGCAAGCGCGGCGGCCCGTTCAAGACGATCGAGGACTTCATGACGCGCGTCACCGGAAAGGACATGAACCGCAAGGGGCTCGAGGCGCTCGCCAAGTGCGGCGCGCTCGACGAGCTGGGGCCGCGCGCGACCATCGTGGCGAACCTCGACCGCCTCATCGAGTGGAAGCGCGACCTCGCGAAGGTGCCCGAGAACCAGAACTCGCTCTTCGGCGGCACAGCGGCGGCCACGTCGATCCGCCTCGATCCCGCGCCGGAGGCTTCGCTCGAGGAGCGCCTGGGCTGGGAGAAGGAGCTGCTGGGTCTCTACCTCTCGGGCCACCCGCTCGACCCGTGGAGGGAGGACCTGGTGAAGCGCGAAAAGAACACCCAGTGGGTCAAAGAGAAGAGCCGCGACGGCGCCGCGATCGTGCTCGCCGGCGTCGTCGAGACGGTCAAAGATCTGCGCACCGCGAAGGGCGACCTCATGAGTTTCATGACGCTCCGCGATTTCTCCGGCACCGTCGAGTGCGTCGTCTTCCCCGAGGCCCGCAAGACCTACGACGAGCTCGTGAAGGCCGACCGCGTGGTGGCGGTGAAGGGGAAAGTCTCCCTCCGGAACGGCGAGCGCAGCGTCATCATCGACAAGATCAAGCGGCTGGCGTCGGCGGCGCCGGCGGTGGCGGCGTAGGAGAGAAAAGCCGCGCGATGCGGCTAGGCGGGACATTTTCGCGAGCGTCAGAGTTCCACCTCGGAGCAACGCCCCCGCAGAGGCGAGCGCGTCGCGGGAGACGCCCGCCGTAACCTGATCGCCGCAAAAAGAAAAGCCCGGCTACCGGGCTGGTGCGTGGTTGGATTACCGCGGGGATACTTTACTTGCGACGTGAGAGTGGGAGATCGCTCCGAATGAATCCCCTCGCCGTCTCGGGAATGCCCCGCCACCCAATTCTGTCCTGCTCGTCGAGGTGCATTGTCCGGAGCTTGCGCGCGCCAAGGCCGAGCACCGTTGCCGCTCCGGAGAGCCGACTCTTCCTGTCCTGCCACAGCGACCAGTCGACGGTATCGACCAGTAGCTTGGCCCCAGATTGAGGCAGGTTTCTCAGCGTCACCTCCCGCACAAACGTGGCGTACCCACGGACCATCTCCGCGAGACGACCCAGCGCGAGCGCGTAGCATTTTTCTGAATTTGGTTTCGGTATTTTCTTGGTGGTGCTCATGCGCGCTACGCTACCCCGCGAACGCGCCGCCGCCAAACGGTTCTGTGGGCATTTGGCCGAGTGACGTGCTACCCTTTCCCCCACAAACCCATGGAAACCAACGATAAGCTGATTCGCGCCCGGCACTCGCTCGCCCACCTGCTCGCCATCGAGGTCCTGAGGCACGATCCGGCGGCGAAGCTAGCCATCGGCCCCTGGATTGACGACGGCTTCTACTACGACTTCGAGTTTAGCCCTGGCAAGACCCCTGCCCCCGAAGACCTCGCGAAGTTCGAGGAGGGCATGCGCGCGTCGATTGCCGCAAATCCGCCTTTCCTCCTGGCCGACATCTCGGCCGACGAGGCCCGCGCCCGTTTCGCCGCGCAGCCCTACAAGCTCGAGCTCATCGAGGAGCTGGCGGCCAAGGGCGAGAAGCTGACGACCTACCAGACCGGCGACTTCGTCGACCTCTGCGCCGGGCCGCACGTCGCCGCCGCCGGCGAGATTGCCCCAGACTCGTTCAAGCTCGAGCGAGTGGCTGGCGCCTACTGGCGCGGCGACGAGTCGAAGCCGATGCTCACCCGAATCTACGGCCTCGCCTTCATGGCCAAGGAGGAGCTGGACGCCTACGTGGCCCAGCGCGAGGAGGCCGCCAAGCGCGACCATAAAATTCTCGGCCCTCAGCTCGGCATCTACACAATCTCGCCGCTCGTCGGCGCCGGCCTGCCGCTCCTCAAGCCGAACGGCGCGCTCATTCGGCGCGAAATTGAGGAGTACCTCTGGGAAATGCATTCCGGCATCGGCTACCAGCGCGTCTGGACGCCGCACATCGCGCGCGAGACGCTCTACGAGACCTCCGGCCACGCCGCCAAGTTCGGCGACGAGATTTTCCGGGTGCAGGGCAAAGACGACAAGTTCTTCATGAAGCCCATGAACTGCCCGCACCACATGCAGATTTTTGCGGACAACCAGTTCTCGTACCGCGACATGCCCGTGCGCTACTTCGAACCGGCGACCATCTACCGCGATGAGAAGTCTGGCCAGCTGAGCGGTCTCACCCGCGTCCGCGCCATCACCCAAGACGACGGCCACCTCTTCTGCCGCAAGGAGCAGATTCAGGACGAGGCGCGCGCTATCGTCGGCATCATCAAGAAGTTCTACGCGACCATGGGCATGCTCGACGGCTACTGGGTGCGCCTGTCGCTCCGCGGCGCAGACAAGAGCCAGTACCTCGGCGGCGACGACGTGTGGGAGATGGCTGAAGGGTCGCTCCGCTCGGTGTGCGAGTCCGAGAACTTGCCTTTCAAGCCAGCTGAGGGCGAAGCCGCCTTCTACGGCCCTAAGCTCGACTTCATGTTCAAGGACGCCATCGGCCGCGAGTGGCAGCTAGCCACCATCCAGTGCGACTTCAACCTGCCCGAGCGCTTCAACCTTTCGTTCATCAACGAGAAGAGCGAGAAGGAGCGTCCGGTCGTCATTCACCGCGCAATCTCCGGTTCGCTCGAGCGCTTCATGGGCGTCATGATCGAGCACTTCGCCGGCGCGTTCCCGCTCTGGCTCTCCCCCGTCCAAACCTCAATCATCCCGGTCAAGGACGCGCACATCGAGTTCGCGGAGAAGCTAGCCGCCGAGATGCGCGCCGCGGGCCTGCGCCCCGAAGTAGACGCCGGCGGCGAGTCGTTCGGCAAGAAGATTCGCAACGCCAAGCTCATGAAAGTCCCCTACGTGATCGTCGTCGGCGACAAAGAGGCCGAGGGTCAGGTCACGCTCGAGGCGCGCTCGGGCGCCAAGATTGGCCCGCTGCCCGTCGCGGAGGCCATCGCGCTGCTCGCCGCGGAGGCGAAGGAGAAGCGTCTGCCCGCGTAGCTTCCAGACGAAAAGAGAGCGGCCGCCCTTTCGGGCGGCCGCTCTCTTTTTCGGTTAATCGATCGGCTTACGCAGCCTTCTTCGCGAGGTTCGCGGCCTTGAAGGCGGCGACCCGGTCGGAGTTACCCTTCTTCAGCGAGCGCTTCTTGAGGTGAATCGCGGTGCCGAATCCGAGTCCAATCACGGCGAGGGCAGCGGCCACGAGGGCGGCAGTCTCCTCCGGGCCGGTGTACGGGATCTGGGAAAGGTACACGGCGTCGACCGAGGCGAGGTAGCCGTTCGGGCCATCATCGCGGTCGTTGTGAACGTTCACGTTGCGGCCGCCACCATCGTCGTCCACCTCGATCTCGCAGGTGTCAGACTCGCGGTTGCCGTCGTCGTCCTCGACCACGATTGAGACGTCGTAGTCGCCGGAGTCGTCGTAGCAAACGCGGATGGTTTTCCCGTCGTCGTCGTCCTCGCCCTCGAGGTCGCCGTTCCAGTCGTAGTCGAACGGGGAGTCGCCGCCGTCGATGCGAACCGAGTAGGTCACGCAGTCGCCTTCGTCGATGGAGTAGTCGCTCGCGCGGCACTCGACGTCGAAATCGTTGTCGTCATCGTCGTCCTTGTCTTCAACTTTGACCTTGCAGGAATCGGCGTCCTTCTGGTTGTCGTCGTCGGTCACCTCGACCTCGACCTCGTAGGTGCCGGAGTTCGGGTAGCAGACCTTGAAAGAGGAGTCTCCGTCGTCTTTGCCGCGGGTGTCGCCGGACCAATCGTAGTCGAACGGGGAGTCGCCGCCGTCGACGCTAGCCGAGTAGGTCACGCAGTCGCCTTCCTCGATGGTGGTGTCGGTAACCTCGCACTCGACCTGGAGGTCGTCGTCGCAGGAAGAGCCGGAGCAGCCGCCGTCATCTTTGACAACGACGATCGGGCAGGAGTCGGTGTCGCGCTGGTTGTCGTCGTCCTCGACCTTGACCGAGACCCTGTAGGAGCCGGCGTCGTCGTAGCAAACCTTGATGGAGGAAGCGTTCTTATCGACGCCCTCGGTGTCGCCGGACCAATCGTAGTCGAACGGGGAGTCGCCGCCGTCGACGCTAGCCGAGTAGGTCACGCAGTCGCCTTCCTCGATGGTGGTGTCGGTAACCTCGCACTCGACCTGGAGGTCGTCGTCGCAGGAAGAGCCGGAGCAGCCCGCGTAGTCGTCACAGTGGGAGCCAACGCAACCGCCGCCGCAGTCGCCGCCCCAGCAGCCGCCATTGTTGCCGCCACCGAAACTGTACGAGCTAGCGTAACCCGGAGCGTAGCTCTGGGTGGTCACCGAGAGGCCGAGCGGGCTGCCATTGCCGTAGTCGTAGGCGTAGCCGCCGTAGTCGTAGCCATCATAATCGTAGGCGTAGCCGCCGTAGTCGTAGTCGTACGAGTTGCCGTAGTCGTAGGTGTAGCCGTAGTCGTAG
>CAZNOT010000012.1:11884-14600 GCA_964574865.1 uncultured Candidatus Saccharibacteria bacterium | reverse complement strand
CCTACCTCGACCCGCAGGACTACCTGCCGGACTCGGGGTTCAAGCTGTCGCTCTAAAAAATTAGATCAGCGGAGAGCGAGACGGGTGGAAAACTCGCCGTCGAAAATTTGGCGGCGATGTAGAATTGGCCACACATGAAAAAGCACACCCCGAACCGAGGCATCATCGAGATCGTCGTCCTGCTCGTCATCGCCTTGGTCATCATCTTCCTGGTCGGCATGCAGCCGGCGGACCTCTGGAACAAGTTCGCGTGGCCGATTCTCCTGAAGAGCTGGGAGATCATCGTCTCCGTCGCGCAGGCGATCGCGGGAGCCATCAAGGGCGCGTTCTAGCCGGGGAGGCAAGTACGCGAAAAACGCCCCGCCGGGGCGTTTTTCGCGTACGGGCGGCAGAAATATTTTGCGACACGAACTGGACAAGCGCGGCTCCCACGGCCAAGCTAGGCGACAACATGAACACTCAGTGTAACCGCCAAATCAACCTCCGAGGCCGAGCCGTCATCCAGCTGAGACGCGCGCTCCAAAGCCGCGCCCGAGACATCGCCCAGACCGCAATCGAAATCGGGTTCGCCTTGGGAGCTGGAATTTCGGCGGTCCTCACACTCAACCTCTTTCCGGAAGAGCCGGAGGAGCCAGTCCTGCGGCTCGTGCCGGCGGCGACCTGCGCCGTCCTGCTCCTCGGGGGCGCGCTCCTGACCGTGGGGCAAAACCGGCTCGACCGCCACGTGACCCGCCGCTGGCACCGGGTGAGAGCCTTCGCGAACGACGCGCTCGGCCGTGCGGCCCGGGTGGGCGCCGCCGGCCGACCCGCGGTCGAGACGGCAGTCGAGCGCCTCGAAGCCTGGGCGGCCATCGACGGGCCGTGGATGTCGGCGGGGAGCCGCCGGGTAATCCAAGGACACATCGACGATCTGCGCGCGTCGGCCGATCGGTGGGGAGCCCGCAGGACAACGTAGCCGCTCGACCAGCGCGGCTTTTCTATTTCAGCGCGTTTTTTGGGTATAGTGTCGCAAAAGGTGTATTGTGCGACCTTATACCCTGAGAGCGGGGGTGGGAGTTATCCACAGACGGATAATTATTACGCAACGCGTTTTTGTATTCTGCCAAATCCCAGCGAAGCTGCGGCGGGATCGGCCCGGCGGGTAGCCGCACGCGACGTCGGGTTCCCGAGTTTAGAAAACGCCGGCAGGGGGCTTCCCCTTCCCCGCCGGGGCACTGGCAAAAAGAACCCCGCGCTTTCGGCGCGGGGTTCTTTTTTACAGACGCTTAGGCGTTCCAGCAGTGGGCCGAGTAGACCCAAGGGGCGGTGCCCTGCGTTTTGTAGAGGTGGCGGGCGTACGCGAGGTTGCCTTCGAGCGTCCCGAGATCGAGACCCATCTTCAGGGCCGAAGCCTTGTGGACGGTCTCGTTGATCTGCATGACGCCGACGTCGGCGGAGTTCACGCGGCCGCGGAGCGGCGACCCGTCTTTCGCGTACTGGCGGAACGTGGACTCGCAGTAGGCCACCGAGGCCATCACCGGAGCGTCCGCCCAGTACTCGCGAACCTTAGCTTCCGTCTCCTTGTCGTAGGAGACCGGAGCCTCGACGGCGGCCGTGGTGGTCGCGGTCGTGGTCGCCACCTCGGCGGCGCCAACCCCGAACGGGCTTGACGCGGCGGAGGCAAAGAGCGAGAGGCCGAGGGTGAGTGAGATGATAAGCCTATGGCTTAGTGCTAATCCGCGTTGCTTCCGTGACGGCGTGGCCTTCGTGGCTGATTGCCTGTGGGTTCGGTAAGCGCGGGCCGGTCCTTCTTTCCCTCCCCGTGCATCCGTGGGGTCCGTGGAGAGGGGTCCAGAGCGGCAAACAAAAAGCCCAGACGGCGGCCATCTGAGCGCGACCATGGTAGCAGGAATGGGGTCTGAAGTCAAGCGCCTGGGGCATCCTGGTCAGCTATTTAACCTTTTATTTTCAATGGTTTTGTGCCGAAAATACCCTGTTTTTGGAGGGGTCAAAAATAAGGGTATTTTCGGGGTCGCCTAAAGGGTGGGCGGGTCGGCTTCCCGGACGTCGCCGCACCCCTCCGCTCGGGTCAAACCGGCCCCCTCGGCGGCCTCCGGACCGCAAAATTCGACCAAATTTTGGGGCGAGAGCCGACCGGCGCCCTCGCACCAGGCGAAGTAGTAGCGCTTCCCCCGCCGGGACGCGACGACGGGGACGCAATCTTCGTCCCACGGCAGAGAGAGGGCCGCCCCTCTCGCCTCCACCTCGACCGGCGGCGGAGCGGGAGGGGCGTACCCGAACCAACCTGCCACCGCCCAGCCGAGCGCTCCCCCTCCCCACAGGAACAGCCGGGCGGCCTTGCGAACACGGGAGAGTGCTGGTAGATTGCGCACCGCTCGAGCGTACCCCTCCGGGGATAACGCCGGCGTAAGCAAACACTCATGTCTACAGTTAAGGCGGCCGGCGCAACAAAGAACCTACGCGACTCGAACCCGAAGTACCTCGGGACGAAGCTCTACGACGGCGAGAAGGCCAAGGTCGGCGACGTCGTCGTGCGCCAGCGCGGCACCCCGATCCTCGCCGGCAAGAACGTCGGCGTGGGCCGCGACCACACCCTCTTCGCCCTCGCGGCCGGCACGGTCAAGTTCCGCGTCACCCGCAAGGAGAGCTTCGACGGCAGCATGAAGAAGGTGCCGATCGTGGACGTCATCTCTGCCTAGCCCGGTCGGGCAGAGCA
>CAZNOT010000012.1:5095-11784 GCA_964574865.1 uncultured Candidatus Saccharibacteria bacterium | reverse complement strand
GTCGGGCAGAGCAATCGAGGAGACGCCTCCCAAACCCGCCCTCCGGCGGGTTTGCTCCTTTACCCTGCCACTTGCGCCACCGGGGACAGATGCGTGCGGCCGAAGAGTGCGAGAAAGAAATAAGACGAATCGCCGGATCCCCCGCCGTTCCAGCGCCTTGAATCAAAATCGGACCGTGCCGCCGAACACCCGACGGCTTTTCTTTTTGAGCGTTTAAACTACGCGGCGATCACCGCCAGCGTCACCGTTGCCTCTGCCCCCGCGGCGCGGAGCTTGAGCGCGTGCTCGCCAGTCTCGCGGATTCCCTGGGCAATCGAGAGCCAGGCAACATCAACGGCGGGGCCGAGCTGCGACTCAATCGCCTTCGCGATTTCCGACGCGTGGATGCGCGCGAAGAGGTGCCCCTGCTCGTTGGCGCGCTCCTTGATCTCGGCGCGCTTGCCGTCGAGCGATGCGAGCGTCTCGCGGACGATAGCCTCGTGCGCGGCGAATTCCTCGGCCGCGCGGCGCATCTTCGCCTCGTGGTCCGCGATGGCGCGGGGCGTCGCGGCGAGCGCGTACCCGTTGCGGAGCAGAAAGTTCTCGGCGTAGCCCTGGGGCACTTCCTTCACCTCCCCTTTCCGGCCGAGGCCCTTCACGTCGCGGGTCAGAATGATTTTCATAGGGTAACAATTAGCAAGTAAGGAGCGGCGAGTAAAGAGATTGCGGCCCAGCCCGAACTCGTCACCCGCTACTTCTTGGCTTTCAGGGCTTTCGCCGCCGCCTCCAGCACCTCGTCCTCCTCCGTCTCGGGATCGTCCTCCACCTCCACGTCCGGCTCGATGCCGTCCTTCGTGATCGATTTGCCGTCGGGGGTGAGCCACTGGGCGACGGTAATCTTCACCGCCGAGCCGTCGGACAGATCCACGAGCTCCTGGACCGACCCCTTGCCGTACGTAGTCTCGCCGTAGAGCTTCACGCCGGCGCGCTCGGACAGCGCCCCCGCGAGAATTTCCGAAGCCGAGGCCGAGCCGCCGTCGATGAGGAGGGCGACCTCCGGCGCCTTATCCCAGGCGCGGTAGCCCTTGCTCACGAGCTCCTCGTCCTCCTGCGCGCCACCGTAGCGCTCCGAGACGACCACTTCCCCCGCCGGCAGGAACCAGCTCGCGATCTCGACAGACTGGCCGAGGTAGCCCCCGGTATTGCCGCGGAGATCAATGACGAGGTCGCGGCTCTTGGACTCCGAGAACGCGCGGAGGGCGGCCTTGAACTCGCGGCCAGACTTCTCAGCGAAGGTCGATAGGGTGATCACGAACACGCCGTCCTTCCGGAGCTCGGTCTCGATCGAGGGGACGGTGATGCGGGCGCGGACGACCGAAATCTCGATCGGGTCCGCCTCGCCCTCGCGGAGCAAGGTGAGCACGACGGTCGTGCCCGCCTTGCCGCGAATCTTCAGCACGGCGTCGTCGACGAGCATGTCCAGCGAATCCTCGCCGTCGATCTTGTAGACCCGGTCGCCCGCCTTGACGCCCGCCTTCTCGGCCGGCGAACCCTTGAGCGGCGCGATGACGGTGAGAACCTCGTCCTTCTGGCCGAGCTCCATGCCGACGCCCTCGAACGCGGCGCCGAGCTCTTCGCGGAGGTTCCGCTGATCCTTCTCGGTGTAGAGGCTGGTGTGTGGATCGCCGAGGGAGCCGAGGAGGCCCTCGATGGCGCCGCGCACGCGCTCCTCGGAGGTCGGGAGAGTCGAGGTGCCAATTTGCGGGTACTTGGCCTCGATGACCTGCCAGACCTCCCAGAAGAGCGATAGGTCGACGGGCTCCCTAGCCTCGGCGCGGCCGTCAAAGATAGGCAGGTTCGACTCGCGGCCGCCGAGGTAGTAGCCCGAGGCGAACACGGCCGACACGAGGGCGACCGACGCGGCCGCCATGGAGATGCTCCTGAAAAAATTCTTCAGCACGGTCCGCGAAGTATGCCACGGCCCCGGCGGGGCGAGAAGCGCGCGCCGGGCGCCCGGCCGGTGTAATATTCGGCGGCAATGAATCTGCGCCTGCGCAACACCCTCACCGGCAGAATCGAGCCCGTGGAGAACGCCAAAGACGGCGAGGTATCGATGTACCACTGCGGGCCGACGGTCTACTCGCGCGCCCACGCCGGGAACCTCCGCGCCTACGTCTTCGCCGACCTCATCCGCCGCGCGGCCGAGGCCGAGGGGCTCAAGGTCCGCCAGGCGATCAACATCACCGACGTCGGCCACCTCATCTCCGACGGCGACGAGGGCGACGACAAGATGGAGAAGGCCGCCAAGGAGCGCGGCGAGCGAGCGGCCGACATCGCGCGGCGCTTCGAGGAGCTGTTCCTCGCCGACATCGCGCGGCTCAACGTTAAGACCGAAGGCACGGCCTTCCCCCGCGCGACCGATTTCATCCCCGAGCAGATCGCCCTCGTCGCGGCGCTCGAGGCGAAGGGCCTCACCTACACGCTCGCCGACGGCGTCTACTTCGACACGGCCAAGTTCCCCGCCTACGGCAAGCTCGGCGGCATCAATTTAGAAGGGCTGAAAGAGGGCGCGCGCGTCGCCGCCGTCGACGGCAAGCGCTCCCCCACAGATTTTGCGCTCTGGAAGCTCACGCCGCCCGGCGTCTCGCGCGAGCAGGAGTGGGACTCGCCGTGGGGCAAAGGCTTCCCCGGCTGGCACGCGGAGTGCTCAGCGATGATCGAGAAGGTGCTCGGGCTGCCGATTGACGTCCACACGGGCGGCATCGACCACGTCCCCGTCCACCACAACAACGAAATCGCGCAGACGGAGGGCGCGACGGGCACAACCCTCGCGCGGCACTGGGCGCACGTCGCCTTCATCACCGCCGACGGGCAGAAGATGTCCAAGTCGCTCGGCAACGGCTACGACCTCGACGAGATAGGGAGCTGGGGTGTCTCTCCCCTCGCGTACCGCTACTGGCTCCTGACGTCGCACTACCGCACGCCCGCGAACCTCACGAAAGAGGCACTTTTGGGCGCCGCGGCGGCGTACGAGCGTATCGGCGAGTTCGCGGCGGGCGGCGCGCGCGGGCTACCCGACTCCCCCACCCTCGTCGCCGCGTCCGCCGCGCTCTGGGACGACCTCGACACGCCAAAACTGCTGGCCCTCATCAACGAGACGGCACGGCGCGAAGATCTCTCGCCCGAGGTGCGCCGCGCAACCATCGCCGCGACCGACCCGCTGACCGGTCTCAATTTTGGAAGCTACGTCTCTAGCGCCATCGACGCAGCTTCCCTGCCGGACGAGATCAAAGACCTCTTTTCGGCTCGAGCCGCGGCGCGCGAAGCGAAGAATTTTGCCGAATCAGACCGGCTGCGCGACGAGCTCGCCGCGCGGGGCTTCGGTGTTTCGGACGGACCGGAGGGACAGAGCATGAGAAAAATTTAAAGGTCCGGAATAGCCCCGGCGCCCTTTGGGCGCCGGGGCTATTTGATTTTTTAATATTTAATGTTATTATTTGCCACATGAGTTCTATTCAAGGTATTTATTCTTGGCTTCTCACCCACCCCGGCGAGCTCTCCGGATTCCTGCTCCTGCTGGCGGTCGGCCCCTACCTGCTCGCCACCTGGAACCGCACGATTCGCCCCTCGTTCGCGAGCGAGCTGATCTGGGTCGTTCTCGGCAGCTCGGCTCTCTGGGCGTTCATTCGCCTGGGCGGTCACGAGCACGGCGGCCTCTGGCTCCCGCTCGTCTGCGTGACGAACCCACTCCTCGTTGGCATCGTCGCCCTGTGGCGCCGGAACTACAAGCCGCTCGATGGGAGGGACTGGATCTGCCTGGCGACCGGCGTCACCGCGGCGATGATTCTCGCCACGACCGACCGGGACCCCGAGCGAGACCTCCTCGCCCTGACGATCGCAATCATCGGCGACACCGCGGCGACCGTGGCGGTTCTCCGGAACATCCGCGAGAACCCGCGCCACGAGCACGCTGGCTGCTGGTCTCTGGCGACGCTCGCGGGGTTCGTGGGCCTAGGAGCCATCGACTGGAGCTGGGGCGCCTGGACCCAGGCCGTCTACCCAATCTACATCGCCGCCAGCATGACGGCGATCACCGCCCCAATCGTCTGGCACCGGGCCCGCGTAACCTTACGCAGGAGAAAGCGGACCCGCCTCCGCCTCAGCCACCCCGGCTGAGGCGTTTTTCTTTTCAACAGCCCGTCCCCAGCCTCTCCCCCGTTTTGAGGTTTTGGGCGCTGAGCGGGCCGGGCCGGCGGCGCGTATAATTCGCCCGCCATGGCAGCCGAGCGCGTATCCCTCAAAATTCCCCCGCACAGCTCGGAGGCCGAGAAGGCCCTCCTGGGGTCACTGCTCGTGCGCCCCGAAGCTATTCACGACGCGCTCGAGCTCGTGAACGCCGACTCGTTCTACGCCGAGCGCCACCGCACCATCTTCGGCGTCATCCTCGAGCTCTCGCAGCGCGGCGCGCCCGTCGACATCGTCTCGGTGAGCGAGAAGCTCCGCGAGAAGGGCGTGCTCGAGGCCGCCGGCGGCCAGGCGTACCTCGCCGAGCTGCCCGACTCCGCGGCGTCGCCGTCGAACGCCTCGCACTACGCCGAGGTCGTGCAGAAGAAGGCCGCGGCGCGCGGGCTCATCCGCGCCGCCGAGGACGTGCTCGCGCAGGCCTACGACGAGACCTCCGAGCTCGACGAGCTCCTCGACCGCGCCGAGAAGCGCGTCTTCGAGGCGACCGACGTGCGCGGCCAGGGCCGCTACCTCCTCGAGATCAAAGACACGCTCGTCGAGGCGTGGGACCGGCTCGAGCGCCTCTCCCGCGAGGGTGGCCAGGAGCTGCGCGGCGTGCCGACCGGCTTCCCCGCGCTCGACAACAAGCTCTCGGGCTTCCAGAAGGCCGACCTCGTCATTCTCGCGGCGCGCCCGTCGATGGGAAAGACGTCGCTCGCGCTCGACTTCGCGCGCCACTGCGGCGTCCAGCTCAAGCTGCCGGTCGCGATCTTTTCGCTCGAAATGTCCAGCCAGCAGCTCGCGGACCGCATGCTCTCGGCCGAATCGAAGGTCGACTCGTGGAAGCTGCGCACCGGCAAAGGCCTCACCGACGGAGATTTCTCCGAGCTCTCGAGCGCGATGGCGCGCATGAACGAGGCGCCAATCTTCATCGACGAGCGCTCGGTCGTCACCCCTATTTCGATCCGCTCGTCGGCGCGGCGCATTAAGGCCGAGCGCGGCCTGGGCCTGATCGTGGTCGACTACCTCCAGCTCGTGCACCCGGTCTCGTCCGCGAAGTCGGACTCGGTAGTGCAGCAGGTCACCGAAATCTCCCGCGGCCTCAAGGCGGTCGCGCGCGAGCTCGACGTGCCAGTCATCGCGCTCTCGCAGCTCTCGCGTAAGGTGGAAGACCGCGGCGGCAAGCCCCGCCTCTCGGACCTCCGCGATTCGGGTTCGATCGAGCAGGACGCCGACGTCGTGATGTTCATCCACCGCGAGGACAAGTACAACGACGCGGCCGACCGCCCCGGCGTCGCGCAGATTATGATTGAGAAGCACCGTAACGGCCCGACGGGCACCGTCGACCTCTTCTTTGACGAGAAGCGCACGTCGTTCCTCCCGATCGACAACTCGTACGCGAACTCGATCGACAGCTTCTAGCCATGGACGCAATCGAGCGACTGGCGGCGGCGTTCGCGGAGTTCCCCGGCGTGGGGCCGCGGCAGGCGCGGCGCATGGTGTTCTGGCTGCTGCGCAAGCAGAAGGGCTTCGCGGAGGAACTGGCGAAGCTCCTGCCGATCGTCGCGGCCGGCGTGCGCCCCTGCCCCAAGTGCTTCCGCTTCAGCGAGGCGCCTGCGGGAACTGCCTGCCGTATCTGCGCGAGCCAGGACCGCGATCCCTCAACGCTGCTCGTCGTCTGCCGCGACCAGGACCTCGAGGGCGTCGAGCGCGCCGGCACCTACAAGGGCCGCTACTTCGTGCTCGGTGGCTCCGCGCCGGTGCTCGAGCAGAGCCCGGAGCGCCTCATCCGCCTGTCCGAGCTCGTGAGCCGCGTCGAGGGCGACAGCGAGCTGCGCGAAGCCGTCATCGCCACCAACGCCACCGCCGACGGCGACTACACGGCGAAGGTCGTCCGCGAGTGGCTGGAGCCCATCGCGGCGAAGCGCGGCCTCACCGTCTCCCTCCTCGGTCGCGGCCTCTCCACCGGCGCCGAGCTCGAGTACGCGGATCCGGACACCGTACGCGCCGCCATCAGCGGTCGGCACTAGAAGAGTTGGGTAAATTTGGGTAAAAGAGCGCGGCGCCCGAAGGGCGCCGCGCTCTTTATCGAACAGTTCTGAACCTACGCGACCGTCGTGATCTTCACGTCCACGAACGGCTGGCGGTGACCGGCCTTCTTGAAGTAGCGGGACTTCGCGCGGTAGTGGATGACCGTGATCTTGCGGTCGCGGCCGACCTCGACGATCTCGCCCTCGACCTTCGCGCCGGAAACGGTCGGGGTGCCGACCTTCACGTCGCCATCCTTCTCGACGAGGAGAACCTGGTCGAAGACGACCTTCTGGCCGACCTCGGCGCCCTCGAACGTCTCGAGCGACACGACCTGGCCAGGCGCCACGCGGTGCTGGTGGCCGCTGTGGGCGACGATGGCGAACTCGGACGGAGCAGCTTTGGTCTTGGCCATAGGTGGTAAGGGTTTTCTAAGCCGCGAGAGACTACCACTCTTC
>CAZNOT010000012.1:0-4995 GCA_964574865.1 uncultured Candidatus Saccharibacteria bacterium | reverse complement strand
CTACAGGCCGGTCGCCTCCGCCGCGATCGCTGCCCGCGTGATGGGGCCGTAGTAGCCGACCGCCGGGACGACGCCGTGCGCTGCCTGCCAGCGGGCCAGGGCGGCGCGGGTCAGCGAGCCGAAGAATTCGGTCTCCTCGCCGGGCGATCCCGGGCCGTCGGCGGCGAGCGTGAAGCCGGAGGTGTTCAGGAAGATTTGGAGCGCGCGCACGTCGAGGCCGCGGCTGCCGCCGCCCAGCCAGAGATCGCGGGCGGCGACGGACGCGAGGTTCTGGGCCGCCTCGCGGGATGAGTGAGGGTACGGGAAGTCCGCGTCGCCGTCGGGAGCGGCGGCAAGATTCCCGGTGCCCTCCCCCCCGGCAGACGAACCAGAGCGCGGCGAGGAGCCGCCTCCCCCGCCCCCGCCACGTCGGCCAGAGGAGGAGTGGCGCGGGCCGCTGTCAGCGGCGGTAGCGTTCGTGACAGACTGCGCCGAAAGGTCGGCGGCGAGATTCGCCCCGGCGTCGCGGAGCGGATTGCGGACCGGCGTCGTGTACGAGAGCGAAACCGTTTGCCCCGCCGTAGCCGCCGCGGCGAGGGTAACCGTCACGGTAGATCCCGAAACGGCGACAGACGAAACTGTGGCCGGGACACCATCGACGAGAACGGTGAACGTCGAGGTCGCGGGCGCAGACGCCGCGTCGAGCGTTTCGCTGTAAGAGAGCGCGACTGCCGCGCCGTCGACGATCGCCGACGAGAGGGTCGGCGCGACCTCCTCGCAAACGGTCACGGCTCCGGTGACCGTGCCGCTGTTCGCGGCGCCGGCGCCGAAGCACGCGTCGCCGTTGACGGTGCCCTCGTTGGAGCTCGTGCCCAAGAACACCGCGTCGCCGTTGAGCGTGTCGCGGTTGACGCTGGCGCCGTAAAAGACGCTGCCACCTTCGACCCTGCCGCGATTCGACGAACTGTCCCAGAAGGTCGCGTCGCCGTTGAGCACGTTATCGACGTAGGAGCTATCGGTGAACGACGCGTCGCCGTTGAGCGTCCCATCAATCTGGGAGCTCCCCGAGAACGTGGCCGTGCCGGTCGCGACGGCGCCGGTGGAAATCGTCGCGGAGTCTTCGAACAGGAAAGTCGTCACGGGGACAGCGTCAGCACCGTAGACCGTGCCCTGGACGCGCCCGTACCATCGGCTGGTGCCGCTCACCGTGAGCACGCCCCCAGACGGCGCCGTCCCGCTGTAGTACGTCGTGTCGAACGTGGCGTCGCCCTGCACCGTGCCCGCGTTGTACGAGGCGCCGGAGAACGTCGCGTCGCCAGCCACCACGCACGGGGTGGGGACGCTGAGGCCTATGAGGCTGGTGTGGCAGTTTCTGGACGAGCCGGTGAAAGTCGCGTCGCCGGTCGTCGTGCCGTAGTTGGTGCTCGAGTCGCCGAAAGATAAGCTCGTGATCGGGTTCCCGAGAGCGTCGAGCGTCGCGCCGCCGAACGTGCCCCACACCATCGTGCCGGAAAGGGCGATGGCGCCGCCTGAGGCGTACGTGAAAGTAGCGTCACCGGCGACGTGGCCGATGTTCCAAGATGAGTCGTTGAACGTCGCGTCGCCGGCGACGTACCCTCTGTTATTCGAGGTGTCGTTGAAAACCGCGTCGCCCGTCACCCTCCCGAGGCTAGGGTAGAAACTGACGCTATCGTTGCTGGACGACCCGTTGAACGTAGCGTTCCCCGACACAATGCCAGAGTTGCTCGACGAGTCGTTGAAGACGGCGTCCCCCGTGAGCGTGGCGAGGCTCACACCCGAGGAGCCGTTGAAGGTAGCGCCGCCGGTGCTGGTCGCGCTCACCGAAACGACGCCAGCGTTGGCCACGAGCGTCGCGACCGTCACGTTGGGGCCAGAATTCGCCGAGACCTGCGCCGAGATGACCGCATCGTCGGACGCGGTCGGGATGGCGGCGGCCGGATCGGTGAAACCTGCGTCATCCCACCAGTTGCCGAGCGTCGCCCAGTTCGAGTTGGCCGCGCCGTTGAAGTAGAGCGTCGCGGCAAAGGCACCGACGGGCGCGGCGGCGAGGGCCAAGGCGGCTAGGGCGATGATTTTTTTTCGCACGTTGTCCCCTGTTCGTCCCCTACTCTCCCGGCTCTGCCTCCTCCGGCTTCTCCAGCTTCAGCGACTCGATGCCGGGTGACACCGCGGCAATACGCAGCACGTCTTTGTCGATTTTGAGCAGCTCCTGGTCGGCCTTGTTGTAGTGCGAGACCGCCGTACCCAAGGTCTTCCCCAGCGCCTTGAAGTACTGGTCGTAGGCCGCGAGGTGCCGGCCGAACTCCTCGACGCGCTGGCGGATGACCTTGGCGCTCTCCTCGATCTGCAGCGCCTTCAAGCCCTGCAGCACCGTCTGCAGGTAGGCCAGGAACGACGTCGGCGACGTGATGATGACCTTCCGCTCCTTGAACGCGTACTCGATGAGGTCGCGCGTGTTCACCTTCACCGCGCCGACCTGCGAGACCAGCAGATCGTAGTAGATCGCCTCGTGCGGGATGAACATGAACGCGAACTCCATTGTGCCCTCGGACGGCCGCACGTACTTCGCGGTCTCGTCGATGCGGTTCTTGAGGTCGGCGCGGAAGGCGCGCTCGAGCTTCTCGCGCTCCACCGGATCGCGCTCAGCGGCCAGCTTGTTGTAGTTCTCGAGCGAGAACTTCGAGTCGATCGGGATGATTTTCTCCTTCACGAACACAACCGCGTCGACGATGTCCCCGTCCTTGAACGCGTACTGCATCTGGAAGCTGCCCGGCGGCATGACGTTCTTGAGGAGCGTCTCGAGGTAGTACTCGCCGAGGATGCCGCGGTTCTTGGGGTTCTTGAGGATGTCCTGCAGGTCCTGCAGCTGGTCAGCGAATCCAACGACCTGACGGTTCGTCTCGTCCAGCTTGGCGAGGCGCTCGGTGACGTCGCGGATGATCTCGCGCGAGTCCCCCATCTGCCGGTGCATGGTCTCCGAGACGGCGCGCTGCCCCTCCGAGAGCTTCGAGTCGACCGTGCGCGAGAAGTCCGAGAGCTTGGCCTCGACCGTGCGGCCGAGCTGGTTCACCTGCTCCAGGAGGAGTTTCATCGCGTCCTGCCCCGCGTCCCTAGCCGCCTCCACCGGGCTATGCCCCGGCCGCCGCGCCAATGCAAACGCAATCGCCCCGCCGCCCGCCAGGGCGACCAGCGCGACCACGATTACCCAGGCGGTTTCCATGTCTGGCGATTGTAGCAGAGGCGCGCCGACCCCACTGTGCTACGATTTCCCCGCTAACCTAAAGACAAAATGACCCTACAGGAGACGATCAAGGAAGCCATCAAAGACGCGATGCGGGCCAAGGACGCCATGGCGCTCGACACGCTGCGCGGACTTTCGGCGGCAATGAGCAACGAGTCGGTGACGCTCGGCCGCACGCCGCAGGACCCGCTCTCGGACGAGGAAGCGCTCGCCGTCGTACGCCGCGCGTCGAAACAGCGCAAGGACGCGATCGCGCAGTACGAGACGGCCGGCCGGCCGGAGCTCGCGGTGGACGAGAAAGCCCAGCTCGCGATCGTGGAGAAGTACCTGCCGCAGATGATGAGCCGTGACGACATCCGCCCGCTCGCGATCTCGAAGGCTGCCGAGATCGGCGCCATCTCGAAAGACCAGGCCGGCGCGCTCATGAAGGCGCTCATGGTGGACCTCAAAGGTCGCGCCGACGGCGGCGACGTCAAAGCGGTCGTCGAAGATTTGCTCGTCTAGAAACTAGCGCGCGAGACATGCAGCCTAACTCCCTCTACGACCTCATGATCCAATTCGTCGAAGAGTCTAAATCGCTCTGGCGGCTGCAGGACGAGTACCCGAAGAACGCGGCCGAGGACGCCGAGCTCGCCGCGTTCTGGTCCAAGCTCGCGGCGGATAAGGCGGCCCACCTGGCCGAGCTCAAGTCGTTGATTAAGGCGCGTCTAGGCTAAATTCTGCCTTCGTGGCATAGTGAGCCAAACCATGGAACACGGACCTTTCAAGAACGCCCCGTCCGACGCGGCCTCGGAGGACGATGTTTGGACGCCCCGGTCGGGAATCTCACTGCGCGACGCCATTGCGGCCCGCGTTAAGAAGATGGAGGAAGCGGACGAAAAGAAAGATCGCGGGGCGGCGAAAATGCTCAACGGCAATCAGCTAGCCCGAGGGGACGCCAGAAAACCTCTAACCCAAAGCCCCGCTCGCCCCAGCGAGCCGCTCCCCATGGCCGCTATCCGTAGCCGTCCGACCGATGGATTCTGGTGGGAAAAATAATCCGGCGCGCCGCCTCCCGCGGCCGCGCCTTTTCTTTTTCTGCCCTTGCCCGCTCGCGGTTTATCTTGTAACCTTCTCCCCGTTCGCGCAGCCGGCCCTATCGTCTAGCGGCTAGGACGGAGCCTTCTCAAGGCTCAAACCAGGGTTCGATTCCCTGTAGGGTCACAAACGTAATCCGCGCCTCCCGCAAGGGGCGCGGATTACGTTTGTGACCCCAAGCAACGTGGACTACTCCACGTTGCGCCGGGGAATCGAAAGCCTCAGCGATGTTCGGCGCCGCGCCGAACCGCGAGGCGGGGTCGCGAGGCCCGAGCGCGACGGCGCGAGGGAACTTGTGACCGATTCCCTGTAGGGCATCTCGCCCCTTCCCTCCTCCCCCTCATCTCTGCTATACCTTTCCCATTACCACTTCCCGTTCCCCCATGCCTCTCTCCTCTATCACCCCCTCCCAGATTAAGGTCTCGCTCTTCTTCGCCGCTCTCCTGTGGCTCTTCGCCACCGTGGACGGCAACTTCTACCTGATGATCCTTCTCCCGTGGGCCGCGTTCCTCTTCGTCACCAGCTGGAAGCACGCGAACCCAGGCGTCGCCATCTTCGAGGAGCGCCCGGCCGAGAGCCCGAAGGCCGAAGCCGCGCCGAAGGAGGCTCCGGCGGCCAAGGACGAGACCGCCGCGTAAACCGTACCCGCACCCAAGAGCGGGGGGCGCCCCGGGGGG
>CAZNOT010000011.1:0-15831 GCA_964574865.1 uncultured Candidatus Saccharibacteria bacterium | reverse complement strand
AGCGCGAGCGCGGGTAGCCCAACCTCGACCGCGGCCGCGAGCGCGGCGGCGTCGACGCCGAGCGCGAGGCCCGAGGCAATCGCGACCGGGTAGCCGCTCAGCCCCTCTACTAGATGGCGCGCGGCCGAGAGCCCGTAGTCGGTGGCGTTCCGCGAGCCCACGAACGCCACAATTTTGGTCGCGCCGAAATCGGGCAGCGCGCCGCGCGCCCAAAGCGTCTCCGGCGGGTACGGCGTCTCGCGGAGCCGACGCCAGGCCGCCTCTTTTTTGCCGAGCTCGCGCGCGGCGTCGTCTGGCTTAAGGTCCGACCTTGCGGCAAGGTCGGACCTTAAGCTCGGCTCGGCTTCTTCCTCCACGCGCCCGATTCTGGCCCTGTGCTACTATGCCGACGCTAAATTCTTCATCAAATGTTGGACATCAAGTTCATCCGAGAGAACCGCGATCTCGTCGAAATGGGCGCCCAGAAGAAGCGGATTTCCGTGGATGTTGGCCGCCTGATCGAGCTCGACGACCAGCGTCTGGAGCTCCAAAAATCGATCGAGGCTAAGCGCGCCCGCCAGAACGAGGTGTCGCGCGAAATCCCGACTGCCGACGCCGACCGCAAGGCGGCGCTCCTCGCCGAGATGGGGACTCTGAAGGGCGAAATGAAAGCCGAGGAGGACCGCCACGCCGGCATCGTCGCCGAGTGGCGCGAGATCATGCTGCAGGTGCCGAACGTGCCGGACATCTCGGTGCCCGACGGCGCGGACGATTCCGGCAACCAGGAGATCGAGACGTGGGGCGAGGTTCCCAAGTTCGGTTTCGAGCCGAAGGATCACGTCGCGCTCTGCGACTCGCTGAAGCTCGCGGACTTCGAAGCGGGCACCCGCGTCGCGGGTTTCCGCGGCTACTTCCTCACCGGCTGGGGCGCGCGCCTCGAGCACGCGATTGTCTCGCTCGCGATCGATAGCCTCTCCGCGAAGGGCTACCGCCTCATGCGCGTGCCGTCTCTGGTGCGCCGCGAGACGCTGCTCGGCACCGGCTACCTGCCGCAGGGCGAGGAAGACCTGTACCGCACGCAGGACGGGGAGTACCTCGCGGGCACGGGCGAGGTCGGCGCGATGTCGTACTTCGCGGGTCAGACGCTCGACCTCGCCGCGCTGCCAATCAAGGTCATCGCCATCAGCCCCTGCTTCCGCCGCGAGGCCGGCTCCCACGGCAAGGACACGAAGGGCCTCATCCGCGTGCACGAGTTCTGGAAGCTCGAGCAGATCATCCTCTGCGAGGGCAACCACGAGGAGTCGGTGCGGCTGCACGAGGAGCTGCGCGCGAACTCTGAAGAAATCTTGAAGGCGCTCGAGATCCCGTACCACGTCGTCGTGAACTGCGGCGGCGACATCGGCCTGGGGCAGGTGAAGAAGTACGACCTCGAGGCCTGGGTGCCCAGCGAGGGCAAGTACCGCGAGACGCACTCGGCTTCTTATTTCCACGATTTTCAGACGCGCCGCCTCCAGATCAAGCACGTCGACTCGGCCGGCGAGCGCCGCTTCGCGCACTCTCTCAACAACACCGCCGTCGCGAGCCCGCGCATCCTCGTGCCGTTCCTCGAGTGCCACCAGCAGGCGGACGGTTCGGTGCGGATTCCGGCGGCGCTGCGCCCGTACCTCGGCGGCGCGGAATCGATCAAGCCGGAGTAGGGTTGTCGGACGAGGCTTTTTCGATCGCTCTAGGTAGAATCGGGGGGTGACGGGAGCAAGGCATAAACCATCGCGGAGCGTCGTCAGCGCCTCGCTGCGCGCGCGGCGCCAGAAGAAGACGCGCCGCGCGCTAATCGCGTACGCGATCGCGGCCGGCGTCCTCTACGCGGGCGCCTGGCACCTGGCGCACCACCCCACGTTCGCGGTCGCCGGCATCGCGGTCGAGGGCGCTGTGTCCGCGTCCGAAGCTGCCGTCGTCACGGCGGCCCAATCCGCGCTCGTCTCGCCGGCGCTCTCGCTCATGCCGATGACGAACGCGTACCTGGCTCGTCCAGGCTTGATCGAGGAGGCGGTCGAGTCGGCGCTCCCCGAGGTCGCCTCCGCGACGGTGGCGCGGCGCGAGCTCGAGCTCGTGGTCAACGTCGAGGAGCGCGAGCGGTTTGGCTACTGGTGCCGTCCCTCGACCGGATCGGGTCAGGCGATCGGCGGCGACGAAGAGTGCTTCGCGCTCGACCCGGACGGGATGATCTTCGCGCGCGCGACGCCGCCCGTCGGCGCGACCCGTTTCTCTGGCCTCGTCGCCGCGGCCGACCCGATTCGCGCGCGCTACGCGCCGGAGGAGGCGTGGGGGAGCGTCTCGTCGCTCGTCTCGACGCTCCGCGAGAAAGGCTTCTCGCCGTCGTCCGTTTCGACCGCCGACGGCACCGATTTCAAACTTACGCTCGCCGAGGGCCCGTACCTCCTCGCCGACGTGACGTACTCTGGCGAGCAGGCGATCGAGAACCTGCGCGTCGCGCTCGGCGACGATTCGCTCAGCTCGCTCCGCGCCTACGCTTACGCCGACCTCCGCCTGCCGCACAAGGTGTTCCTGCGTCCGGCCGATGCGGCGAGCGTAGATTCGGACGACGAGTGACGCGGAAGGAAAAAAAGAGGGGCTCGACCAGCGGTCGAGCCCCTTCCGAAAATTGAGGCGGGGAGGGTAGCGTCTCCCCGCCAGGTTCCTTTGAGGAGAGGCCTTGAACCTCCATCTGCTCGGCCCCCGCGCGTGGGGCGAACCGCTCTGTCCCCGCGGCGGCCAGTTTGCCGGCGTCCTCTGTTACGTTGGGCGACCGGGTAGAGCTCCCGCGACCTTGAGCTACCTCGAACCTAGGCGGGAGGCTATCTCTACGCCGTAAAATTGGCAACACGCCGGGTGCCGCGGATTCGCGGCGCGGACTGTGAGTTCGCGCAACCGTACTCGGCGCGCGCCGCGCTACAATTGGCGCAGCCACGATGCCCTCCGACGCGCTCCAGCTCCCGTTCCGCTACCTCGCGTGGCACTACAGCCGCGCGATCGTCGAGTCGTTCCGGCTGTGGGGGACGATGTTCCGCTTCGTGACCCGCCTCTGCGCGGTGCCGCTCCACCTGCGGACGCTCTTCGCGCCGTTCGAGCGGCTGGCCGAGCCGGTCGCGGGTTCAATCGGCGACCGGGCTGAAGCGCTGGTCGTGAGCCTGATGATGCGGCTGGTCGGGTTCGTGATGCGTCTCGGCGTGCTCGCCTTCGCGCTCGCGTGCTACGCGCTCGCGGCGGTTTTGGGTGTGGCGGCGGTAATCTCGTGGCTCCTCCTGCCGCCCGCGATCGCGCTCTCGCTCTGGATCGGCGCGCGCGGCCTCCTCGTCGGCAACTTCCAATGACGTACCCTGAAATCCTCCGCGTGGCCGACGTCTTCCAGCCGCTCGCGCAGCTCGAGCGCCTGGCGCCGTTCGACCGCCGCCTGCGCCTGCGCCGCGCGCTCCAATGGCTCGTCGGCTGCGCGTTCTTGGGGGTCATCCTCGGCGCCTTCTCGGGGCAGGTGGAGGCGCTCGCCGCGCTCGCGCCCTACGCGACGCGCCTCAACGCGTTCCTGCTGCTCGTCGTGCCGCTCGCGTTCCTGGCCCACATGGTGGAAGCGTACGGCTACTCGTGCCTCGGGCGCGAGGGGAAAATTGATTACGACGCGGCGGTCGTGATGCTCCTCGCCGACCGCGCCGATCTCACGGGAAGCCTGCTCCGCGCGCGCGGCTCTCGGCTCGCGATGCTGCGCCTCGGGATTAGCCCGCGCGACCGCGACGCGTTCCTGGCCGGCGATCGCGACCGCGTCTCGGCCGCGGGCTGGAGCGCGGAGCCTGGCGCCGACGGTCGGCTCTCGCTCGCCGAGCTCGCGCGCGGCGTTTACGCGGCCGACGCGTCGCTGCGCGCCTTCCTCGACGCGCGCGCGACGCCGCTCGCCGCGTGGGAGGAGGCGTTCGCCTGGTCGTCCCGCGAGAGCGCCGCGGCCCGCGCCGAGCTCGCGTGGTGGCGCGCGGAGCACCTCGACCGCACGCCGTCGATCGGCCGCCAGTGGGCCTACGGGCAGACGTGGGCGCTCGAGCGCGTCGGCCGGCCGATCTCGTCCGAGGCCGCCTACTCGCGCGCCGCGGAAATCGAGGCGGCGTTCCTCCCCGCGGTTGACCGCGTCGAGGCGATCCTCTCGGGTGACGGCAAGAACGCTATCGTCGTCGCGCCGGAGGGGGAGACCGCGCTCGCGATTGTCGGCGCGGTGGCGCGCCGCGCGGCGCGCGGCGAGGCCTCGCCGTCGATCGAGGGCAAGCGGTTCTTCTCGATCGACGCGGCCGGCCTCGCCTCGACGACGGGCGACATCGCGATCTTCGAGCGCGCGCTGCGACAGGGAATCGAGCAGGCTTCGGCTGCCGGCGACACCGTCATCGTCCTGCCGGGGCTGCCCGCGGCGATCGAGGCGGCGCGCGCGATCGGCGCCGACCTCGCGGGGACGCTCTCGTCCGCCATGTCCTCATCGCGCGTCTCGGTCGTCGCCTGCGCGCCGCGCCGGGGCTTCCACGACACCGTCGAGACCGACCGCGATTTGATGCGCGGCTTCGAGCGCGTGCTCGTCGAGGAGCCGGATGACTCGGCTCTCCTGCGGCTCGTCGAGGACGCGGCGGCGCGCGCCGAGGACCGGGGCGAGGGGGTCGCCACCGTGCAGGCGGTGATGGAAGCCGCGAGCGCCATGCGCCGCTTCCTCGACGATGGCGCGGCGGACGATCGCGCGCGCGACCTCCTGTCCGAGGCGTTCACCGTGGCCCGCGCCGACGGGCGCAGCGTCCTCCTGCCGCGCGACGTCGACGCGGCGGTCTCGGCGATGACCGGCGTGCCGACCGGCGCGGTCGGCGCCGAGGAGCGCGATCTCCTGGCGCGCCTCGAGACCTCGCTCGCCGCGCGCGTGGTGGGGCAGCCCGACGCGGTTTCGGCTGTCGCCGACGCGGTGCGCCGCGCCCGCGCTGGCCTCGCCAGCGCCAACCGCCCGCTCGCGACTTTCCTTTTCCTGGGTCCCACGGGTGTCGGCAAGACCGAAACAGCCAAGGCGCTCGCCGAGGCGTACTTTGGGGGAGAGGACAGGATGGTGCGCCTCGACATGAGCGAGTACGCGGGGGATGACGGACTGTCCAAGCTCCTCGGCTGGAGCGGCCACCAGGGCCACCTGACCTCGAAGCTGCGCGAGCGGAAGGGCGGCCTCCTGCTCCTCGACGAGTTCGAGAAGGCGTCGACAGCCGTGCGCGCGCTCTTCCTCCAGATTCTGGACGAGGGCAAGTTCTCGGACGCCGCCGGTGAGGCGGTCTCGGCGCGCAACTTCGTGATCGTGGCGACATCGAACGCGGGCAGCCGCCTCTTCTACGAGGCGCTCTCGTCAGGATCCGCGATGCCGACCAAGGATGCGGTCGTGGGCGCCGCCGTGCGCGACGGCAGCTTCTCGCCCGAGCTCCTCAACCGTTTCGACGGCGTGGTTGCGTTCGCGCCGCTCTCGCCGGAGGCGCGCCGCGGGGTCGCGGCGACGCTGCTTCGCAAAACGGCGAAGAAGCTCGAGGAGAAAGGCCTCCACCTGAAACAGGACGACGTGCTGCTCTCGTTCGTGGCCGAGTCTGGCGAGGACCCGGCCTTCGGCGCCCGCGCCATGCGGCGGTCGGTCGAGGGAGCGGTCGAGAGCGCCGTCGCGCTGGCGATCGTCTCGGGCTCGGTGCAGCCGGGCGACTCGATTGCGCTCTCCCCGGACGGCCGCGGCAACCTCGTCGCCGCGAAGGCGTAGCGGGGCGCCCGCGGCCCCAAATTTCTGTGGTATATATCCGGCATGGGTAGCTCTCGGCTCGCCTCGTTCGCGAAGAAAGCCGCCGCCGCGTTCGCGGCGGCGGCGGTCGGCTTCGGCGGGGCGGCCGCGCTCGCGCGCTTCGGGAGCCTGGGCCCCGCGACGGGCGAGGCGTCCGAAGGGGAGGGTCTCATCGCCCGCGCGACCTCGACCATCACCGGCGCGCTCGCCGACCTCGCCGACACGTTCGATGGCCCGCCCACGCTGGCGAACGGCCAGATCGTCGCCGCCTACAAGCTCCCCGAGGACGGCCGCGCGCTCGTCGCGAACCTCGCCGAGATGAAGCTCCACCTGTTCGAGGACGGCGAGATTGTCCGGAGCTACGACATCCGATCGCGCGGCCGGCCGGGCACCGCGTGGGAGACGCCACCCGGCGCCTACGAGGTTAAGGCAAAAGAGGCCGAGCACTACTCTTCGATTGGCGGGGTCTGGATGCCGTTCTCGATGCAGTTCCAGGGCAACTTCTTCATTCACGGCTGGCCGTACTACTCGGGCGGCACCCCGGTCGCCGAGGGCTACTCGGGCGGCTGCATCCGCATGTCGACCGACGAGATGGCCGAGATTTACGAATTCGCCGATGAGGGGACGCCGGTCATCGTGCTCGGCGAGTCGGCGGATCCGGCCGCGACCTCGACCCCGGCGACGACCGCCGGCGGCTACGCGCTCCTCCCCGGCGCGCCGTCGTTCCCGAACCTCGGCGCCGCCGCGTTCGTCGTCGGCGACCTCGACACGGGCGAGGTGCTCGCCAAGCGCGACGAGTCGACGGTGCGCCCGGTCGCGTCCGTCTCGAAGCTCGTCACCGCGCTCACGTCGCTCGAGATCCTGAACCAGTACAAGGAGGTGGAGGTCTCGGAAGAGGCCGTCGCGACGAACGCGTCCTTCGGCGACCTGCGCACCGGCGAGGAGCTCACGGTGGGCGACCTGCTGTACCCGCTCCTCCTCGAGTCCTCGAACGACGCGTCCGAGGTGCTCGCGGAGGCCGCCGGCCGCAACTACTTTGTAGACTCGATGAACTCGAAGGCGGCGGCCCTCGGCCTCGAGGACACCTCGTTCGAGGACCCGAGCGGGCTGTCGCCGAACAACGTCTCGACGCCGGCAGACCTCTTCAAGCTGGCGCAGTACCTGCACAAGTACAAGCAGTTCGTGCTGAAGTCGTCGCTCGTGAAGACGTTCGGCCTGGGCGACCACCGCTGGGACAACTCGTCCAAGCTCCTCGGCGACGACCGCTACCGCGGCGGCAAGCACGGCTACACCGACGAGGCGGGCAAGACGCTCGTGGCGACGTTCGCGCTGCCGCTCTCGGAGTTCGACGACCGCAACGTCGCCGTCGTGGTCCTCAGGTCGCCCGACCCCGCGGCGGACGCGCGGAAGGCGGTGAACTACCTCGAACGTTGGGCGTACTGGACGCCGGTCGGGGCGAGCGGGGATGCCGAGGCGGAGGTCGCGGCGAACTGACCGAGGACTTGGCCTTGGAGACCGAACCTGAAAAAAGAAAATCGCCCCGTGGTCAGGGCGAGTAGCAGGTGCTCCAGGCAGCGGCCTGGCGGCCGGGCGTCTCGATCCTGCTGACGACTGCGAATCGGGTGCCGGTTTTTTCCGGGTGCGTCTCCTGCCACGCCGCGCCCGCAGCCCACGCGCGGGCGAAGAGTTCGTCCCACGTTTCGCCGGGTTTCCGTCGGACGGTGATTGTCACGCTGGCACCGTTGTCTGCGACGGCGGTCATTTTTTCGGCGGCGAAGAGCGATTGGATGTCGACCTTCTTCGGTGTGTTGGCGTCGGAGTACGCGGCCAGAATGACGGCCGCCGCGATAATTACGATGTTGTATTTCATGGTCGGAAGGATGTTTCCGCGGCAGGTTACACCTGGCAGAAAATATTTGCTAGTGGCGCCGCGGGAGGGGCTCTCGGGGAAAAAGCGGGGTAACCGCACGGCCGCGTCGTCCTCGCGGACTGCCGCCGCGCCGGCTCGGGCGAGCTCGTCGAAGCTCACCCAATTGGCCCCGGCCCGTACGTCCGTTCGGCCCGCGTCGCCGGCGAATGATCCAGCCACTCGCTCGCGGGCGACTTTCCTGTTCAAAAAGAAAAGCCAGACTCACGTCTGGTCGCGGGGCTCGTCCTGTCTCTGATTGATCTCGCGTTGTATTTTGGCCACGCTCGCGCGGAGCTCACGATTGGAAGAGTATTGCAACTTGATTGGCCACACGGGAACGCAGTGACCTCGCTCAAGGACGAGCTTCTCGGCTAAATCTTTGCTCGGGTCGTTCGTGTGCTTGGCGTAGAGCGTGACGATCGGGGTCGCGTAGCCGTCGATTAGCGCCGCGTGGCCCTTCACGACGATCGAATTGGACCGGTCGCAGTCATCGGTACGCCTGTCTGCTTTTTCGACGAGCCGCTCGAAGGCCCAATTGTGCCGGCCCCCGAACGGGCCTGCGAGGAACTCCTCGGTTTCCGTGTCGATGGCCACGCCCGCCATGCCAATACCCGCGCCAAAGAGGCGACCTATCGGCACAGTGGCCGCGGTGAGCAGGGCATCGTCGATGCGTTTTTCGCCCTCGGGCGTGGCAATTTCTCGCGCGAGCCTCGCGGCTTCTTCGGCGGCGAGCGCCGGGTTCGGTGGTGGAAAGTCCATAATTGACCAATCTTTAATTCTTTTTAGCGGGAATGTCAAAAGAGGTTCCATCTGCTAACCTCGCCGGCATGAGTCTCGGATTCTGGGAAAACCTGCCCCGGCCGTTCGTCGCGCTCGCGCCGATGGCCGACGTGACCGACCCCGCGTTCCGGCGGGTGATTGCCGCGTGCGGGAAGCCGGACGTGACGTGGACGGAGTTCGTTTCGGCGGACGGCCTCGCGCTCGCGCCGGAGGCGGGCCGCAAGAAGCTGCTCGGAGATCTTCAGTTTTCCGACGCCGAGCGCCCGATCGTCGCGCAAATTTTCTCGTCTAACCCGGCGCACATCGAGTCCGCCGCGCGCCTCTGCGCGATCTTGGGCTTCGACGGCGTCGACATCAACATGGGCTGCCCGGACAAGTCGATCGAGCGGCAGGGGTCGGGCGCGGCGATGATCAAGACGCCGGAGGTCGCGCTCGCGGTAATTGAGGCGGCGCGGCGCGGCGCCGGCAATGTGCCGGTATCGGTGAAGACGCGCTTGGGCTACGGCAAAGACGTGCTGGAAGAGTGGCTGCCGACGATTCTCTCGGCGCGCCCCGCGGCCGTCACGCTCCACGCCCGCACGCGCAAGGATCTCTCGGCGGTGCCCGCGCGGTGGGGTCGCATCGCGGACGCGATCAAAATTCGGAACGAGTGGAGCGACGCGAACGGTATCCCCGAAGGCGAGCGCACCCTCATCATCGGCAACGGCGACGTGCGCTCGCTCGAGGACGCGCACGCTAAGGCGAAAGAGTCTGGCGCCGACGGCGCGATGGTCGGCCGCGCGGTCCTGGGGAACCCGTGGTTCTTCGCGGCGGACGATTCGCTCCGCAAATTCTCGCCGTTCTTCCAGTCCGAGGCCTACGCGCACAAGCACGGCGGCAGCGCGGCCGAGTCGCAGGCGATCGAGATTACGCCCGAGCTGGTGGCGCGCCGCCTCGAGACCTTGGCGTCCCACATCGAGCTCTTCGCCGAGCTCTTGCCCTGGAAGAACTTCGCGACCATGAAGAAGCACTTCAAGGCCTACGTCTCCGGCTGGCGAGGGGCCAAGGAGCTCCGCGAGCGCTTGATGGCGTGTGAGACGGGGGAGGAGGCGGTGAATCTCTTGAGGCAGAAATGAAAAACGCCAGCGGGAAGCTGGCGCGTGTGAGTTGCGGGGCTACCTTCGGCGCCGGCGGAGGGAGAGGGCGCCAAGGCCAACGGCGAGGAGAGACGCTCTCGCCGGTTCGGGCGCTCCAGACAGCGAGATCGTCTGGCTCTCGGCGATTTCGTCGCCGTGGCTCAAGGTGAGCGTCGTCACGTAGGTGAGCGACGTCACGTAGGTGGGCGACGAGCCGCTCGTTGTCGGCCTGGTGACGATGAGCTCGTCGGTCAGGTTATCGGAGTCACCTCGGATGGTGAAGCGTGCGACTTCCAAATCGTAAACATCGGAATCGGCGGCCGCGGAGACCGTAAGATTTTGGAGGGTCGTCCCTCCGGAAAAACCAGATGGAGACGACGTTGCCGTCACGAGGACCGGCGCGGCCGACCGCGTTTCCGCGTCGGACGTGAGGATCACGGACGCGAAAGAGAGGGTAGGCGCGAGAGCTAGCCCAAGTAGGATGATTGAGATGATTGTTTTCATGAGGGAAGGAAGGTTCTCCTAATTACTAACACAATTTTGAGAAAAATCAATTTTACCCGACCCGCGCCGAGTCGCGTGCTAAAATCGCCCCCGCAATGGCGGCCAAGAAAGGAAAGGAAGGCGGCGCGGCGACCGCGGGGGACAGGCCCGCGGCGATGTACTCGCGGTACCGCCCGCAGGACTTCGAGCAGGTCATCGGGCAGGAGCACGTTACGAGCGTTCTGGCAGCCGCCGTCGAGTCGGGGCAGCTCGCGCACGCCTACATTTTTTCCGGCACGCGCGGTACGGGCAAGACGTCGGTGGCGCGCATCCTGGCCCGCGCGCTCGGCACCGCGCCCGAGGACACGTACGAGATCGACGCCGCGTCGCAGACCTCCGTCGACGACATCCGCGAGATCAACGAGGCCGTGTGGGTGCTGCCGTTCCGCTCGCGCTTCAAGGTCTACATCCTGGACGAGGCGCACATGCTCTCGCGCGGCGCCTGGAACGCGCTCCTGAAGACGCTCGAGGAGCCGCCCGCGCACGCTATTTTCATTCTCGCCACGACCGAAGCAGAGAAGATTCCCGAGACCGTCATCTCGCGCTCGGAGTGGTACCAGTTCAAAAAGCCGTCCGCGGCGGTGCTCGCCAAAGTCGTCGCCGAGACGGGAAAGAAGGAGGGTCTGCGGTTCGGCGAGGGCGCGGCGGAGCTCATCGCCTCGCTCGCGAAAGGCTCGTTCCGCGACGCGCTCTCGGTGCTGCAGAAGGTGGCGCACCTCTCGAAGGACGAGGTTATCTCGCGCGGCGAGGTCGAGCGCGTCACCGGCGCGCCGCCCGCGCGGCTCGTCCGCGAGTTCGTGGCCGCGCTCGCGGCGAAGGACGCATCCGCTGGGCTCGACGCGATCGGCCGGGCCGCGGCGCAGGGCCTCGACATGGAGTCGTTCACCGAGCTCGCGCTCGAGCTCGCGCGCCGGGCGCTCCTCTTCCGCATCGCGCCGAAGTCGCAGCTCCTCGCGGGCGTCGACGAGGAGGAGCGCGCGTTCCTGGAGACGCTCGCCAAGGAGTCGCCCATCACTTCCGACGCGCTCCTCGCGCTTTTGCGCGCCATCGACGAAGCCTCCGTCTCGGCCGCGCCCGGCCTACCGCTCGAGCTCGCGGTCGTGCTGCTCGCTGAGAGGGTCGGGAAATAAAAGAAAACCCCACGATCGTGGGGCTGCGTTAGTTCGCGCCGAGTATTCGGCTTTTGGTCTCCGCGGCGATAGGTGGGAGCGGCGAACCTCTCGCCAGGATCGGTGGGTTGAGGATGATCCCAGCAAAGACGCACAGAACCTTTCCTTTTTCTCCGACGACCTTTCCGCTCGCCAAGATTCCGCCCTCCCCGTCGTACGTTGCCAGCGTGCTTTCGATGGTAATGGTGACGGTGAAGTCTCGGTTCTCGGTGATTCCGCGGAGGGTGAGCGGCGGCAGGGCGTAAGCGGGCCATTTTCTGACGGTCGTCTGCACGATGTGCTCGTAAAGATCGATTGGCCCTTTCGAAGTTATGATTTCAAAAACTATCATTCTGCCGGAGATTGAACCTTTCGGGCGTTTTGCGCAAGGTCTGCCGCCACGTGGTACGCTCGTCCCGTCCAATCTTGCCGATCTCTTTTGCCGGGTCGTCTAACGGTAGGACAGCGGCCTTTGAAGCCGTGAATCTTGGTTCGATTCCAAGCCCGGCAACCGTGCGCACGAAAGTTCTGGCCCGCGCCGCTCCGGCGCGGGCCAGAACCTTTGCGGGAGCGCACGGTTGCCGGGCTTGGAATCGAACGGCCGCAGCCGACCGAGCGTAGCGAGGTTGGACTCCGTCTGAAGGGGGCCACGGCGAGGCGGGGTCGCGAACACTTAGCCGTTCGGCGCTCTGGCCGTAATAAATTTCAGGAACGCCGAACGGCTTAGTGATTCGTGACTGATTCCAAGCCCGGCAACTTCTGCTAGGATTATTCGGCTAACCCAAACCCATGAGCAAAACTTGGATCATCGTTCTGGTCGTCGTCGGCGTCCTCGTCCTCTGGATTTTCGGCTCGTACAACGGGCTCGTCACTGCCTCCACCGCCGTCGAGACGCAGTGGGCGCAGGTCGAGGTCCAGTACCAGCGCCGCTTCGACCTCATCCCGAACCTCGAGGCCGCGACGAAGGGCGTGATGGCGCAGGAGCGCGCGGTCTTCACCGCGCTCGCCGAGGCCCGCACCGCCTACGCCGGTAACCCGTCCGCCGAGACCGCCGGCCAGGTCGAGTCCGCGCTCGGGCGCCTGCTCGCGATCGTCGAGAACTACCCGCAGCTCAAGTCTTCCGAGAACGTGCAGACCCTGATGGCGCAGCTCGAGGGAACCGAGAATCGCGTCTCGACCGAGCGCGGCCGCTACAACGAGGTCGTGCAGGACTACAACCTCCGCGTGCGCCGCTTCCCGGGCTCGATCGCCGCGGCTATCTTCGGCTACGACGAGAAGACCCCGTTCGCCGCTCTCTCCGGCGCCGAGAATGCCCCGAAGGTCAACCTGGAGCTGGAGTAGCGCGGCGGTAATCGCGATCGGCCTCCTGGCCGCGCCCGCTCTCGCGGGCGCGGCCTTGGAGCTTCCGCCTAAGCCCTCCGGCCCGGTCAGTGACCTCGCCAACGTCATCGACGGCGCGGCCGAGGCGACGCTCGACGCCGAGCTCCGCGCGTACTACTCGCAGACGGGGAACTCGGTCGTCGTCGCGACGGTGCCGACCCTCCAAGGCGAGGTCGCGTCCGTCTACGCCACGAAGCTCTTCGAGGCGTGGGGTATTGGCGACGCCAAAATGGATACGGGCGTCCTGCTCCTCGTCTCGCCCTTCGGCGAGCCCGGCGAGCGCGACGTGCGCATCGAGGTCGGCTACGGCCTCGAGGGCGATCTGCCGGACGCGGAGGTCTCGTGGATCGTGAACCGCACGCTCATTCCCGCGTACCAGGCGGGTGACGTTTCCGACGGCACGGTCGCCGGCGCGCGGGAAATTGTGAAGGCGATCGGCGACGTATCGTACGCGCCGACAGGCGACGCGAAGCTCGCCCTAGATGAAGACGGGTGGAAAGTTCTGCTCTGGATTATTTTGGTTGCCCTGATTGGTTTTGCGAAGACTAAACGAAAATGGGACGGGCCTCTGTTCGGCGCGCTCGCCGGAGGTTTGGCGGGCTGGTTTGTCGTCGGAACGATTGCGGCGGCGCTGGCGGCTTTCGCCGGCGCCCTCATCGGCCTATTTTTTGAATTCAATAAGGGCGGCCGGGGAGGCGGTGGTTTCTTTGGTGGCTCGGGCGGCTTCGGCGGCTCCTCCGGCGGAGGTTTCGGCGGCTTCGGCGGCGGCTCATCCGGCGGGGGAGGCGGCGGCGGGCGCTGGTAGTGGCGGTTCCTAATATTTGACAAATTACAAGTATAGTGTATACTTGTAACCGTCAGTGTTCCTGAGTTAGTTGTGTTGGCTTGCCCTCGTCTAGGGTGGGTTGGGAGGAGGATGGCCCGTCTGCCCCTATGGCCGCCTCCTCCCCTTTGTTTTTCACGAAGCCCGCGCCGGGCTCTCGGCTTAGGCGCCCAAGCTGGGCGCCTTTTCTTTTTGACTAATCTGATTGAATGTTGTAGCAATTTCCGCCTATGGCTCATTCACCCTCCAAAGATAGCGCCGGCCCTACCGGCTCCGCCCCGAAATCAGGCTCTCTCACCGCGGCCGAAGTCTCTGCAGCTCTCGACGGGCGTTTCGGGTGCGGCTTCCACAACCCGCACATGAACGGCTACTTCTGGCGCGCGACTCGTCAGGTTCTCGGCCTGCCGGAGCACGGCCCACGCCTCGAGCCGTCAGCTGCGCTGCCTCACATCGCAGACGTCAAAGGCTTCCTCGACGCGGTTCAAGGAATCGTGTGCCCGAGCTGGCAGGTTGCCTAATTGGCTCAAAGCGTGGCCGCGCTCGAATGGCGCGGCTTTTCCTTTTCTAGACGATAAAAGAAAGTTACCCCCCCTGGGCGGCCGGAGGCGTTCCGGCGCCTGGTCCTGTGGGCGCGTCGGTTTTGGTTCCCGTGGCGTCGGCCGTGGCGGTGCCGACGTTTTTCAGACGAACTTCTGGGCCGTCTGTTTCGTGTTTGCGGGAGTTCCCTCGCTGCGCTAGTGCCGGCTTTATTTCCGCGCCGAACGTGCCGCTCGACGTGCTAACCTATGCCCACTATGGGCGATTGGGCGTACCGGCCGAGGCAGAAAGGCAGCATGTGGTCGTACGACCCCAAGCGTAAGGGGCCGTACCGCATCTCGCGCTCGAAGATCGACCTGTTCGTCGAGTGCCCGAAGTGCTTCTACATCGACCAGCGCATGGGCGTGATGCGCCCGGCGTCGTTCCCGTTCAACCTCAACTCGGCGGTCGACGCGCTCCTCAAGAAGGAGTTCGACAGCTTCCGCGCGAAGGGGAAGGCGCACCCGCTGATGGAGGCGTACGGCATCGACGCGGTGCCGATGAAGCACAAGAACCTCGAGCTCTGGCGCGAGGCGCTGAAGGGCGGCGTGGAGTTCCTGCACGAGGGCACGCAGCTCTCGGTGCGCGGCGCGGTCGACGACCTGTGGGTGAAGCCGAACGGCGAGGTCATCGTCGTGGACTACAAGGCAACGTCGAAGGACGGCGAGGTGTCCTTGGACGCCGAGTGGCAGGACGGCTACAAGCGGCAGATGGAGGTGTACCAATGGATTCTCCGCAAGATGGGCTTCCCGGTGTCCGAGCGCGGCTACTTCGTGTACTGCAACGGCAAGACGGACCGCGAGGCGTTCGACGCGAAGCTCGAGTTCGACATCAAGGTGATTCCGTACGACGGCAACCCGGACTGGGTGGAGGATACGGTCAACGCGATCAAGGAGTGCCTAGATGGGGAGGAGATTCCGGAGGAGGGGCCGAACTGCGATTACTGCAAGTACGTGATGTGGAGGGGGAGGGCGGAGAGGGGGGAGATGTAGATATGAAGTGCAGCCAATGCTCCAATAACTGCTTTGGGCTCGTAGGTAAAGAGCAGGTCCCGTTGTGTCTGAACTGTTACGAGCAGTTCCAACGAGTCTTGCAATCAAATGTCCAGATGCTTCGTGAGGAACTCAATCATTCGGCCGATAGCCTTGCGGCAAGCTGGGGCCTACCTATTGGTCCGCGTTATCCAACCAAGAGACCGGTAATCGTTACCGGCGGAAAAGTCGTGAATAACCACATTTCGATTACGGGCGGGGAGATTGGCGTACTAAACCTCGGGACGATCACAGAGCTTAACCAGGCAATCGATAGTTTTAACTCGTCGGGGCAAGGCGAGCTTGCCAAAGCTGTTGCCGACTTCGCGAATGCAATCAAGTCTGATTCTCTCCTTGCGGAGAGCCCGAAAGGTGAGATTCTCGAAAGCCTTAACTTTTTGGTCAAAGAGGCTCAAAAGAAAGAGAATGAGAGAAGTTCGGCGCTTTCGCGGAGTCTTCTGGCGAAGATTCCAGGCTTGCTCGAGGTTTCATCAAACGCCGCTACTGTTTGGGGGGTGTTGCGGCCGCTGATTTTCACCGCATTAGGTTTTTAGGGAATCGGTCACGAGTCACTAAGTCTTTTCCGATTGCGAAACGCAAAATCGGAAAAGCCCAAGTGCTCGCGACCCCGCCTCGCCGTGGGTCCCTTCGGACGGGACCCAACCTCGCTACGCTCGGTCGGCTGTGGCTTTCGATTCCCGGCGGCCCATGACCGTAAAAAGAAAGAGCTCC